>NZ_JBBKBL010000003.1:0-388075 GCF_037892645.1 Coprococcus sp. HCN-4056 | reverse complement strand
TAAGACTTTCTGTATGAAATTCTGAAGGTACATGAAATAAAAAGTATTGACATCAACCTGAATCTGTGTTAGGCTTGATGAGTACGCCGTGGTATACCAGGTGTTATTCCTCGATAGCTCAATGGTAGAGCACTCGGCTGTTAACCGAGGGGTTGTAGGTTCGAGCCCTACTCGGGGAGCTAATCTTATAAGGCCCCATGGTCAAGCGGTTAAGACATCGCCCTTTCACGGCGGTAACACGAGTTCGAATCTCGTTGGGGTCATTTAATTTAATATGCCGATGTGGCTCAATTGGCAGAGCAGCTGATTTGTAATCAGCAGGTTATCGGTTCGAGTCCGATCATCGGCTTTTTGCTGAAAAGCAAAAAATGGGTGGATTCCCGAGTGGCCAAAGGGGACAGACTGTAAATCTGCTGCGTAATGCTTCGGTGGTTCGAATCCACCTCCGCCCATTTCTTTTTTATTTATATCGCGGGGTGGAGCAGTCTGGAAGCTCGTCGGGCTCATAACCCGAAGGTCATAGGTTCAAATCCTGTCCCCGCTACTATTATGTAATATGCCCAGATAGCTCAGTTGGTAGAGCAGAGGACTGAAAATCCTCGTGTCGCTGGTTCGATTCCAGCTTTGGGCATGACTTTGAAAAGCTGAAATCATAACGATTTCAGCTTTTTCTTTTATCTGTAAAAAGACTGAGAGAAAATCAGATTCAGGTGTTGATAAATAAGGAGTGTGCAGTATGGAGTTTAATGTTGGTCAGGTAATTAAGATGAAGAAGCCGCATCCATGTGGTGCAAATGAATGGGAGATCCTTCGCGTTGGTATGGATTTTCGTTTGAAATGTAAAGGGTGTGATCATCAGGTGATGGTACCGAGAAAATTAGTTGAAAAGAATTTTAAAGGTTTTATAGAATAGCAATAAAATAGAAAAAAAGTATTGAAATAATAAAAAAATTCTTGCAACATGGGAACCTTTATGATATTATTTTGTTCTGTGATGTGTTAATAATCATATATTTCCTTGCTCATATATCATATATGGGCCAGAGACCATAAGGAGGTGCAATTACATGAACAAGTATGAGTTAACTTTAGTAGTTAATGCAAAGATTGATGAGGATGCTAGAACAGCAGCAGTTGAGAAAGTAAAGGCTTACATCGAGAAAGCTAATGCAACTATCACTAATGTTGAAGACTGCGGACTTAAGAAGCTTGCTTATGAAATCCAGAAGATGGGCGAAGCTTACTATTACTTCATTCAGTTCGATGCAGAAGCTGATGTACCAGCACAGCTTGAAGCTAATGTTCGTATCATGGAGCCTGTTCTCAGATATCTTTGCGTTCGTTTAGACGCTGAGTAATAGGAGGAATTCCGTATGAATAAAGTAATTTTAATGGGTCGTTTAACAAGAGATCCAGAGATCAGATATTCTCAGGGGAATGATCAGATGGCAATTGCCAGATACACTCTCGCTGTAGATAGACGTTTTAACAGAAATGGTGATCAGACCGCAGATTTTATTAACTGTGTTGCTTTTGGCCGTTCAGCAGAATTTGCTGAAAAGTATCTGAAACAGGGTACAAAGATCGTGGCTACTGGAAGAATCCAGACAGGCAGTTATACCAATAAAGATGGAAACAAAGTATATACAACAGATGTTGTTATCGAAGACCAGGAATTTGCTGAAAGCAAAGGAAGTTCTTCATCAGATGGCGGAAGTTATCAGCCAGCTGGCAGACCTTCACCTGCAAATGCAAGTGCAGAAGGTTTTATGAGTATTCCGGAAGGTATAGAGGATGATTTACCATTCAAGTAAAGAAGGAGGTAAATACAATGGCTTATACAAAGACAGATAGAGCAGACGCTCCAATGAAGAGAAGAAATATTCGTAGAAGAAAGAAAGTATGTGTATTCTGTGCAGATAAGACTGCTGTTATCGATTATAAAGATGCAAACAAGTTAAAGAGATACATCTCTGAAAGAGGTAAGATCCTTCCTAGAAGAATTACCGGTAACTGTGCTAAGCATCAGAGAGCTTTAACTGTAGCAGTTAAGAGAGCAAGACAGATTGCAATTTTACCATACGTAGTAGATTAATCTATATTCATTGGTTACACCGTAGGGTGTGCATACAATCTGAAAAATGAAGGATGGTTGTGAAGTGATTCACAATCATCCTTTTTATGTTTATGTTAATAAGCCAAATGCGGATTTCGTGTTTATATGAAAAACAACATTTGACTTATTTAATGCAATATTGACGTCTTGAATCATCTGGGATAAAATTTTGATTAAAGATATTATTAAATATAGAAGGTATAGTTATATTGTTAGATGAAAAATAAATGGATAATTAGCAATATGAAAAAAGGATTAGCACAAAAAAAGAATGCAAGGAGACCTTTATGGCAGAGAAGATCGTACAGATAGATCATGTTACAAAAAAATATAAGGAACGTACAGTATTGGATGATGTATCATTGTCTATCTGGACAGGGGATGTCATTGGGTTATTGGGCGGCAATGGAGCAGGTAAAACGACACTGATGAGGGCAATTGCAGGAAGTATTCCGGTTGATTCGGGAGAAATCAGTTTTTCAGGAGAACGAAGAACGCAGGACGTAGGAACGCTGATCGAGAATCCAAATATATATACTGATATGTCTGGAATCGAGAATCTTCGATATTTTGGCAGATTATTTGGGGTAGAGGATGAAGCAGTATATGAGAGCCTGCTGCACCAGATGGGGCTTGCAGAAGCCGGAAAGAAATTGGCTGGCAGGTATTCACTTGGAATGAAACAGAGACTTGGCATAGCGGTTGCAATGCTCGGTGATCCGAGACTTTTAATCTTAGATGAGCCGTTAAACGGTCTGGATGTACAGGGGATGCAGGATCTGGAAGAACGTCTGTGGGCAATGCATGAGGATCGGTCAATCGGAATATTGATCAGCAGTCATGTGATCGGTGAATTGGTAAAACTTTGCAATCGGTATCTGGTTATGGATCATGGCAGGATCTGTATGGAATATACAAAAGAAGAACTGCTTCAGCAGGCAGGCAGCGAGGAAGCAGTTGAGGATTATATTATTACACGGTTCCAAAAAACAACGTAAACATATAGCATAAGTGTAGAATATCAAGTAAAATTATAAAACGATATAGCAGATCAGAATAATAAACAAGAGGAAAGACAGAACCAGAATACATTAGAGAAATCAACAGGGCTAGTAGATTAAAATAACATGCTGTACAGAAAATAACAGGTAAGACAGAAAGGCAGGAAACAAATGATGAATCAGATCATTCGTGCAGAGAATTACAGAATCAGGAAGAATAAGACATTTCGTATTGCATGCATTGTGATCATTGGAATGGTATTGGTTGGATTTGCATTGTTTTATGCTGCAACACATATGATATCTGGAGAGCTGATGGAAGCAGCGGGTGGATATGATACGGATGTGGATGCATTTACAGACATAAATCTGTTTGACTGTGCCGGAATCGCTGTTTCACTGATGCAGATTCTCTCTATTTTGTATGCAATCGTGATCACGATCATGATCGGGGCAGAGAAACGGAATGGTGTCTATTCGCTGATGCTGGAACGCGGGTATCAGACACGTCAGATTTATATGGCTAAATTATATGCGACAACGGTGATAGCAGGCATCGGTTATCTTTTATATGTAGCTGTATCGTTGATTGCCGGGGCGATATTCTGGCATGGAACAATCGAACGCGAGGATGTGACAGGATTTATCCGAGTGTTTCTTTTAATGCTTGTTATGTATGTAGTTTCTTCCTATATCTATATGGCAGTTGCGATGAATGTAAAAAATGCAGGAATGGCAGTTGCGGTGAATCTCATTATTGTACTTTTATTCTCAACAGTGATAACAGGTCTGGATCAGATTCTTGCTGATGGAGATGTGTTTCTCCGCAAGTACTGGCTCTTATCCGCAATCGAACAGTTTGCCTATATCGATCATACAGATACTACTGTGCGGGAAACTATAACAGGATTGATAGAAGCGGTCGGCTATGGCGGGCTTGCGGTGTTTATTGGCAATACTGTATTTACAAAGAAAAAAAGATAAAAACAGAAAATGAACGCTGCCGGCTATGTGAAGATATTTGACCGATAAGCCTTATGATAAAGTGTGGTTTTCGTTGACAAAATAAAGGGATGCGTTTATGATTATTAAGAACTTTAATGTGGATGGAGTCTGTCCACAGGAAAGAATGCAACAGTGGAATACTTTTATATAACCAGACGCTGCATTATATCAACATTAAGTAATGAAAAGGAGTATATTATGGGTAAGTACACGAAAGCAGATATCTTAAGGATGGTAAAAGAAGATGATGTAGAGTTTATCAGACTTCAGTTTACAGATATTTTTGGAGACCTTAAGAATGTTGCTATAACTTCAAGTCAGATTGAAAAAGCACTGGATAACAAGATTATGTTTGATGGTTCTTCTATTGAAGGATTTGCAAGAATCGAGGAATCCGATATGTATCTATATCCAGATTATGATACATATGAGACTTTCCCTTGGAGACCACAGCAGGGTAAGGTTGCCAGACTGATCTGTGATGTTTATAAGCCGGATGGCACTCCATTTGAAGGTGATCCAAGATATGTTCTGAAGAAGGCATTGAAGGAAGCTGCTGATATGGGTTACATGATGAACGTAGGGCCAGAATGTGAGTTCTTCCTGTTCCAGACAGATGAGAATGGCTTACCAACAACGAATACTTACGAGCGTGCAAGCTATTTTGATCTTGGACCACTTGATTTCGGTGAGAATGCCAGAAGAGATATGGTACTGACACTGGAACAGATGGGATTTGAGATTGAAGCTTCCCACCATGAGGTTGCTCCTGCACAGCATGAGATAGATTTCAAGTATGGCGAGGCATTAAAGACTGCCGACAGCATCGAGACATTTAAGCTCGTTGTTAAGACAATTGCCAAGAAGCATGGTCTGTGTGCTACATTTATGCCAAAACCAAAGTATGGCGTATGTGGTTCCGGTATGCATATGAATATGTCTTTATCAAAGGATGGCAAAAATATATTTGCAGATGATAATGATAAGCTTGGTTTAAGTCAGGAAGCATATTACTTCATTGCAGGTATCATGGAACATATGAGAGAGATGACAGCAATCACAAACCCATTAGTAAACTCTTATAAGAGACTGGTCCCTGGTTATGAAGCACCGATTTATATTGCATGGTCAGCAAAAAACAGAAGCCCGCTGGTTCGTATCCCAAGTGCAAGAGGAGCAGGAACAAGAGTAGAGCTTCGTTGCCCGGATCCAACAGCAAATCCATATCTGGCAATGGCTGTATGCTTAAAAGCCGGATTAGACGGAATCAAGAGACAGCTTCCACTTGTACCAAGTGTTGACAGCAATATCTTTGAATTAACAAGAGAAGAAAAGAAAGCAAGACACATCGAGAGCCTTCCGGCAAACTTAAGAGAAGCTGTTTTATGTATGAGAGACAGTGACTTCATGAAGGAAGCACTTGGTGAGCATATCTTTACACGTTATACATCGGCAAAGTTAGATGAGTGGAACGAATATACCAGACAGGTTACTGACTGGGAGATCAGCAATTACCTTTACAAAGTCTGATCAGAAGCCAGTATGTTTAAGTAAAACCGAAGAAGCATCAAGGAGTAATACAGACACCCATTTTATGGGTGCCTGTGTTGCTATATTATAGAATCAATTTGTTCCATGAAAATATAAGGAACTGAAACTGGTCGGGTGAGAGGTTGTTGTTTTGGTAAATGTAATTGTACTATTTGCAAAGATAGAAGAAGCAAAAAGCATAAAAAATCTTTTGGTTCGACATGGAATCAATGTAACTCAGGTATGTACGACCGGAGCACAGGCAGCACAGGCAGCAGATGCGTGTGATGATGGTCTTATTATATGCGGATACCAGTATCCGGATATGTTATTTTCGGAGCTGGCGGCAAATATACCGGATTATTTTGATATGCTTGTGATTGCATCTCGTGTGCATTACGAGGCGTGTAGAGAAAGTGGAATTACATGCCTGCCGATGCCACTTCGTACACAGGATTTTATCAATACTGTTTCACTGACGGTTGAAAATATTCTGTGGGAGCGTAAAAAACGCAAGACAAAACCAAAGGAACGCACAGAAGATGAAAAAAAGGTAATTAAGGCTGCAAAGCTGAAATTAATGAATGATAATGGATTTGATGAGCAGGGCGCTCATCGGTATCTGCAGAAAAAGAGCATGGATAATGGTATCAATATTGTTGAAATGGCATATATGATACTGGAACATACAGCACTGTTTTAAGGAGGCACGAATATGAAGTTTACAAAGATGGAAGGTCTTGGAAACGATTATGTGTACATAAATTGTTTTTCAGAGAAGGTAGAAAATCCTGAGAAACTGGCGATTGCCATGAGTGACCGGCATTTTGGTGTTGGAAGTGATGGAGTGATCCTGATTAAGCCATCCGATAAAGCAGATTTTACAATGGATATGTATAATGCAGACGGTTCCAGATCTGAGATGTGTGGAAATGGTATCCGTTGTGTAGGAAAGTATGTATATGATTATGGACTTACGGATAAGACTTCGATATCTGTAGAGACACTTGCCGGAATCAAATATCTGGATTTTGTGATAAAGGACGGCAAGGTTGATATGGTAACAGTTGACATGGGTGCGCCGATCCTCAAGGCAGATCAGGTGCCTGTGCGTTCAGATAAAGAGCAGGTGATCGACGAGAAGATCACAGTAGCAGGTGTGGATTATCATATGACCTGTGTATCCATGGGAAATCCACATGCAGTTATGTTCGTAGGCGATACAGAACATTTCCCGTTGGAGAAAGCTGGTCCGTTATTCGAGCATCATGAAGTATTTCCGAACCGTGTGAATGCGGAGTTTGTTCAGGTGATCGACCGTCATACCGTAAAGATGCGTGTATGGGAGAGAGGAACTGGAGAGACACTGGCATGCGGAACCGGAGCATGTGCAACTGCAGTTGCATGTGTATTAAATGGAAAGACAGATGATGAGGTAACCGTAAAATTATTAGGCGGCGATCTGATCATCCGTTTTGATAGAGAGAACAATAAGGTATACATGACAGGTCCGGCCAAGGTAGTGTTTGACGGCGAGACTGACAGATTTTAGGAGGAAATGACATGTTTAAGGCAAATGAGAATTATCTGAAGCTTCCGGGAAGCTATTTATTTTCAACAGTAGCAAAGAAACAGAGAGAGTACAGTGCGGCACATCCTGATAAGAAGATTATCCGTCTGAGCATCGGAGATGTAACACAGCCGCTTGCTCCTGCTATTATTGAGAGACTGCATTCGGCTGTAGATGAGATGGCGGTAGCAGAGACATTTAAGGGCTATGCACCGGATCTTGGATATGAATTCTTAAGAAATACCATCGTAAAGAATGACTATATTGACCATGGAGTTGATATTTCTGCTGATGAGATCTTTGTAAGTGATGGTGCAAAGAGCGATTCTGCAAATATTCAGGAGATTTTTGCACCGGAAAGCAAGATTGCTGTATGTGATCCTGTTTATCCTGTTTATGTAGATTCAAATGTAATGGCAGGCAGAACCGGAACTTATGATAAAGAGACCGGACTCTGGAGCGATGTGATCTATATGCCTTGTCTGGAGGAGAATGGATTTGCACCGGAATTCCCAAAGGAGGAGCCGGACATTATATATCTGTGTTTCCCAAATAATCCGACAGGAGCGACCATCAGCAAAGCACAGCTTCAGGAATGGGTTGACTACGCAAATAAGATCGGAGCTGTGATCATCTATGATGCAGCATACGAAGCATATATCAGTGAAGACGATGTACCACATTCTATCTACGAGTGCGAAGGTGCAAGAACCTGTGCGATTGAGCTTCGAAGCTTTTCGAAGAATGCAGGATTTACCGGAACCCGTCTTGGATTTACAGTTGTACCAAAGGATCTGAAGGATGCAAATGGTGTTGCACTTCATGGTTTATGGGCTAGAAGACATGGAACCAAGTTTAATGGTGCTCCATATATTGTTCAGGCAGCAGGAGAAGCTGTATATTCAGAAGAAGGTAAAGCACAGACAAAGGCACAGATTGCATATTATATGAACAATGCGAAGGTGATCTATGATGGATTAAAGGCAGCAGGCTATTCCGTATCCGGCGGTGTGAATGCACCATATATCTGGTTAAAGACACCGGATAAGATGACTTCATGGGAGTTCTTTGATTATCTGCTTGCAAATGCAAATGTCGTAGGTACACCGGGCTCAGGCTTTGGACCGAGTGGTGAAGGATATTTCAGACTGACAGCATTTGGTACATATGAGAATACAGTAGAAGCAATCGAGAGAATTAAAGCGTTATAATAGCGGGGGGCAATTAACTATATAATCGTGGAGGTAGCAAGATGAAAGATAATGGACTGCTGGTGCAGTATTTTAATGCAAATACACCGGCTGATCAGACATTATGGGCGAAAGCGGTAAAGGATGCAGCGACATTGAAAAAGCTCGGTGCAACTGCTGTATGGTTTCCACCTGCAACCAAAGGGGCAGCGGGAAAAGATGACAGGGGCTATGCGCCATATGATCTGTATGATCTGGGTGAATTTAATCAGAAGGGTTCGGTTGGAACCAGATATGGTACAAAGAAAGAATATCTGGAAGCAATCGATGCAATGAAGGCACAGGGAATCAATGTATATGCAGATATCGCAGTCAGACAGAAGTTAGGCGCAGATTCTGTGGAGAAGGTTACGGCAGCAGATTTTAATGCCAAGGATATTCCGCAGATGATCGGTAATAAAAAGATAGTTGGAGCCTTGTCGAAGTTCACCTTCCCGGGCAGAAAGAGCAAGTATTCCAAGTTCAAATGGAACTGGAATCATTTTGCAGGGATTGACTGGCAGCAGGATGATTTTAAGAGACGTGTCTGCGAACTGTCTGGTATGACAGAGATGGAAGCAGAGAAGAAATACAAGCTCAGCAAATATGATTATATCATAGGCAGTGAGCTGGATCTGTACAATCAGGAAGTATATGATGAATTAATGGCATGGGCGAAGTGGTATGAGGATGTGACCGGAGTGGACGGATTCCGTTTCCAGGAAGCAGAGAAGATTCCGGGATGGTTCATCAGAGACTTTGCAGAAGCTGCTTCGAATGCCGGAGAAGAAGAAAAAGAGATCTTTACGGTAGGTGACTTCTGGCACTGGAGATGTGACTATATCAATGATTACATCGCGTCTGCGGACAATCAGCCATCTATGTTTGATGTGCCGCTGCATTTCAGTTTCCATGATGCATCCGTTGCAGAAGGAGAATATGATCTGAGCCGGTTACTGGATGGCTCCATGATGATGAGTAATCCTGCAAAGGCAGTTACATTTGTAGAGAATCATGAATCACAGCCGGGAGGTGTGCTGGAATCTGCTGTAGCAGAGTGGTTTAAACCACTGGCATATGCGATCATTTTATTAAGAGAACAGGGATATCCATGTATGTTCATGGGTGATTATGAAGGCATTCCTGCGGCTAAGATCAAGTCCAGAAAGACAATCATGAACAAACTGTTAAAGCTTCGTAAGAAATATGCATACGGAACACAGCATGACTACTTTGATCATCCGGATGTTGTCGGCTTTACCAGAGAAGGAGATGCAGAGCATGAGAATTCCGGTCTGGCAGTTATTATGTCAGATGGAACCGGCGGAACAAAGCGCATGTATGTCGGAAGACAGTTTGCAGGCTGTCATTTCGCAGATGTAATGGGAAATGCAAAGTATGATATCCGTATCGATGAAGAAGGCTGCGGCGAATTCTATGTAAACCGTCAGGGACTTGCAATCTGGATTAAAAAAGATTGCAAATTATAAGAAATTGAGTTATCATATTAATACTTTAGATTGTAAAAGTGCATGAAAGTCTGAGGATGATCCGGATTTTCACAGCATAAAAGTGGCAAAGGAGTATGAGTTATGGGAAAGACAGTACATACAGAAGCAGTCCGTGATCTGTTTGAAGCAATACTGACATTGGAGACAGAGGAGGAATGTTTTAATTTCTTTGAAGATGTTTGTACGGTAAATGAATTGCTGTCCATAGCCCAGAGATTTGCGGTTGCGAAGATGTTAAAGGAAGATAATACTTATCTGGAAGTTGCCGAGAAGACCGGTGCATCGACAGCAACAATCAGCAGAGTGAACAGATCTCTTAATTATGGTAAAGATGGTTATGAACTTGTATTCAGCAGAATGAATCTGGATAAAGAAAAGAAAGATTCAGAATAACAACATATAAAACAGGAAATCCTCCGGGAATGGATCAACTTGATCCATTCCCGGAGGATTTTTGTCTTTTGCCCGACCATGCGGGAAGAAAATCCCCTATATATTTGGTATTAGGAAGCGAAGCGGGGATTAAAGGGTATTTACAAAGCGCATGAAGGCTTCTCTGCCTTCGGTGGTATTTTTGTATACACCGGAGCATTCCAGAACTTTTGAGAATACCTTGCCAATCTCGTTCTGGATGATTCCATGGATATTTTCCGGAGTAATGTCATAATTTCCAATCCATTCATCAACCCAGTCTGCATGTTTTTCGATAGCTTCATTTGCGCGGATGTCCTTGTGATTTAAGATTGCATCCTCAAGCTCTGACATTTCACCTTTTAATCTTGCAGGAAGAACAGCCAGACCCATAACCTCGATCAGACCGATATTTTCCTTCTTAATATGATGATACTGGCTGTGTGGGTGGTAGAGCCCCATCGGACATTCTTCGGTTGTGATGTTGTTACGAAGTACCAGATCCAGTTCGAACAGATCTCCATGCATTCTTGCGATCGGAGTAATCGTGTTATGTGGAGTATCGTCTGTGTAAGCGTAGATATATGCAGCTTCGTCTGTGTAATTTCTCCATGCTGTCAGGATGTGATCTGCTGCATCTGCGATACGTGCAGGATCAGAACCTTGAAGACGGATAACAGACATAGGCCATTTGACGATACCGGCTGTCAGGTCTTCGTAACCAGGTAAAGTAAAGTTTGATTCATATGGAGCCTTTGCCATTGCAAATGTATAGCCGCCACCCTGAAAATGGTCATGGCTTAAAATGGAACCGCCAACGATCGGAAGATCTGCGTTGGAGCCGGCTGTATAGTGAGGGAACAACCGGACAAAATCAAGTAGCTTTACAAACGCAGCGTGGTCAATCTTCATTGGTGTGTGGTTTGCATTAAAGATAATACAGTGCTCGTTGTAGTACACATAAGGGGAGTACTGTAAGTAATATGCCTGTCCATCTAAGGTAATAGGCATGATCCTGTGGTTCTGTCTGGCAGGATGTGAGAAATGTCCGGCATAACCTTCGTTTTCACGGCAGAGCAGACAGGCTGGATAACCGGATTTCTTTGCTTTTCCTGCTTTCGCGATATCTCTTGGGTCTTTCTCCGGCTTGGACAGGTTGATCGTAATATCGATCGGACCGTATTCCGTTTCCGTAACCCATTTTTCATCCTTTGCGATACGATCTTCACGAATATAGTTTGTAGCCTTACTGAAAGCATAATAATAATCCGTTGCTTCCTTTGGGGATACGGCATATTTATCAGCAAATATTTTCCGTACAACAGATGGAGCAGGAGTGAGCATACCCATGATCTTTGTATCGAAAAGATCACGGTTTGTGATCGTGTCATCCTCCATCAGCTTGTGCTGGTATGCATAATCTAACATATCGTTTAAGATATCAACGAGCGGACGGGATGGAATCTCAGCCGGTTCGTTGTATTCCTGAATGTCGAATAACTCTAGCAGACGGTTTGTAACATATATTTCGTCTGCAGGATCTACAAGTCCTTTGTTTAAACCATAAGTAACCAATTCTTTGATATATGTTTCTATCATAGTCATAACCTCCCATAAAATTTGTTATTATCATGTCGTCTGTTTTACAGTACCTGCATACCGCCGTATTTACGGATCTTCAGTACATGGCAGGAGCCTCCGCCAAATACGTGATCCATAGCCTGGCGATACGTCTCAACAGTATCGTTTTCTACAAATGCCTGAATAGTTCCGGCAAATCCACCGCCGTGAACACGGCTGACTCCGTGACTTCCAAGTGTGATATCACTGACAGCCAGAGCAACAGATACATTCTGAGCCTGAATATCTTTATTCGTATATACGTTCTGCAAATACTTGAAAGAAGAATCACCGGATGCTTTAACCGCTGCAAGGAATGCAGGCATATCACCCTTTGTCAGGGAAGCAACCTGAATTTCTACCCGTTTTACTTCTTCAAAATAGTGAAGGGCACGAAGCAGGTAACGGTCGCCGAGTTTGGTGCGGATGTCAGCCATGTGGTCGATAATATCCTGTTCGCTTAATTCGTTTAATACAGGTTTGCCAAGCATCTCCGCAACGGCACACATCTCGGCAGGAACTGCAGCATAGTCAGCAGTCAGATCTACATGAGAGCCCTTTGTATCAGTGATACAGAGACTGTAACCGCTCTTTGCCATATCAAAGTCGATCTTTTCAACAATAGGATCGGCTGGATCTGCAAAGTCGATATGTACAAGATTTCCGACGGAAGATGCCATCTGATCCATCAGGCCGCAAGGTTTTCCGAAGTATACATTTTCTGCATACTGGCCGATGATCGCGATCTCGATTGCAGATACGGAACCATTATTATAAAGTCCCGACAGGATGGTTCCGATGATTGTTTCGAATGCTGCAGAAGATGAAAGACCGGCACCAATCAGTACATCACTGGTGATATATGCTTTGAAGCCGCCGACAGCGTGTCCGTGTTCCTTTAATCCGGCAGCAACACCCTTGATCAGAGCCGTTGTTGTTTCTTTTTCACTTTCTACAAGAGAAAGGTCGGATGCGTCGATTGTAATGAGATCATATCCGTCTGAGATAACCTGGATCTTATCATCGGAAGTCTTTGCAACGATGGCAATCGCATCCAGATTGATAGATGCGGCAAGTACCTGACCGTGCTGATGATCAGTATGATTTCCGCCTACTTCACTTCTGCCCGGAGCGGAGAAGATAGATACCTCTGTGTCCCCGAAATCTTTGATGAATTCCTGAAGAGCGGCGATATATCTGCCATTCTGATAAGCGAGCAGATGCTCATCGACATAGATATCGGTTAATAATTCATTGTACTGTTCTGATTCAAAGCCTTTTATTAATTCAGATGCATGTTTCATATGTTTATCCTCCTGATCATACATGATAATTGATGTGCTTACATCTGTACGGTGCGTAAATGTGTGTTTACTTGTATAGATGTGTCTGTTTTTCTAAGTCTGTTTGTTCTTTATAGTGATAGGATAACATGTGTTTAGTAAAATGTCAACAACACTTTAGTAAAGATTTACTGAAAAAGTGATTGAAAAATAAAAAAAAATCTGTTACACTAGGTTAGTAAAAATATAGTAAATTTGTCCAATAAATATGGAGTAAAGAGGTATATTATGACGACAATCAAGGATATTGCGAGACGGGCAAATGTGTCACCGGCTACAGTTTCAAGAATTTTGAACGATGATCCGACATTAAATGTTTTACCGGAGACAAAGGAAAGAGTCCTTCGGACAGCGAAAGAATTGCATTATACAAAGAAAAAGTCAGCCAGATTAAAGAAATCATTCCAGCTTGGGCTTGTGCTTTGGTTTTCAGCAGAGGATGAGATGAAAGATAGCTATTATCTGTCCGCAAGAAAGGGAATCGAGGATTTCTGTATCAGCCAGTCGATTGAACTGGTTCGGGTATTTCGGAATGACAGCAACTATCTGGACATGCTGCGTGGTTGTGATGGAATTATCTGCCTGGGTAAGTTTGCGCAGGAGGAAGTAAAATCATTTATAGAGATATGCAGTAATATTGTATTTCTGGATATGAGGGTGGAGCATTATAATATTACTTCCCTAACGATGGACTTTAAACAGGCGGTAAGGGATGCGCTTGATTATCTGTACCATCTGGGACATCGCAAGATTGGATTTATGGGTGGTAAAGAGTATGTGGGAAATCATGAGCTTCTGGTTGATCCAAGACTGGAAGAATACATTGCATATATGAAAGAAAAGAATCTTCCATACGAGAAATATCTGTATGAGGGAAGCTTCAATACATTCTCCGGTTATGAGATGGGTAAGGTGATCGCAACTTCTGAAGAACATCCGACAGCAATCTTTGCAGCCAGTGACGCTCTTGCAGTAGGAGCATTAAAGGCATTCAAGGAAGCGGACATGGAAGTGCCGGAGGATATATCACTTGTTGGCTTTAATAATACAGAGCTTAGTGAATATACAGTTCCTGCACTTACAACGGTAAATGCTCCGGCATATGATATGGGACAGCATGGTGCTAATCTGATCTATGCGGCATCAAACCTTAGTATCCGTACCCCGTTAAAGGCGGAGATTCCATGTAATCTGGTCGTCAGGGAATCCTGTATGGAATACACAGAAAAATAAAATTATTCGTTGTAAAGTAAGTGCAACACATGAATTGTGTGTTGTACTTACTTTTTTTTATGCATTGTTTTCCTCCTCTCAACGCATGAGTTCCCATCCTTTTTCTTGGAGCGTGTCAAAGGTCGATGCGCTCCGCTATAAAAAGGATTAGTAAAATAATAGGGGGTAGAGAAAGGTGGGTTTTTATGGAATTTGTAATGAACAAAGGAATAACAGTAACTATCGATGATGATGAGATTGTGAGCTGGAATCATGACCAGAAGAAAAAAGCATATTTTATAAGGGTTAAAGATGGATCTATATGGTGCTATATGTTAGCTACGAGAGAATTTTTTTCATTGGATAGATATAATTAAAGTTTGTAGGGTGGCGCATCCGCGCTGAATATAAAAGAAAGATAAGAGGTAGAAGTTATGAAAATGAAAAATGTAGAATCAATGTTTGCTGGAAGATGACAGACAAGCTAGATGTGATCTCGTGGGATTCCTATCCGAGATTTCATAATGATTATGAGAGCTTAACAGATACATTTACAAGAAGTGCATTTGACCATGCAGTGATGCGCTCAATGAAAAAGGATCGTCCGTTTATGCTGATGGAGAGTGCTCCGGGACTTGTGAACTGGCATGACTATAACACACTCTGTTATCTGGGCGGTTTCCCGGGAAGTGGTTTAAATGAATTGTTTGGTGTAACGATAGAGGAACTGGATACATATTATCCAAATGGTAAGAATTATGTGACGTTTTCAAATAAAAAACAGGAAACTGTAAAAGATTATGCAGAACAAATCCGGGTGCAAGATGCAGAGATTCTTGGAACTTATGTGGAGGATTTCCATGCAGGGGAAGCGGCAGCAACCAGAAAACAGACCGGAGTCGGATGGGCATATTATACGGATTGCAGACTGGATCAGGTATCAATGACAGAACTGATCAAAGAGTTGATTACAAATGCCGGAATTCGGATAAAGGAACTGCCTGAGAACGTGGAATATCATGAGCGTTATACGGATACATACCGTTATGCCTTTTATATCAATGAGGGCGATGTGGCGGCAGAACTTCTGAATGTGAATGGGACAGAACTTCTGAGTGGACAGGTTGTAAACGGAAAAATCTCTGGTGGTGCAAAAAATGTGATAATTATAAAGGAGAAATATAAATTAAAAGATCATCAGTACTGCTCCGTAAAAGATGTCTAATAAATGCAGGACTGCAGAAAAAACTGTAAAAGCAGGCTGCGGAAGTATGGAGTTGATTATTGAAAGATATATAGGCAGAAACTGTATTAAAAGGAGGATGTTATGTTTATAAAAGGAATGGATATTTCCACCCTGCTGGAGGAAGAAGCCTGTGGTGCGAAGTATTATGATAATGGTGTAGAACAGGATTTATTTGCTATTTTGAAAGCATATGGTACAAATTTTGTGAGACTAAGACTCTGGAATGATCCTTATGCGTCGGATGGTACTCCATATGGCGCAGAGACGAACGATTTGAATAAAGTGATTATTCTTGCCGGACGTGCAAAAAAATATCAAATGGTCTGCTCTGGCCAAGCGGTAAGAAACCGGAGTTTGACCGGATCGCAAAGTATCTGAATGCAGGAATCCGTGCAGTGAGAGAGATTCAGGCGGATATTCCGATCATGATCCATCTGGACAATGGTGGCTTTAATGAGATGTATGTGGAGTGGTTCGACGAATTTACAAAGCGAGCAGAACCATTTGACATTATAGGCTTGTCTTATTATCCGTTCTGGCACGGCACGATGGAACAATTGGAGTTTAATATGCGGGATATGGCAAGAAGGTACGGCAAGAAGCTGGTTGTTGCCGAGACTTCGATGGGATTCACAATGGAAGATTATCGTGATCGCGAGGGTAAACCGCTGGATCAGTTAAAAGGAATGGCGACAAAGCCGGAGCTTGTAGAGAAGCTGGATTATCCGATGACAAAGGAAGGACAGACTTCATTTATGAAAGATCTTATGGAACTGATCGCAGATATTCCGGGTGGAGAAGGCTTCTATTACTGGGAGCCTGCATGGATTCCGGTTCCGGGATGTGGTTGGGCGACAGAAGCAGCACTCGCGTATACCGGAGAAAAAGGACCGGGAGGAAATGAGTGGGCGAATCAGGCATTATTCGATTATGATGGAAATGCCCTGCCTGCACTTGCTGTGATCCGTGATTTTAACAGGTAAAATTGTAAATGATAAAAATATCAATTGCTTAGTAGCAAGAAAAATGATATGACAGGTATGGAAAATTCAAGATTTCTGTTGTGGATTTAAATATAATAAAAGGCTGAATGTTCTGTACATTTTTGTGCAAGACGTTCAGCCTTTTGTTATTTCGGAACAGAAATGTCTGCTTCCGAAAAGCGGTATTTATATAGTGCATAGGATCTATTTGCTGGTGGGTTCGTGCTTTTATTCTTTGACACTGTCTTTAGCGTCCGCTATTTTTACTGCCGGTTGTTGTTCGGTTTGGCTTGGTATTATCCACAGCTTTCGTTTTGCTGTTTGCAGTAACCTTTTCGGCAGTCTTTGCCTTACTGATTGCAGTAACTTTCTCGGTACTCTTTGCTTTCTCGGCAGTTTTTGCTTTCTGTGCATTCTGCTTCAATGTTTGTTCCTGAACGGAATGCATATCATCAATCAGATGCTCGATACATTTCTTCTTAACATAGACATCGACGGACAACATAGATACCATACACATATCATGAAGATAAGCGTCTGTTTCCGGATCATACATATCGGATGCCTTATCATAGGTAGATAAAATGCTCTTGATAATATCGTTATAGTTATCAATCTCATAATTGAATAATTTGCGGTAGACCTCTTCGATATTGACCGGGGACTCGCCGTTATAGCAGTCGTTGTTATTCATCGGGGCAAGAAGTGTCTGGATATCAGTGATACTTACAAAGTTCTTGAGGTAGTAAATATACAACAGCATGATCAGATGATCCTTGGAGTAACGCTTCTTGTCAGGGGGCGGGAGAAGGTTGTTTTTCGTATAATTGTTGATCATGGTCTTCGTCATGGTCTTGTCTTCTTCGCTTCGCTTATTAGCGTTCAGCTTATCTTCCATAAAGGTTGTTAGCTGATCCATATATAGATCAATCTCGGGTATATCATCCGGATCAATGTAACTTAGAGAAGTTGCGATCTGTAATAATTTTTTTCTGCGAGTAATATTTTTATTCATTAGAATCTCTCCCAAACGTAACCAAATCTGTATGAATTCTATAGGAAAGTCCTGTTTTCATGTAAATGATATGAAATACAGGACTTTATAACCTTAGTATTCTATTATATAGGAATAAAAACCACAACACAAGCGTTTTGCCAGAATTTTTATAAATTACGAATTATATTGGAATCTGTATACCTGCACGATACCGGCATTTTAGTACAGGTAAAAGTCATATAAGACAAGACTTCATTATGCGTTGCCGTCATCATTGTCGGTATCCGGCTGTGGCAGGATTTCAAGAAGAACTCTGGATACACGTTTTTTATCCAGTTTTGTGACTTTACAGGAGATTGCTCCGTCGGATGCAGTATCACCGACCGAAGGAAGGTGATCTAATAACTGAATAATATAGCCACCGATGGAATCGTAATCTTCGGATTCAATATCCAGATCCAGAGCATCATTTAAGTCATCGAGCTTGATGCCACCATCGATGCTGTAGTGTGTATCATCTATTTTTACGATGTTATTATGTTCTGCATCATCGTATTCATCCTTGATATCACCGATGATCTCTTCAATCAGATCCTCCATGGAGATCAGACCGACGCTGACACCGTATTCATCCAGAACGATACCGATGGAGTTAGAACTGGATTTCATATTGGTCAAAAGATCATTTGTCTTCTGAAATTCATACACATAGAGTGGTTCACGAATAATCTTTGCAACATCAAAATTGTTGATATCATGGGTTGCTTTATAAAAAAATAAATCTTTTACATGCAGAATACCGATGACATTATCACGAGAATCCTTATAAACAGGAAGTCTGGTGTAAGGAACCTCCATATACTGCTTCAGCAGTTCATCATAAGAGGCAGTAACAGGAACCATGGTCACATCGGCACGGGGAATCATAATATCACGAACACGAGAATCTCCGAAGTCCACTACGTTTGTGATCATTTCCTTTTCTTTGTTCTCGATAACACCTTCTTCCTCACTGACATTTACCATAGTGATCAGCTCGTCTTCGGTGATGGATTTGGCGCTTCCGTTTGTATCCATTCGTAAGATCCAGAAAATAACATGAGAAATCTTGTTGATGATGAACACAAATGGGGTAAAGATATATACCAGAAACCGTACGACGTCCACATAAAGTATTGACATTTTAACACTGTTATTTTGGGCAAGCGTTTTCGGCGTGATCTCACCAAATAACAGGATCAAAAGGGTGAGGATTCCTGTTGCGATTCCGACTGCCTTGCTTCCAAATAAATTAGTGGTAAGTGTTGTTGCAAGAGCGGAAGCTGAAATATTCACGATGTTATTACCTATTAATATTGTGCTGATTAGTTTGTCACTGTTAGAGATCAGTTTAAGAACTCTGGCAGCACGTTTGTTCCCATTGTCAGCCATTGAACGCAGAGTGAATTTATTGACAGTTGTAAGAGCTGTTTCGGCAGAAGAAAAGAATGCCGACAACAGGATCAATAGAATAATTGTAAATAACTGGATAATTGTACTGGGGTGCAAAAAAGATCATCTCCTAAAAATATTTTTGCTTTTGATTGTACAGAATAGCGGAAATCTTGTCAAGAACAGAATGGCTAAGAAATGATGGTTTTACATAAACATTACACTATCCGGTAATGTTCGGAATAAATGACGGAGAAGATGCAGATACTAATGCATGTAGATGATAATAGACAGTTATGCAGATATCATTGCCTGATGTTGTTGGTGCATGACCGGATCTATGAAATCTGCGAGAAAGACTGACAAATGTCAAGGAGGTAAGAACGATGAGAAGTTCAACAGAAACCTATCATGAGGTAGCAGAACGTTGTAGTGCTTATGAAAAGACATGCCATTGCAACAGCATGACCAACAAAGCGGATGGTGAAAAGAGCTGCTTAAACTGTTCCCATTTCAGCAAGGACGAACATTGTAAATTAGATCTTTATGATCCAATTGTAAAGAATCTGAAATAACAGGAAAACAGAACTGAAGGGTTCACCCCTGACCGGTCAGCCGGAAAAGACTTGGAAAATGAGCCTTTTCCGGCTTTTTCAGGCACATACGTTCTTTTCATAATTGACACATATTCAACTAATTGATATACTTTTAGATTAGAAAAATGGAAAGGTATGTGTATTGATGATAAGTGCAAATAACGTAACATTAAGATTTGGAAAGAAAGCTTTATTTGAAGATGTAAATATTAAATTTGTACCGGGTAACTGCTACGGACTGATCGGAGCAAACGGAGCCGGTAAATCAACCTTTTTGAAGATCCTTTCAGGAGAGATTGAACCATCAAAGGGTGATGTCACAATGGACGAAGGCGAGCGTCTGTCTGTATTACAGCAGGATCATTACAAGTTTGATGAATACACAGTACTCGATACTGTTATCATGGGAAATAAGCGCCTGTATGAGATTATGAAAGAAAAAGATGCGATCTATGCAAAAGAAGATTTTACAGATGAAGATGGTATCCGTGCTTCTGAACTTGAGGGTGAATTCGCTGATATGAACGGATGGGAAGCAGAATCCGATGCGGAGACCTTGTTAAATGGCCTTGGTGTAGACACAGAATATCATTATATGATGATGAAAGATCTGGATGGTGGACTGAAGGTTAAGGCACTGCTTGCGCAGGCGTTATTTGGCAATCCCGACGTTCTCCTTCTCGATGAGCCTACGAACCACCTGGATATGGATGCGATTGCATGGTTGGAGGAATTCCTGATCAACTTTGAGAATACCGTTATCGTGGTATCCCATGACCGTTATTTCTTGAATAAGGTATGTACTCAGATCGCCGATATCGATTATGCAAAGATCCAGTTATATGCCGGTAACTATGATTTCTGGTATGAGTCCAGTCAGTTGATGATCAAGCAGATGAAAGAAGCGAATAAGAAGAAGGAAGAGAAGATCAAGGAATTACAGGAATTCATTCAGAGATTCTCGGCAAATGCTTCCAAGTCCAAGCAGGCAACTTCCAGAAAGAGAGCACTGGAAAAGATCGAACTGGATGATATCAAGCCATCCAGCCGTAAATACCCATATATTGATTTTCGTCCAAAGAGAGAGATTGGAAATGAAGTATTGACTGTATCACATATCTCAAAGACGGTAGAGGGCGAGAAACTGTTAGATGATGTATCATTTACAGTAGGACATGATGATAAGATCGCATTTGTCGGACCAAATACAAAGGCAACGACAATGCTGTTCAAGATTCTTGCGGGAGAAGAAAAGCCGGATGAGGGAAGTTTTAAGTGGGGGGTTACAACTTCACAGGGTTATTTTCCGAAGGACAATACAAAGGAATTCGATAATGACCTGATCATCGTAGACTGGCTGACACAGTATTCGGAAGAAAAGGATGCAACTTATGTACGAGGCTTCCTTGGAAGAATGTTATTTGCCGGTGACGATGGTGTCAAGAAAGTAAAGGTTCTGTCCGGTGGAGAAAAGGTTCGTTGCATGTTATCCAAACTAATGATCATGGCTCCAAACTGCCTGATCTTAGATGAGCCTACAAACCATCTGGATATGGAATCTATTACAGCATTGAATAATGGACTGATCAAGTTCCCTGGTGTTATTCTGTTCTCGTCACAGGATCATCAGTTCGTACAGACAACAGCAAACCGTATTATCGAACTTACCAATACAGGTCTGATCGATAAGCAGACAACATACGATGAATATCTGGCAAATGATGAGCTTGCAAGAAAACGTCAGATCATGAACATGGATGTTGAAGGAGAAGATTAAGACAGAGATTAAGGTGGCAGACAGGGGGTGTTTCATATGAATATGAGATTAGTAAAGCCTGAGATTGCAAAACGTGCAGGTGAAGAAGGAAAGATTTATTCGTTTGGCAAGGAAATATGGCGGTTTATTCTGGTATTCCTGATCGGAAGTTTTATTGCAGGTTTGATTCCTGCAATATATGAAATGTACCTGTTCCTGTCAGATATGGAAATGTTTGACCAACTGCAGCGACTGTTCTTAAACGGAGATTCATCTTTCTCGGATATGATGGAACTGGCAACCAATATGACAGACGGGATGTATATACTTACATTATTCTGTACACTGATCCTGATCATTTCTGTTTTGGTCTATTGTAATAAGATAGAAAAACGTTCCTATTATTCTATGGGACTTGTTAAGAAAGATGGAGCAAAGCATTATGTACAGGGCTTGCTTGTTGGCGCGGTATCCTTTTCTCTTTGCGTACTTGCAGGTGTTGCTCTTGGATTTGTAGATATTAAGGGATGGAACCGGAACTGCAATCTGTTGATCGTGCTGTTATATTTTATCGGATTTCTGGTACAGGGCTTCAGCGAGGAGATTGCATTCCGCGGATATTTTATGATAAGCCTGATGAAACGAAGCTCGGCGGTAAAAGCTGTTCTGGTGAATTCACTGGCATTTGCATTCTGTCATATGTTGAATCCGGGACTTACGATTCTGGCATTCCTCAACCTGCTGCTGATCGGAATATTCCTGTCACTGTATGTGATAAAAACAAATGACATCTGGGGTGCAGCGGGCTACCACAGCATGTGGAATTTTGTGCAGGGAACCTTTTATGGAATCTCTGTCAGCGGAACCAACGTAGGAAGTGCTGTTCTTTCCTCTGAGATCAAACCGGGAAATATATTCCTGACGGGCGGTAAATTCGGCATGGAGGGCAGCATCGTGGCAACTGCCGTGATGGCAGTAGTCTTAGTCCTCGGAATGCTTTACTATAATAGAAAAGAAACAAAACAGAATATAGCTGGATAGTAGAAGATCACACAGGGCTGTCTCCGGAGTGGATCCGTTATATGAATATACCCACTATAACATGACGTTTGCGAGGATTTCGTCGCAAGCAACACATTGCCAGTAAATACGGGTGCTTGTCTGAGCCGAAGGCGAGTTAGCACAGAAGTATTTACGAATCAGGCATGTGTTGCGTGCAGAAACCGCAGCAAGTCATTTATAGTGGGTATATTTATATTTGGATCACTTCAGAGACAGTCCTGTGTGATCTTCTTCTATATGGGTATTATTTATAGCTCCAATCCGAGATCGAAGATGAAGTTACAGATCTGCTTGACACGCTTCTGGTTGTCTTCGGAAACGCCAGGGAAACAGATGTACACATCGTCGTAGCCCGGATTCAGTTTCTTTGCAAAGTCGGTATCGCTGATGTTGATCGCGTATGGAGCACTCTTTCCTGTGTAAGCAGGAGAAGTTGTGATCCGGTCATTGTAATCAGCAGTAAAAATATCATACAGATCGGAAGGCAAGGCTTCGCCAAGTGTATGAATGATCGAGCTTTCACTTAAGTATTCCAACCCTCGTTTATTTGTGATAATAATATCGTAGTAGTTTTCATCACATAGAGTAGGAAATGCAATGTAGTTTCCGCTTTCGGTATCTTTGGATGCTTCGTTGGGGCTGGTGCTTGGATCATACTTCAGATCCAGAACCTTCTGAAACTGATAATTGTCATCAAAACTATAGTAGTTCCAATAATCAGTTTCTATGACAGAGGGATCAAGTGCTTCCAGATCTTCACAGTTTACAACTGCGTAGGAGAGTGCGATCGGTTTGTTGCCGCGGAAGAATGCAACTACGATCAGGCTGATTGCGATGATCACGATCAGCGGTAGCAGGATCTCCATCTTATACGCATATAAAAAGTATTGTAACTTTTGCACCAAGGTCATTCCTTCGGTCGTTTCCTTTAATCGTTTTCTTTTTGCTGCCCGACGCTCCTTACGGGACATGGTTGCAAATTCCAGTTTGTCCTCAATCTTAAGATCTTCCTTTGGTGGAACCTTGCGTGGATCTTTGAACTCGTGCGGCGGCTCCTGTTTGTTTTCGATAGTCTGTACCTTTACCGGTTCCTTCTTTTCGACGGCAGCCTGAGTATTGACAGTTTCCTGTTTCGTTTCGATATTTTGTGCCTTAGCCGGTTTTGCTGTTTGCACAGCAGTCTGCTTTTTTGCCTGTACATTGGAAGTTGCGGAGGTATGGTTGTTTTTCTTCTTTTTCTTTTTGTTGTTGCTCATAGTGTTTCCTTTTCTACTTATATAATAATGATAAGTATAACACAGATGGAAATGGATAAAAAGAAGCAAGCGTGGTAAAGAGTATGAAAAAAGAATGAAAATATAAGAAATGAAATATAAAGAATATGTATTTAGCAGATCATAAAGACGTGTACCTTGTAAAAAACAGAATTGGCGATATGCGTTGTGGTAAAAACGTATACATTTTAACGAATACGCAGTGCATATCACATATAGATGGAGTTATACAGAAAGAGAACTGCAACTACGCGAAAAATGAGACAACGGAAAGACAAAGATTTAAATTGTATGTCAATTGAGCTAAAATTGTGGAAATAGTATAAATAAGCTGTGTCGCAAATTGGTAAATTTTTTTTAACGAAAATTTAAAAATGTACAAAAAAGATAAAAAAGAATAAAAAAGGGCTTGCCAAATTAGATAATATGTCCTATAATAAGCCTATGTTGACAAGGAAATTTGTCAATAATATCTTAAGAAAGCCACATACATAATCATGTTTGACATATTGTGTAAATGATAAGTTAATCAGATCATGTATAAAAGTGGCAGGCATTCCAGTAAATAATACAGATGCAGATGTCAATCCGCAGAAGTATGAATGAAAGGAATAGCACACATATTTTAAAAGGAGGGTTTTTTTGTGAGAAAAATCAAAAAAGCATTGGCTCTTTCATTAGCACTTGCTATGGGATTATCACTTGTTGCTTGTGGTGACAAGACAGATAACTCAACAACAGAGTCAAAATCATCAGAAGCAACATCAGAGGCAGCATCATCAGAGGATGCATCATCAGAAGAAGCATCATCAGAGGACGCTTCAGGAGCAGCTAAGATCGAAGCTCCTAGTACAGATGGATGGGATGACAGCAAGAAGATCTACGCTTATTCATGGGATGAAGATTTCTCAAAGAAGCTGAACGTTGTTCTTGACAAGTTCCCAGAGTACAAGGATTACGTTGAGTTCGTAACACTTGGTCTTGGTGGAACATCAGATGACTACAAGACAGCTATTGATACAGCTCTTACAAGCGGAGACAAGTATCCTACACTTATCCCAGCTGATAACGATGTAGCTAAGTACTGGTCAGAAGATGATTCAAAGACAGCTAATCTGTATGACTTAGGTTTCACAGATGAGATGCTTGCTAACTCATACGACTTCGCTAAGCAGTATGGTACAACAGACGGCGAGCTTAAGTGCGTAACATGGCAGGCAACAGCAGGTTCTGTATACTACAGAAGAGACATCGCTAAGAAAGTTCTTGGAACAGATGATCCTGCAAAGGTTCAGGAAGCACTTGCTTCATGGGATAAGTTCTTCGAGACAGCTGAGACATTAAAGGCTGCTGGATACAAGATCGTGTCTGGTGCTCCTGATGTTAAGTATGCTATCTGGGATACTCAGTCACAGCCTTGGGTAACAGATGACGGTTCAAAGGAAACTCTTACACTTGACAAGTCAGTTACAGAGTATCTTGAGACAGCTAAGAAGATTTACGATGGTGAATATTCAAACAACACATCTATGTGGGATAATTCATGGGCAGCAGATATGAAGGATGATTCTAAGGTATTCTGCTACTTCGGATGTCCTTGGTTCATTGGTTCAATGCAGGGTAATGGTGCTACAGATGGTAACTGGGGAGCTGTTACAGGCCCTACATCTTATCACTGGGGCGGTACATATGTATGTGTAGGTAAGGATACAAATAACCCTGAGTTAGCTGCATTCCTTCTTTACGAATTAACATGTGATCCAGACGTAGGTGTTGAAATTACAAACCAGACAGGTGACTGTGTAAACAACAAAGAAGCTAATGCTAGACTTATCGCTGGCGAACTTAGCGCTGACAATGCAGCAGCTAAATTCCTTGGTGGCCAGAATCCTATCGAAGTATGGGCAGCATCAGCAGAAGGTATTAACCTCAGCAACTTAACATACCAGGATGCTTCAATCAAGGCATTTATTGATGAAGCTTCTACAGCATACAATTCAGGAACATACAAATCAGTTGATGAAGCTGTTAAGTATATCCAGGATAAGTGTGCATCAGAATTAGGTATTTCAGCTGAATAATCCCTAAAAACTGATTAAGTAACACAATTTGCACGCATCAGTAATGAAAGTTGCTGGTGCGTGTGTACTATAAACGATTAATTTTTAGGGGGTGCTCTTACACAATGAAAAAGAATAAGACAGTTGAATATGGAAAATATGGTTTACTTTTTCTCATTCCATTCTTTCTTGTATTCTTAGTTTTTCAGCTGTATCCTCTTCTTTATACTTTTTATAATTCATTTATCTATTCCGCTAAAAATGGTAGATATGTAACTGAGACGGTTGGTCTTGGAAACTTTACAAACTATGTATTTGCAAAGACTGGTAGCGAGTTCTGGCAGTCATTAATGGTAACAGTAGTTCTGTGGATCTTAAACTTCATTCCACAGATTTTATTGGCTTTACTTCTTGCTGCATGGTTTACAGACATCAAGATCAAGTTAAAGGGAAGCGGTATTTACAAGGTTATCATGTATATGCCTAACATTATTACAGCAGCTACAATCGCCGTATTATTCTACGGTATGTTCGAGGTTAATGGTCCTATCACGACTATTTTCAAAGACCTTGGCTGGTGTGATAAGGGTGGTATCTTAAATCATGGCTGGGCATCATTGATCATCATTGCTTTCATTCAGTTCTGGATGTGGTATGGTAACACAATGATCGTTCTTTGTGCAGGTATCTTAGGTATTAACCCATCCCTGTATGAGGCTGCAAGCGTGGATGGTGCTTCATCTAAACAGCAGTTCTTCAAGATTACACTTCCATTGTTAAAGCCGATCTTACAGTATACACTTGTAACATCAGCTATCGGTGGTTTACAGATGTACGATATTCCTCAGTTGTTCAATGAGGGCGGTCCTGTAGTTGTAACAGGCAGTGGATCATCCGTTAATTCAACAACAACAGTCGTAATGCTGGTTAAGAAGTATGTAAGTGCCGGAGGTACACAGGATTATGGTAAAGCCGCTGCATATTCAGTTATGCTTTTCGCATTCACACTGATTATCAGCTTACTGTTCTACAAATTAACAGCAGAAAAATCATCAAAGGATGGAAAGTAGGTGAACAAAGTGGATCAGACAGAATCAAAAGTATCAGGAGGCAAGATTGTCAGATACGTCGTTTGTATCTTGCTTTGTTTCCTGTCAATATTGCCATTTTATATTTTGATCATTAACTCTACTTTAAAGTCAACAGAAATTGTTACAGGTATTAAATTGATACCGGGTGGAGAATTTATTACAAACTTCAAAGGTTTGTTAGCAGGTAGTGAAAAAACAAGTGGTGTTAACGTACTTCAGGCTATGTTAAACTCTTTATTGGTTACTGTTCCGGCTACAGTATTGCAGATCTATTTCGGATCATTAACAGCTTATGCAGTTACAGTATATAACTTCAAGTTAAAGAAGATTGCATGGGGCTTTATTTATGCGATCATGATGATTCCTATGCAGGTATCAATCGTTGGTTTCATTAAGATTTGTAACTTAACACACTTATACGGATCATTCTTAGCACTGATTATTCCGGCAATCGCTGCTCCTACTACTGTTTATTTCATGAAGCAGTACATGGAAACAGGTCTTTCAGTTGAGATCGTTGAAGCAGCCAGAATCGATGGATCGGGAGAAATTCATACATTCAATACGATTGTACTTCCGCTGTTGAAACCGGCTATGGCAACACAGGCGATCTTCGGATTCGTTGCATCATGGAATAACCTGTATACACCTTCAATTATTCTTGCAACAGAGAGACAGAAGCAGACAATGCCTATGTACGTTTCAGCGTTAAAGGCAAATGATAAGTCAAGAGACTGGGGTCAGATTTACTGTGGACTTTTCACTACAGTACTTCCAATTCTGGTTATGTACTTCTTCCTTTCTAAGTACATTATCGCAGGTGTAGCACTTGGTGGTGTAAAGGAGTAAATAGGTCTTTTATAAAATATAATGTAGGTATCGGAAGCCATAGGCGATCGATACCCACATTATATATACTGAATAAGTGAGGAGAAGCTGCTGTAGCAGGTTCTCTATATTTTTGTTTATGAGGAAAATTTGATGAATGAAATGACAAACAATCAAGACAACAAGAATAGCGGAAGGGATAAAGAACCGTTTCTGAGACGCGCAATGGATGCATTTGGAACAATGTTTGCATTAAATATCTGCTTTGTGGTGGGATGCATTCCAATCTTTACGATTGGTGCTTCATTTACTGCTATGTATGCAATGTGCATCCGTCTTCAGGAAGATGAAGAGGAAACTGTTGTTTCTGGTTTCATTCATGAGTTTAAGCGTAGTTTCAAACAATCTACGATTGCGTTTTTGCTGTTGCTCGTTGCAGTTGCTGTTATGCTGGCTGAATATATTATGATCAAACGGGTGACAGGATTTATTTCAACATTTTATACATTTGTGCTTATAATTGAGGTAGTATTAGTTGCACTTGTTGTACCGTTTTTATTTCCATTAATTGCAAGGTATAATAATACGTTGAGTATCACGGTAAGAAATGCAATGGTACTTTCAATCACTTATCTGTGGTCATGGGTAAAGGTCGTTATCGCATGGTTTGTTCCAATATTTATCTGTGTGAAATATCCGGTTGTGTTTGTGAGTATCTGGTATATGTGGTTGTTGCTTTTATTTGGAGCAATTGCGTGGGGAACAACACATACGATGCGTAAGATATTCCGTTTGAATGAACAAAGGATCATTGACACTGCAGAGAAGGAGAGAAAAGCTGCGGAAGAAGCGGCAAAGGAAGCTGAACTGGATGAACAGGAATCAGTGGATGAAGAGGGAAAATAAAAGAAAAACAAATTGTATTCTTTCAAAATAAAATAAAGGAAAAAGAAAAAGTCTGTAGAATAATAAAATTGTACAGGCTTTTTTGTTATATTCGTTATGTTGACCATGGAGGATGGTGAAATATGCTGATTCGTGAAAAACAGGAGCAACAGGAACATGAGATCCTGAGTCCTTATGCATCATTCAGTGATCAGAGCAGAGGCAGGGATCGGGAAGAAGAACAGTGCGATCTTCGGACAGTCTATCAGCGGGACAGGGATCGGATCATTCACTGTAAGGCGTTTCGTCGTCTGAAGCATAAGACGCAGGTATTTCTATCACCGGGAGATGACCATTACAGAACCAGACTGACGCATACCCTTGAGGTGGCGCAGATTGCAAGAACGATCGCAAGAGCACTTCGACTGAATGAGGACCTGACAGAGGCAATCGCACTTGGTCATGATCTGGGACATACACCATTTGGTCATGCAGGAGAACGGGCATTGTCCAGATGCTCCGGCAGGTCATTCCAGCATAATGAACAGAGTGTGCGTGTGGTGGAAAAACTGGAGAAAAAAGGAGCAGGACTGAATCTGACCTGGGAAGTTCGGGATGGTATGCTGAATCATAAAACCTCCTGTACACCGGCAACATTGGAAGGAAAGATTGTCCGGCTGGCGGATAAGATCGCATATGTGAACCATGATATGGATGATGCCATCCGTGGCGGTATTATGAAAGAATCGGATCTTCCAATCAGTATTGTAAAGGCTCTTGGAAGCAATACAAGAGATCGGCTGGATTGTCTGATCCATGACGTGATTGATACCAGCTATGGTACTGATACAGTTGAGATGTCAGAGGAGATCGGAGATGCATTATCAGCTCTCCGCAGATATATGTTTGAATATCTGTATACGAATCCGGTGGCAAAGAGCGAGGAAGTAAAAGCAGAAAAGTTATTAGAGATATTATATGATTATTACATGGAAGATCAGTCGAGATTGAATAATGAGAGTATAGAGATGCTCTATATGGGTGAAGATCTTACGACGGTGATTTGTGATTATATAGCGGGGATGACAGACAACTATGCGATCGAGACATTTAAGGAGATCTATGTTCCAGGTGCATGGAAGGGTGTCTGAGATGAGACTGCAATTCGTAAGAAAGATGTGTTTGGACAGAAGCTTATGGGCGTATAGATAGAAAGTAGTTGAATTGGAAAGGAAGGGTAGTCGTTGTACTATTCAGATGAAGTGATAGATGAGGTGATATCCAGAAATGATATTGTGAATGTGATATCGGGGTATGTCAGCCTCAGGAAAAAAGGAAGGACGTTTGAAGCCTGTTGTCCATTCCATCATGAAAAGACACCGTCTTTTAAGGTGGACCGGGACAAGCAGTTGTATCATTGTTTCGGATGCGGAGCTGGAGGAAATGTATTTACATTTATCATGGAATATGAGAATATGTCATTTCCGGAAGCTGTACAGTATCTGGCGGATAAGGCAGGCATGACGCTGCCGGAGAGCAATCAGTCCGGACAGGATGCATCAAGAGAGAAATATAAAATATTGCTTCGGGATATGAATAAGACCGCAGCAGCATATTTTCATTATATCATGCGGCATACAGAGCATGGAAAGAAAGCCTATGAGTATTTTAAGGGCAGAGGTCTTTCGGATGAAACGATCAATCAGTTCGGTCTGGGATATGCAGACATTTACCGGGATGATCTGTATCGTTACCTGAAAGGAAAAGGATATACAGATGCAGAGTTAAAGGATTCCGGTCTGGTCGTGATCGATGAGAAAAATGGCGGATCGGACAAGTTCTGGAATCGTGCGATGATACCGATCCTGGATATCAATGGCAAGGTGATCGGATTTGGCGGACGAGTCATGGGTGATGGAAAACCAAAGTATATCAACACCAGTGATACAGTTGTATTTGATAAGAGCCGGAATCTGTTTGCGATGAATATTGCCAGGAGGAGCCGACGAAAAGGGTTTATCTGCTGCGAGGGCTACATGGATGTCATATCCATGCATCAGGCAGGATTTGATAATGCGGTAGCATCACTTGGAACTGCATTCACCTTTGGACATGCCAATATATTGAAGCGATATACAAATGAAGTATATCTGGCATATGACAGCGATGGCGCAGGTGTTGCGGCTACGCTGAAGGTTATATCCATCATGCGTGAAGTAGGTATCTCGGCGAGAGTCATTAATATGCGGCCACATAAGGACCCGGATGAATTTATTCAGACACTTGGCAGTGAAGCCTTTGAGGAGCGGATCAAAAATGCAGAAAGCGCGATCATGTTTGAGGTTCGTATGCTGTCGGAACAATACAATCTGAACGATCCGGAGGAGCGAACCTCCTTCCACAATGAGACAGCAAAACGACTGGCACAGATAGAAGAAGTGCTGGAGCGTAATAATTATATAGAAGCGGTATCGAACCTATACCATATTGACAAGGCAGGCCTTACAGATCTGGTACACAAATACGGAATTGCAGGTGTCCCACGGTCAGAGATTGTAGAACGGGAAGAACGGCGGGCAGAGCATGAAAGCAGAGCTGCCGATCCGGCAAAGAATAAACCAATGAAGCTGCTTCTGACATGGATGGTCAACGAACCGGGATTATTTCAGAAACTGGATGGAATCATTGATGAAACCTGCTTTGAAGATGGTGTTTACCGGGTGGTTGCTGATAAGCTGTATTCCCAGTATCGGGAGAATGGCAGGGTAGAGCCTGCGAGCATCGTGACGACATTTGAGTCGTTGGAGGAACAGCGGCTGGTGGCAGAGATGCTTCAGACGAACATCGGAATTGATATGACGCAGGAAGAAATTAACAATGCAGTGACCGATGTTGTAAAAAAGATAAGTTTAAGCAGTATAGAAGATAAGCTGGCAAAGACAAATGATATAAGTGAGATGCAGAGCCTCATACGTGCCAAAGCGAATCTTACAAAGCTGCATATTTCCTTATAGAATGGATAAACTATTATATATTTATGGAGGATCATGATTTATGGAATCAAAAGAGAATAAAGAGCAGATTGAAGAGAAATTTCAGGCGAAGCTGCAGGGCCTGCTTGATATGGCAAAAAAGAAAAAGATGGTAATTGAAGACACAGAGATCATCCGTTACTTTAATGATGCGAAAGAAATTGAGCTGAATCTGGAACGGATGGAGCAGATCTTTTCATTTTTAGAGAGCCACAATGTAGATATTCTGACGATCACAGAAGAGGATGACGATGAGGAACTTCTGCTGGATGATCTGGAAGAGGATGTAGATGTAGATAAAATCGATATCTCTGTACCGGATGGGGTCAGTATTGAAGATCCTGTCAGAATGTATCTGAAAGAGATCGGTAAAGTACCGCTTCTGAGTGCTGAGGAAGAAATCGAACTGGCAAAACGTATGGAAGAAGGAGATGAGCAGGCAAAGCAGAAGCTTGCAGAAGCAAATCTTCGTCTGGTTGTCAGCATTGCAAAGCGTTATGTCGGACGCGGCATGCTGTTCCTTGATCTGATCCAGGAAGGAAACCTTGGACTGATCAAAGCAGTAGAAAAATTTGACTACAGAAAAGGTTATAAATTCTCCACATATGCAACATGGTGGATCCGTCAGGCAATTACAAGAGCAATCGCAGATCAGGCAAGAACAATCCGTATTCCGGTTCATATGGTAGAAACGATCAACAAGCTGATCCGTGTATCCAGACAGTTATTACAGGAACTTGGCAGGGAGCCACAGCCGGAGGAGATTGCAGAGGTTATGGATATCCCGGTTGAGCGTGTACGTGAGATCCTGAAGATTTCACAGGAGCCTGTATCCTTGGAGACACCTATCGGTGAGGAGGAAGACAGCCATCTGGGTGATTTTATTCCGGATGATAATATGCCGGTTCCGGCAGATGCTGCTGCATTTACTTTATTGAAGGAACAGTTGGTTGAGGTACTTGATACGCTGACCGAACGTGAAAAGAAGGTACTTACCCTTCGTTTTGGTCTGGAAGATGGAAGAGCAAGAACACTGGAAGAGGTTGGTAAGGAATTTAATGTAACCAGAGAGCGTATCCGTCAGATCGAGGCAAAGGCTCTTCGGAAGCTCAGACATCCAAGCAGAAGCAGAAAACTGAGAGATTATATATACTAAAATAGGGATGGAGAGCATATGATAGAACTGTCGAAACGGATGCAGTCGGTTGCAGATATGATACAGCCGTGTGATGCAGTCGGAGACATCGGCTGCGATCATGCATTTGTATCGATATATCTGGTAGAACAGCGCAGAGCAAAACGGGTGATCGCATCCGATGTCAGACGGGGACCGATTGCGATAGCAAAACGGAATATTGAAGCAATGAACCTGTCGGATCAGATTGAGATTCGTATGGGTGACGGGCTTGATACAATTGTGCCGGGCGAGGTAAACGCTGTTGTTCTGGCTGGAATGGGCGGTATGTTGATGATCGACATTCTGGAACGCGGCGAAGAGGTGGTTACACGTTGTGATCAGCTTGTGCTTCAACCACAGTCGGATATTGAAAAGGTCAGACGATATCTGGCAGAAAAAGGATATCATCTTGCAGATGAACAGATGCTGATCGACGCCGGAAAATATTATAACCTGTTGGATGTAAGGGTTCATGAGATGGTGCAGAAGGATGAATATGATTGTTCAAAGCTTGCTGATGACTGGTGCTATATGTATGGTGGAAGCCTGTTACGAAAGAAAGATCCGGTTTTACGGTCGTGGCTGGTAAAACGGCGGGATACAACGGCCGGGCTGATCAACAGCCTAAGTGGTAAGAATACGGAGAATGCGGCAAAACGGCTGAAGACAGTAAAAGCAGAACAAAAGACCATTTGTGCAGTTTTGAAGCAGGTATATGGCATAGATGGATGACAGAGATCGTGGATGATATGATCATCAGTGGCCTTTGTTGACAGAAGGGTTTTGGAGGTTTATTAGAAATATGAGCGAAAAAGCGGTACATAACAGCGTGCTGACTTTAAAAGAGCTTGCAAAGAAATGGGCAGTCCGTGTAGGGGCTGATTCGGTTGAAAAGATCAATGAGATCGTAGAAGCAGGGAAAGGCACGGAATTGATCCTTGTATGTGAAGCCATGCAGCAGAATGCGATCTATGATATAGCCAGAAGTATCCGCAGAGAGAAAAAAAGGATTGTGATGATCGCAGGACCAAGCTCTGCCGGAAAGACGACATTTTCACACCGGCTTAGTATACAGCTTTGTGCACTTGGACTGCATCCGCATCCGATTGCAGTTGATAATTATTTTATCAATCGGGAAGATAATCCAAAGGATGAAAATGGAAATTATAATTTCGAATGTCTGGAAGCTTTGGATGTAGAATTACTGAATCATGATATGAATCAGTTGTTATGCGGACAGACAGTTGAACTGCCGGAATTTGATTTTATGAATGGCAGAAGACTGTACAAAGGGGATAATTTGCGTATAGGGACTCAGGATGTTTTGATTCTGGAGGGAATCCATTCACTGAATCCCAAAATGTCATATGCACTTTCAGATGAGGATAAATATAAAATCTATATCAGTCCATTGAATCAGCTTATGATTGGATCAGAGGATAAGATTTCTACGCTGGACAGCCGGCTGATCCGCCGGATCGTCCGGGATAACCGAACCCGTGGCCATGACATAGAACGAACTCTTTCAATGTGGCAATCCGTCAGACAGGGAGAGGAACGGTATATATTCCCATATGAAGACAATGCGGATGTGATGTTTAATTCCGGATTGTTGTATGAATATTCTGTGCTGAAAAAACATATTGAACCACTGTTGATGGCAGTAGAAGAAACGTCTCCATATTATTCAGATGTCCTTCGGTTAAAAGAGCTGACTGATCGGTTTCTTCCATTGGAAGAAACTGTCGTACCACTAAACTCTATCTTACGCGAGTTTATCGGTGGAGGCTGTTTTAAAGTCTGAGGATGATTCTCACTTTGTATAAGTTAATGAACAGATAAATGGGCTGGCTATATATGTATGAAACAGACCTTTTTCTACGTCGGTACTTAGCGAGCCGCTTGAAAAGCGGAGAGTTTAGAACCGTTACGTAGAAAATAGAACGCGAGTGTTCTGTGAAATACATATATAGCCAGCCCATTTATCGTTGCTTAATATAAAAGCTGGACGATAAGCCGGGTTATGTCGAGAGTGATCATCTATCTAGGCTTTATGTTGCCATAAAGCTCAAGCGACCTACCTGAGACTTGACGGGCAGCCATTTGTCTCACAGCCGAAGCTGCTTTTTTGGTCTTGCTTCGAGTGGGGTTTACAGAGCCTGTTCTGTTACCAGAAGCAGCGGTGAGCTCTTACCTCGCCTTTCCACCCTTACCATATATATGGCGGTTTATTTCTGTTGCACTAGCCTGGGAGTTTCCTCCACCGGACGTTATCCGGCACCCTGCCCTGTGAAGCCCGGACTTTCCTCACCTGTCATATGACAGCCGCGATCACTTGTCCAGCTCATTACTTTTATAGCAGAATAGGGACGAAAAGTAAAGGGGAAAATATAGAAACAGAAACATGGTTTTTAAAACTACTTCTCATGGTATAAAAAATGGTTGAAGTGAATGGAGATGGGTGTTATAATCTCTCTATAGAAGCCTGATAATAAGTATTATCAAAGATTTGATATAAGAGGGTGAATAATATGGAGAATAATTATCTGTTAAATAAAGATTATATCAGAATAAAAAACATGAATACGATCAGCTATGGTGGTAATCAGTCATGGTGCAAGAGCAAGAAGATGCAGAAGGTAGGATGCGGAGTGATCGCACTGGCGGATATATCCATCTATCTTGCAGAACAGAATCCCGGACTTATGACAGATGCAATCCGCAAGATCAACAAGCCGAAGGGACTTTATAACAAAAATGATTACCTTGAATATGTGAAATGGTTCTATAAGCATTATGTATTTTTCCTGTGGTATAAAGGAATGACAGGCGTGACGATAATGAATACATTGAACCGTTATTTTATGCTGAATGATATTGGACTTCGTGCCAGATGGAGACTGTTTTTATCTGATGAGGAAATGATGAAACAGATCAGGCATTTGATCCGTAAAAATAAGCCGGTTGTATTATCAATTGGTCCGAATATACCAAATGTATTTGGAAATAAAGGAATCCATATGTATGTGGAAAAGGATGGGCGGATGCTTGCTTCCATGAAGAAAAATGTTCACAGCCATTTTGTTGTTGTGACAGGAGTAGAGGAAATAGCAGGTCATGAATACCTGATCGTTTCTTCATGGGGTAAGAAATACTACATCAGCTACGAAGAGTACCGTGATTATGTAAAACATTCCGGCGGAAGAATTACAAGCAGCATTCTGTACATCAAGGGGATGATCTGATACGGAAAATCTTTTTTTGTAATTTATGCGGATATTGTTATTTGTTAAAAATATGTACGGGGAATCTCCCTCAGACACGAACAACCACTATAAATGACTCGCTGTGGTTTCGATTCGTTGCACATGCCCGATTCGTAAATGCTCCTGCGCTAACTCGCCTTTGGCTCGAACAAGCGCCCGCATTTACTGGCAATGTGCATCTCATTTCGAAATCCTCGCTGATGTCATATTATAGTGGTTGTTTGTGTCTGAAGCAGATCCCCCTGTGTGGTTTATCAAGAATAACAATATCTGCATAAAATTAATTTAAAAAGATTTTCTGTATTAGATCATTCTCTTTGGAAATCGATGTCAGCCTGGATCGTTATTCTTCTGTCGGTCGGTGCGTATTGATTTATAATCACATATTGTTAAGTGGTTATTTTCGGACTAATGCCTGTAACTCGGTTTCTGTCAGTTCGCGGAATTCGCCGGGAGCGAGGGCTTCGTCCAATGCCAGATTACCCATGGACAGGCGTTTTAAGTAGGTGACTTTCATGCCGAGGGCTTCAAAGGAGCGTTTGACCTGATGGTAACGTCCTTCGGTGATCGTCAGAAGAATTTCAGAGGTGCTGGTATCAGGATTGGTGCTTTTTATGACCAGAGTGCCCGGCTTGGTTGGCTTATCATCTCCGATATCCAGACCTGCCTTGAATGCTTTGATATGTTCTTCTGTTACCAGCCCGTCGATACGGGCAAAATATGTTTTTGCTACATGCCTGGATGGGGATAAGAGATTGTGGGACAGTTCTCCATCATCTGTGATGAGCAGCAGCCCTTCTGTATCAATATCCAGTCTGCCGACAGGAAACAGATTTTTTACAGAAACAGAACCTTTTAACAGATCCAGAATGGTTGTGTGCAGATTGTCATTGGTTGCGCTGACACAGCCTGCCGGTTTGTTCAGCATGTAATAGTGGTGCTTTTGATAGCCAATAACCGTTCCGTTGTAAGAAATCTGGTCTGTATTTTCATCAATCTTCTGTTCAGGAGATTTGCAGACCGTTCCATTTATTGATATCATTCCCTTTTTAATATATTGTTTTACCTGGGATCTGGAGCCGATGTCCTGATTTGCCAGAAATTTATCAATTCGCATAGCTGTTACCTGCCTTTTGTTCATTTGTTGAGTCTAAAACCATGCCTGCTGGCTGACGATTTTTCACCATTATAGCATGGATTTTTCGTTGCTGTGGAATAAATTCAGTAAATTTCAGAATATGGCTGGTATTGTGCGAAAATGTTATAATAAATCTGTAATTATGACGGAAATGTTAAGTGTGTGATTACAAAGTAATATTACAGCAGATTATATAAAATAAACAAAAAAATCCTTTGTTTATTCACAAAAAATTAATACATTTTACTATAAAAAGTTGATGTGGGGGACATATGCGTATTGACATGAAATCAAAATTAGAGTATTATTTTTAACAGAAATGTAACATTTTGTCATGGTTTTTAATAAATAGGTACGAAAAGATGAGAATTAACAGAAAAAATAATCGTTTTTCCCATATGAGAAGAGGTTTATTCAGTTATAGATATATGAAACGTAATCTGCTTGTAGCAGCAACTACGGTCGTTACGGTAGCAGGAATCGGACTTGTTGTTAAGTATGGGGAGGCGTTGGATCACAACCCTGCTTACCTGAACAGTCAGACCATTCAGACTGTTGAAGTGGAGACAACCAGTGAAGAGACTGCTTCTGTCGATACGACTGCACATCAGAACAATAGTACAACCAAGAAGGCAGCACAGAAGAAGACAGTAGTAGCAAAAGCAGAAGAGAAGTCCGAATTTGATGGTAAATTTATCGCCAAGATTGACGATACATTAAATATCCGTAAGGAAGCATCGACGGATTCTGATATTGTTGGAAAGCTGTTTGATGGTAATGTAGGTGATGTTCTGGAAACAGATGGTGACTGGGTGAAAATTTCCTCCGGTGATGTAACGGGATATGTAAACAGGGATTATATTCTGACCGGTAAGGATGCAGAGACATATGCGGCAGATTATAAGAAAGTGCTTGGAACAGTAACGGATGATACCGTCCGTGTACGTGCAGAGAAGTCAACAGATTCTGATATTCTTGAGCTGGTAGCAAAGGATACGGTTCTTCCTGTAGAGGAACAGGATAAGAACTGGGTTCAGGTAACACTGGCAAATGATGTTACCGGGTACATAGCAGCAGATTATATCACAGTTGCAGAGTCTTATGAGTACGCAATGACAATCGATGATTATACAGCAATGGTTGATGCAGAGACACAGAAAACAATAGAAGTTGCATCTGCAGAAGAAGAGGTTGCATCTGAAGAAGCATCAGAACCTGAGGTTATGTCAGTAGATGAGCCGACAACGGACGATACGACAGAAACACCGACGACAGAAGAGGTGACCACAGAGGCTCCGACAACGGAAGAACCTGTTACAGAAGCACCAACAACAGAGGAAGCGACGACAGAAGCATCTTCTGTAGATCCATCTCAGTATGATGATGCTTATCTGCTTGCCTGTCTGGTCAGCATGGAAGCTGGATATGAGCCATACGAAGGTCAGCTTGCAGTTGCAAATGTGGTTCTGAATCGTGTAAAGAGTGGTAGCTGGGGCAATTCAATCTCATCTGTAATTTATGCACCAAATCAGTTTCCGATGGCAACCGGAAGTGTGATGCAGGGATATCTGCAGAACGGACCGCTGTCTACTGCACAGCAGGCTGCAGATGATGCATTAGCAGGAAATAATAATATTGGATCTTTTATGAGTTTCTTGAATGTGAATTATATTGATACGGATTCCTTATCCGATTATACGGTTATTGGAAATCATTGTTTTTATTAATAAGTGAATGGATGTAAGAGATATGTTGAGGCAGATGAATGTAAAAGATAATTATAACGATGCTCAGACAACTCAGAAGAACAGAAGGTACATGCATGGTATGATGTACCTTCTGTTGTTTCTGTTTTGTCTGGGCTTTTATATTGTAAATATGATAATAAACGGACAGTATCCATTTGGAAGCCACAGCTTTCTGTATCAGGATGCATATGATCAGTATACAGGAATGCTGCAGACCTTTCTGGAATGGCTGCATTCCGGAGATAAAAGTACCTTTTTGTGGGATCATGGTCTGGGAATGGACATGCTTTTAAATATGTTTTATTACTGTATGAGCCCGTTTAATATCATAGCAGTAATATGCGGATCCGGACATGTGGAGCTGGCAATGGTTATTATGATCGTTGTCAAAGCTTCTCTGCTTGCTCCTTCGGGACTGTATTTTTTCAGACGTACAGAGTTGAAACGGTATGCAGATGAAGAAACTGGTCGTGGCTGGCAGACAGCAGTTGAAATTGTTTTGTCTCTGTCGTATGCACTGTGCGGATTTGTGCTGGTATATGAGCACAATGTAATCTGGCTGGATGGTCTGATCCTTGTACCGTTTCTTGCGATCGCAGTAGAACGGATGGCTGCCGGTAAGGGAAAGATTGCTTATACAGTGCTGCTTGCGGTTGGATTTATCGTGAATTTTTATTTTGCCTTTTATCTGTGCCTGTTTATCGTGCTGTATTTCCTGTTACAGGACTGGAAAACTCTTCGTGAATTTGGCAGGGGGATTCTCCGGTTTCTGATCTGGTCCGTTATCGCAGGGATGATCGCAGGTGTGGTACTGGTTCCTGCTTTTTATGCAGTGTTGCATTTGTCCGGGGCAGGAAGTATGGATGATAAGCTGCCGTGGTATCAGCTTGGTAATATCGGTAATTTTATCAATTCATTTTACCCGTTGAATAAGGTGACGACAGGCAATCTGTTTAATCATAATAATTATTGCGGCACACTGATTGTATTGCTGGTGATCCTGTTGTTCTTTATGAAGAAGATAGAATGGACCTGGAAGCTCCGGTATCTGACAGTTCTGATATTTCTTGCATTTGCAATGAATCAGGCAGGACTGAATTATGTGCTTCATGGATTCGCAGTCACACACGGTATGGGAAATCGTTTTGCATTTATCTGGACATTTTTGCTGCTTGGGGCAGCCTATGTATGTCTGTTGAATATAAAGAAGATCTGGATGTGGCAGGCAGGAGTAGCATTTGGAAGCTGCCTTGTATTGTTTCTGCTGGAGCTGTTCTTCAATCGCGATGAAACAAATCCAAATTCCTATGTAGCGGTACTCATATTTATCGTTGCTTATTTTGGTTTGTTTGTCTTTGCACTCCGGAAAAGCATCAAATGGAAGACCTTTTATATATGGGTGGTCAGCCTTTGGATCATAGAGCTGGTGTTAAATGGCAGCTATGTACTGAGTGCAAAGGGAAATAACAGAAGTCTTACAGATGATATAAAACAGACATCCAGGGAAACAGCATATGCAGAATGTGATCTGGAAGCCGGAGAACGTAAGACGGCATTGTATTCCTATGATAATCTGCAGTTATCAAATACAAACTGCTATTCCTCCATGGCAAATGGTTCTGCCATTGATTCCTTTGCTAGTCTTGGATTATCACATTATCAGAATATAGAGTATACCTACAGAAGAACGACTCCGGTTACAGCACTGATGTATAATGTCCGGTATATTATGACAAATGAATTAGGAGCAGCAGGTGGATATCATATGGTGGCAGCACCGGATGGAACATATGGATATCTGTATGAGGCGGATGCTCTTGCAGGGATGGGCTTCCTTCTGGATGAGGACATTCTGAACTGGAGTGGAGAGAAGAGTGCAGCCGAAAATCAGAATGAACTGGTAATGCTTGGAATGGGTCAGCCGGAGCTTTCAGATCTGTTTGAGAAGAAGACTCTTACAGATGATATGATCTCATTTACCGGTCTGGATGCAGCAAAGCAGGGCGATGGTGTCTATGCTTATACAGCTCAGGCGGATATTGCAACCTCCATGATAGTTTCCTATAAAGCAGAACAGGCAGAGGATCTGTATGTAGAGTGTTCGGACACAAGACTGCAGGGTGTTGATGTTTATGTGAATGATCAGCAGGTTGTGAGTTCGGTTTATCCGGAATCAGCAGGCATGATACATATTGGAAATGTAAATGCCGGAGATGAGGTTAAGCTGCGGTTTGCTACGGCTGCTGTTAGGAATGAGTCGGGCATAAAGACAGTTGCCTTGTATGCGATAAATGAGGAAACGGTTCAGGCATTTAAAGAGTATGTGTTAAAGAATACAATGGAATTTGATGGGTATGACGGCAATTGCTTAAATGGGCATATAACAGCGGACAAGGCTGGAATCCTGTATTTGGCGGTTCCGTACAATGAAGGCTTTACGGCTGCTGTAGATGGGAAAAAGGTAGCTCCTGTAAAGATTGGAACCGGCTTGATGGGCGTTCCGGTAGAAGCAGGGGAACATGTGATTACACTGACCTATCATACACCATATCTGATGGCGGGTATATGTCTGTCTGCGATTGGAATATTAATATTGGCAGGATATTTGATTATCCGTCGAAAAAAATCATCCGATAAATAATGGACATAAATTATTTGTTTATAAAATGCAGATTTTGAAAACAGATTATAATAAATTCTTATAATAAAAACAGGCAACCTGAGTGCGGTCGCGCAGGTCAAGCTTCATAAGGATATTACTGAGATAATTGCGGACGGTTCCTTCCGAGAGGAAGAGCTGCTCTGCAATTTCTTTGTTATTCAGACCATCGGCAATCAGCCGGATCAGTTCAAATTCTTTTTCTGTCAGATTGTAGGACGGATAATCAAAACGATCTTCAGCCTGTAACAGGGTAGGGATCTTGTTCATGATCTCATTTCCAAAAACAGTTTGTCCGTTGTGTACGGCGGTGATCGCAGATGCAACTGTCTCGAAATCTTGTTTTAAGATGTATCCCTTTGCGCCGGTCCGGATGGCTTTGATGATATAGTCATCATCGGCGAAGGTAGTAAGTAACAGAATCTTTGCGTCAGGGTGTCCGGTGATGATCTCTTTCGATGCGGTCAGACCATCCATGCCCTCCATACGGATATCCATTAACAGAACATCGGGGATGTAAGTATCGTACAGGGAGATGGCGTCGTGACCATTTGCTCCGGTCGCAAGTACGGTAATATCTGAGTAGGATTCTAAGATGATCTTTAATGATGCGCTGACAAATGCATCATCATCAACAATTATAATATTCATGCAGTTCTATCTCCTTTTTGTGTATGCTTTGGAATACTGACAAACAGGCGGAATCCGGAATTGGTTGTGATCTGTAAAGTACCGGATAAGGATTGGACTCGTTCCCGGATGTTGGTAAGTCCGATACCAGGGGTGTCTGTAAGGTGAATGTCTGTTCCATTGTCATGAATCGTCAACTGATAGAACCCCGGATGTTCCCGGATCAGAATCGAGAGCTGATCGCCGTTACTGTGCTTTACAGCATTTGTGATCGCTTCTTTGGCAATACTGATAAGACAGTACTTGATATCCTTTGGAACAATGTTGCTCATATCATATTCAAATGAAGTATGAAAGCCTGTTATATCATTTAACATATCCTGAATGGCAGCTTCCATATCAATGGATTCATCGTGAAGGTCGTGGACACTTGATCGTATACTGTTCATGGCAGTATCCAGCGTAGTGCGGAGATCAGAAAGCGGATTTGTAAGGATTGGTTCTTTGTTGATCGTCTGGATTGCACCTACCTGGAGAATGGATCTGGTGAGCATGTGACCGACATTATCATGGATTTCTCTGGCGATACGATTTCTCTCTTTCAGGGTTGCAGTATAGATCCTGTTATCCTGTTCCTTCCGGATCATACGGATTCGTTCTTTTGCCAGAAGTTCATTTGTCTCTGATGTATCTGTAAGGTGCTTCATCTGTTGATGAAGGGTGGCAAGCTCTGTGGTCAGATATCCGTATAACATGCTGCACAGGCAGAGAACACATATTAAAAGAAGTGTTTCTACAGAAAATTTTGTTGTAGCCAGAATGATAGCAAGGATCCCGATGGGAGCAGTATAACAGACCGGCCGTCTGCTCAGATAGAAGCAGAAAAGCGGAAGAAATACAACAAGTTCAGGAATCATACAGCACAGAATAAATATGCCTGCATGGATCAGAGTCAGAGATGCAGGTGAGAGTCTGTCAGCAATCAGCATCGTGCCAAAGGCTAGAATGATCGTAAGCAGGATATATATTACGCTGTGTGTGGATATCGAAAAAGTGTGAATACACATAATACAGCATATTGCAAATATAAGCAGTCGTGTCAGAATTTGCTTCATAACTTCCCCTTGTATATGGACCGGTCACGCGAGGGTCAGGTAATTGCGTGAACCGGATCGGATTCATAAGTGACGATATTAGTATACCTGTTGAAAAATACAGCGTCAATTGACTACAGTTGAAAAACTCCGGATTTTAAAAGAATGTGACAAATGTCATATTATGGATGTGAAGATTGGCACTGAACAGAATTGTCCTGGTATGGTAGAATGACAGCATAACATAGAAAACATGCGATGGGTTTCAGGTGCGATGCCGGAAGAAACGATAGCATCCGAATAGAAAATGAATGAGGAGACAGTTATGGAATATGCGATTGAAGTAAAAGATCTGGTGAAACGATATAAAGATTTTGTGGCATTATCACACTTTGATCTGGAGGTAAAAGAGGGCGAGATCTTCGGTCTGCTTGGACCGAATGGATCGGGCAAGACGACGACGATCAATTGTATCTTGTCGCTGCTTACATATGATCAGGGCGATGTCCGGGTATTTGGTAAGAAGATGACATCGACGAGCTACGATCTGAAACGGGAGATTGGTGTTGTAATGCAGAATGTGGCTGTATTTGACGAAATGACGGTATATGAGAATATTGATTATTTCTGTGGACTGTATATCAGGGATAAAAAGATGAGAAAACAGTATGTAGAGGATGCGATCGCATTTGTCGAGCTTCAGGACTATAAGAAGTTCCTGCCGAAAAAGCTGTCAGGAGGACTTCTCAGACGATTAAATATTGCGTGTGGAATCGCACACAAACCGAAGCTGATCTTTTTTGATGAACCGACGGTGGCGGTAGACCCACAGAGTCGGAACAAGATCTTAGAGGGAATTGTGGAGCTTAATAAGAAGGGTGCAACGATCATCTACACTTCTCATTATATGGAAGAGGTAGAACAGATCTGTAGCCGTATATTGATCATGGATAAAGGCCAAAAGGTCGCTCTTGGCACGAAGGAAGAACTGAAAAAAATGATAAAGAAGACGGAGAGTATCTTCATAGAAGCTCCGGCACTGACAGATGAACAACTGCTGGAGCTGAGACAGCTTCCGCATGTGTATGACAGTTCATACCAGGATGGAATGTTGAAACTGATCTACTCCGGTGGAAATCACAATCTGATCCGGGTTATGGAATATATGAAGGAGCATGCGGTATTATTTGGAAAAGTATATACCGAGCTTCCGAGTCTGAACGATGTGTTCCTTGAGATCACCGGAAAGACGCTTCGGGATTAGGAGGGGTGGATATGTTTTGGCATAATTTTAAATATGCAGGTAAAATGCTGATAAAAGGAAAAGATACACTGTTCTGGACGATATTGTTTCCGATTGCATTATTCACATTCATGTACATGGCATTTGGGAATATCATGGAAAAGGATGAAATGTTTAAAGATATCCCGGTTGCGGTTGTGAGGGATGGCGAGAACGATACAGCACTTATGATGGTGCTGTCTACGCTCTCCATGGACGGCGAAGATAAACGGATCGACATGGAGGTGCTCAACGAGAAAGAAGCGCTTCAAAAGTTAAATGATGAAGAAGTGACCGGTGTGATCTATACATCGGATGCGAGCCTGACAGTGAGGCAGAGTGACATCAAGGAGTCGATACTGGAATCAATCCTGAATCAGTATAAGCAGATGGAACAGATGTATCTGAATCTGATGCAGAAGGATCCGGAGGCTGCATCGGAGATCATTCAGAAGGCAGTGCAGAGTGATGCGGTATATTATGAAGAGATTTCTACATCGGACGGATGCCAGAATGAGTATTATAATTATTTCTATGCAGTGCTTGCTATGAGCTGTCTGTTTTCTTCTTTTGCCGGAATCACAAGAATGCACAAGCTGCAGGCAAATGAAAGTGCGCTTGGAATGCGTCGTTGTCTGTCACCGAATCCTAAACTTGTGACTGTTCTGGCGGAGTATCTGGCATTACTGCTGGTTCAGTTTGCCGCGGAGGTTATCACTGTGATCTATATGCGGCTGTTCGGTGTACAGTTTGGTACGAAATATCCGGCTATTTTACTGGTGCTTTTTATTGCATGTAATATCGGTATTGCCGGGGGAATGCTGCTTGGTTCCTGGTCAAAATGCTCATATGGAGGAAAGATTGGAATTGCGGTAGCGGCCAGCCTGACGTTCTCTTTTATGGCGGATCTGATGGTTCATGGAATTAAAAACAGTATTGAAGATAAACTTCCGATTCTGAACCGGATCAATCCGGCAGTGTTGGTAACGGACTGCCTTTATGCACTCAATGTATACGATAATTACGATCGTTATTTCAGAAATATCCTGATCTTAACCGGTATGGCTGTCTGTCTGCTTGGAGCGAGTATTCTGGTCTTAAGGAGGAACAAATATGCAAGTGTTTAAATCCTATTTTAAAATCTTAAATAAGAAAAAAGGCTCAATGCTGATGTATATTGGGATCTTTGCAGGCATTATATTTGGATTTATATTGCCAAATTCCGGTAAAACAGAAGATGAATATAAAAGCATGAAGTGTAAATTCGCCTGGTTTGATTATGACCAGACGGCAGAAAGTGAAGAACTGTTTTCGTATCTGGATCATGCACATAAACATGCTGAATTAAAAACAGATACAACGGAAGCGATGCAGGACAGTCTGTTTAACCGGAATACAGACTGTATCGTCCGCATTAAAAAGGGTTATGCGGATCATCTGGATAAGGAAGATCTGTCCGATTATATCGAGATCGTTGCAATTCCGAACCGGAGCAAGGTGGAACTGTTTGAATCGGGCGTGAATAAATACATCTCTTATCTGAATGCATATTTTGCAGCCGGATATGACCGGGCGGAGGCAGCAGCTCAGGTAAATGAACTGTTTCAGATCAGAACGAACGTAACAATGACAAGCGAAGACCATGGCGGAAAACATAGTACGAGATATACATTTTTCAGTTATCTGGGATGGATATTTGTGGTCATGATGATCGAAGGTGTAAGTCCGGTATTGATCGTATATGACAAAAAAGAATTAAGAGAACGGATCGCAAGCTCGGCATATAAATATTCCAATATGACAAAAGAAATCCTTCTTGGAACGATCGTAACAGGATTTCTTGGATGTGCTGTATTTGCGGTTGGAGGATGCTTTGTATTCAGAAAAGAAATGTTTACGGCAGCAGGACTTGGGAATCTGCTAAATATGGTCTGCTACATGTTTGTAGCCATGGCACTTGCCTTTCTTGCAAGTAAGATTGCCCGAAACGAGGAAGGTTTCAGTATGATCGGCAATATAGTGTCCCTTGGTATGGCGTTCCTGTCCGGCATCTTTGTTCCGGTGGAATTCCTTGGAGCAGGGGTCATTAAGCTGGCACATTTTCTTCCGGCTTACTGGTATGTCAAAGTTGTTGATCTTCTGGACTATGAGGCAAAGATACCATCGGAAGCATTCGTATATATGGGAATCGAGGTGCTCTTTGCAGCCGCCATCATCACGATCGCAATTGTGATCGACCGTGCCAGAAACCACCGCCTGGTGGCGTGAAAATATCTAAAAAATGGAAGCGGTATTCCTGTTGTGAAGGAAACATATCTGGAAATCGATATATAAAACAAAATGGGAAATAGCATTACTATTATGAAGCAAGCCTTTTTTAACGCCGGTTCTTAGCGAGTCGCCATGGGCGAGGAGCTTAGTACCGTTGCGTTAAAATAGAGTGCGAACGACTTGCGGAATAATATGTAATGTATTTCCCATTTTATTTCAAAGATTTACGGAAGAAATTTCCTTTATAACAGGAATGCCGCTTCCATTTCAACTATTATTTGTCGTTGTTCTTGTTCTTCTCGTTCATCATTGCGCGGACTTTCATGGACAGGCCGAACAGGTTGATGAATCCGGTTGCATCCTTATGGTCATACAGCTCACCGGTAGTGAAGCTTGCAAGACTCTCAGAATACAGAGAATATGGAGAAGTTGTTCCGGCTTTGATGATATTTCCCTTGTACAGTCTCATCTTAACCTGACCGGTAACTGTCTCCTGTGTCTTTTCAACAAATGCCTGAAGTGATTCACGAAGAGGGCAGAACCACTTTCCTTCGTATACAAGATCGGCAAACTTGGTTGCTACGAGCTTCTTGTATGCAAGTGTTTCACGATCCAGAGTCAGCTCCTCTAACTGCTTGTGAGCTTCCATCAGAATTGTTCCGCCGGGAGTCTCATAAACACCACGGGACTTCATGCCGACAACACGGTTCTCAACGATATCGATAATACCGATACCATGCTTTCCGCCTAAACGATTTAATTCACGAATGATATCAGAAACTTTCATCTTTGTACCGTTAATAGCAGTTGGGATACCCTTTTCAAAATCAAGTGTCAGATATTCATCCTCATCCGGTGCCTTTTCAGGGGTAACACCGAGAACCAGAAGATCATCGTAGTTTGGTTCGTTTGCAGGATTCTCCAGTTCCAGACCTTCATGGCTGATGTGCCAGATATTACGGTCACGGCTGTAAGAATGAGCAGCATCAAATGGAAGATTAATACCATGTGCCTGACAGTATGCGATCTCCGCATCCCGGGAATCCAGCTTCCATTCCGGCTGTCTCCATACAGCGATAACCTTGATGTCAGGAGCAAGAGCCTTAATTGAAAGCTCAAATCTTAACTGATCATTTCCTTTTCCTGTTGCACCATGACAGATCGCAACAGCACCTTCCTTACGTGCAACCTCAACTAATTTCTTAGCGATCAGAGGTCTTGCGAAAGAAGTACCGAGTAAATATTTATTCTCATATACAGCATCTGCCTGAACGGTTGGCATGATGTATTCATCACACAATTCATCAACAACATCCAGAATGTATAACTTGGAAGCTCCTGAATATTTTGCTCTTTCGTCCAGCCCTTCCAGTTCACTTTCCTGTCCTACATCGATGCAGGCGCAGATAACATCGTAATCATAAGTTTCTTTTAACCAAGGGATGATAGCTGTTGTATCAAGACCACCTGAGTATGCAAGAACAACTTTGTCTTTTGCCATTTCTAAATCCTCCTTAAATTCATAAAGTTTTACCTGCAAATAAATATATAACGGTAATGAATATTATGCAAGTATTTTTGGAAAATGCTGGTCTGAAAATCGGACTTTGAAAGGAATATTGGTTGTAAATTACACTTTTTTATTGTATCATGTAAATAATAATGTCGTAAAATAAGTTGCAGAGAGGATGTCTTTATTTATATGGATAAGAAGACTACACAATTCGATCAACGTCTATCCGAATATCGGGACAGACTGTTACAACGGAATAAGGAAATGACGACTGACGATGATGACCGGATCGATGCGATCATCAATGGAAGTGCAGATACAGAGGAAATGGAGGCTCCTGCGGGTATGAATGAGATACAGGAGCAGTCGGAGGCATCGGAGAAGGAAGATACACAGAGAGCGCCGGAACCGGTGTCGGAATCGTATAAAGAGTATGCGGACAAGCTGGAATCTGTATTACAGGAAGTCGGCGTATCAAAGAAACCGGAGAAAAAGGAAGAAAATAAAAAAGAAGAGAAGAAAATCGAAAAGAAAGCTGAAAAGAAAAATGATATTGAAGCTGCGGCAGAACGGGAACGGAAACGGCTGGCAAGAAAGAATGCAGGACTTGACCAAGAAGAGACTTTGGAACTGACAGAAGAGCCGGAACCGGAAGAACCTGATTATGATGATGACTCTTCGGATGATTTTATGGAAGAAGATGGCGGACGCACATCAGCAGCCAAGGAGAATCTTCAGAATATATTGTTTGGCGCCGGCCGGGCATTTCAGAATCTGAAAAAGGAACAGGAAGAGAAAGAGGATAAGGACAGGGAACGGAAACAATCTGGAACTGTATCTGTTGTTAATCGTTGGCTGATCGTTGGAGTTGTCCTTTTGATTGTCTTTATCGTGCTGACGATAAGTTATATTGGAGCAAACAAATCATACAAATATAACCAGATGGATATCCGTCCGATTGCGGAATCAGACCTGACAGTGAATGATGGCGTGGAAGATGCGACGAAAGGATATACAACGATCGTATTGTATGGTGTGGATTCCAGAGACGCCAATCTGAATACAGGAACCAACAGTGATACGATCCTTCTTGTCAGTATCAATAATGACACAAAGGAAGTAAAGCTGGTATCCGTGTACAGAGATACATTGTTTGAGATCCAGGGTGAGACACCGGTTACACAGAAGGTAAATTACGCATATCAGTTGGGCGGAGCATTAATGTCCATTAACACACTGAACACGAATCTGGATCTGAAGATCACAGATTATATAACGGTAGATTTTAATGCGATGTCAAGCATCATCAATGCACTTGGTGGTGTGGAGATAACGATTGAAGAGGAAGAAGTCAACAGCCTGAATAAGAATCTGGCAGAACAGATCGCAATATCAGGAGAATACTCCAATGGTGTTCATTCTGCGGGGAAACAGCTCCTGAATGGTCAGCAGGCAGTAGCCTATACCAGGATCCGGAGCAATGCAAAGGGTGATATTACCAGAACCGAACGACAGAGAATCGTTCTGTTAGGTCTGATCAGCAAGCTGGGAAATGCAGGAACCGATACGATCCGCAATCTGCTGGATGTATCCTTTAGCTGTATCTCTACCAGCCTTACAAAGACAGAGGCGGAGAAGCTTGCGAAGAATGTTGCTTCTTACAAGATCACAGGCAATACGGGCTTTCCATTTGCCTACAGCTTCGCATCCCTTGAGGATAAGGGCAGTGTGATCGTGCCTGCAGATATGGCGGCAAATGTAACAGCACTTCATGCATGGCTGTATGGAGACAGCGGATATTCGGTATCGACAACGGCGGCTGCGATCAGTAAAACGATTGCTGATGAAACCGGTGTGGCATCAGCAGGCAGCATTGATATCGAGCAGGCGGTCAGTGAAGTTACGACTGAGTCGACGGAGTCTGCTTCAGAAGCTGGAAACGGTACAGAAGAAGATGATTCATCGGATGTGAAGACGATCACAACACCTCCGGAGGGTATGATAGAAAATGAATAGTCGGCAGATGCCGGGTAAATAGATTCAGACAGAGAACCTGAGAACTGTATCCGATGCGGTTTTCAGGTTCTTTTTCACAAGAACAAAGAAAGGCAGGTGTCATGCATATGAGAAAACGATGGTGGATATCCGGTATCCTGACCGTTGTTCTGACAGCAGGATTTGGAGCCGGGAATGCCGGAAATGGTAATCAACAACTGAATAGGGTAGAGCAGGATGCAATCACCCATGTATGTGCGGCAGAGCTTCCGGATGAAGAAACAGAGATCGTTCCGTTTCGTGGAAGAGAAAGCTATATCCTGTCAGAGTGGGAGTTGGAAACAGAAGGTAAGCTGGAACAGGCAGCTATGGTAAAACAGTACATATCTACGATGACACTGCGGGAGAAGGTGTGCCAGATGATCATTGCCGATCCGGAGAATCTGGTCACAACACATGATGTCACAAAAGTGGATGTGGAAATGAAACAGGCACTTGCAGACTATCCGGTAGGCGGGATCATGCTGAAGTCCAGAAATATCGAAAGCAAAAAGCAATTAAAGAAGTTGATTAAAAATTTGCAGAAGCAATCGGAAATCGCATTATTCCTTGCGGTAGATGAAGAAGGTGGAAATGTCAGCCGGGTACTGTCGAACCTCGGAAACCGGGAAGGCGGGACGATCGATCCGATGTATGAATATAAGGATGATGGTACGGATACGGCATTTGAAAATGCGAGGGAGCTTGGGAGCAATCTGGCATATTATGGGTTTAATCTGGATTTCGCACCGGTGGCTGATGTGTGGTCGAATCCTAAGAATACCGTGATCGGAAAACGGGCATACAGTGATGATTATGAACAGGCGGCGGAGCTGATTCCGTATGCAGTGGAGGGCTTTCATGCCGGTGGCGTGATGTGCACCCTGAAGCATTTTCCGGGACACGGGGATACCGTTGAGGATTCCCATTATGGAACGGCATATGTAAGGGGAACGCTGCAAGAACTGGAAACGCAGGAGTTTGTTCCGTTTCGGGCAGGAATCCGGGCAGGAACTGATTGTGTTATGATCGGGCATCTGGTAGTGCCTGACATATCAGATCAGCCGGCGGATCTCTCGGAAACACTGGTTACAGACTGCCTGCGAAACGAGCTGGCCTTTCATGGATTGATCATCACAGACTCCTTTCAGATGGAAGCGATCACGGATCATTATGAACCGGGAGAAGCAGCAGTGCTGGCAATCCGGGCAGGGGTGGATCTGATTCTTGAACCGGAAGAACTTGGGGAAACGGTTGAAGGGATTCTGACTGCGTTAGACAAGGGAGAACTGACAGAGAAGCGGATCGATGAAAGCGTGGAACGGATACTGATGGCAAAACAGGTAAATGGAATCCAGATAGATCATAAAATTGAGAAACAATAGTAACACAATTCAAAAACATGATATAAAATGATGAAAATATCAGAAAAAATTATGAGTAAAAATGCAATTCATAGGAATAAAACCACTTGAGTTGCATTTTTTAATATATAAATATGACAAATTGTAAATACAAAATACTTTACAAAATTAAGTTTGCAAACTATCTGACAATTTGACGAAAAAAGTTGTTTACAAACGGGAAAAAAGATAGTATGATTACAAATCATAAAAACACAGAGCTGTATTTGAGAAATACTATCAGATGATCGGGCAGTAGGATCTCAACAGGCACTGGCAATAAGTTGGAAAGGAAAACGAGCATGGAAGATAACAGAAATGTAGAAAATCCAGGGTTATACCGTGAAGAATATGAACATGATAACTGCGGTATCGGTGCTGTTGTGAATATCAAGGGCATTAAGACACATGAGACCGTAAATAATGCGTTAAAGATTGTTGAAAATCTGGAACACAGAGCAGGAAAAGATGCAGAAGGAAAAACCGGTGACGGTGTAGGTATCCTTCTTCAGATCTCACACAAGTTTTTCAGAAAAGCCGTTGCAGAACTCGGATATGATCTGGGGAAGGAACGGGATTATGGTGTTGGTATGTTTTTCTTTCCACAGGATGAACTGTCAAGAAAACAGGCAATGAAGATGTTCGAGGTTATTGTCGAGAAAGAAGGACTGGAGTTCTTATGCTGGAGAATGGTTCCGACGACTCCGGGTATCCTCGGTAAGAAAGCTATTGATGTTATGCCATGTATCATGCAGGCGTTTATCAAGAGACCGGCAACCGTAAAAGCAGGACTTGATTTTGACCGGAAACTGTATTTTGTCAGAAGAATATTTGAAGAAAGTAACGATGATACCTATGTGCCATCACTTTCCAGCAAGACGATCGTATATAAAGGTATGTTCTTAGTTGGAGAGCTTCGTAAGTTCTATAACGACCTTCAGGATCCGGATTATGAATCAGCAATCGGACTTGTACATTCAAGATTCTCAACGAATACAACGCCTAGCTGGCTTCGTGCACATCCATACCGTTATCTTTGTCACAATGGTGAGATCAATACGATCCGTGGAAATGAAGATAAGATGATCGCCAGAGAAGAGACAATGGAATCCACGATCATGCAGGATGAGATGTACAAGGTTATGCCTGTACTTGATCCAAATGGTTCCGATTCCGCCAGACTGGATAACTGTCTGGAGTTCCTGGTATTAAATGGCATTCCGCTTCCACTTGCCGTTATGATCACGATTCCGGAGCCTTGGGAGAATGACCGATTTATGAGTCAGGAGAAAAAGGACTTCTATCAGTATTATGCAACTATGATGGAACCTTGGGACGGACCTGCATCGATCCTGTTCACAGACGGAGATATCATGGGTGCAGTGCTCGACCGTAACGGACTCAGACCTTCCAGATATTATATAACAGATGATGATTACCTGATCCTTTCCTCAGAGGTTGGTGTATTAGAGGTCGATCCGTCAAAGATCGTAAAGAAGGATCGTTTAAGACCGGGACGTATGCTTTTAGTTGATACGGTAAACGGCCGTCTGATCTCTGATGATGAGATCAAAGAAAAATATGCAAAAGCAAAACCATATGGTGAATGGCTCGACAGTAATCTGGTCAAGTTAAATGACCTGAAGATCCCGAACATCCGTGTAGAGGAATATACCGATGAAGAACGGGCAAAGCTTCAGAAAGCATTTGGTTATACATTTGAGGACTTTAAGAATACGATCTATCCAATGGCTGAAAAAGGTGCAGAAGCGATCAGCGCAATGGGAACGGATACTCCGCTTGCTGTACTTTCAAACAGTGACAAGCCATTGTTTAACTATTTCAAACAGTTATTTGCTCAGGTAACGAATCCTCCGATTGATGCGATCCGTGAGGAGATCGTTACATCAACTTCCGTATATCTTGGAAAGGATGGCAACATTCTGGAAGAGAAGCCGGAAAACTGTCATGTATTAAAGATCCATAATCCAATCCTTACAAATACTGATATTTTAAAGATCAAGAACATGAAGGTAGAAGGATTGAAGGTCGGCGTTCTTCCAATCCTTTACTATAAGAATACATCACTGGAAAAAGCATTGGATCGACTGTTTGTAGAAGCAGATAAGTTGTACCGTGATGGTGTAAATATCCTGATCCTGTCAGACCGTGGTGTCGATGAAACACATGTTGCGATTCCTTCCTTATTAGCAGTTTCGGCTATGCAGAAGCATCTGGTAAGAACCAAGAAGAGAACTTCGGTTGCGATCATTCTGGAGAGTGCCGATCCTAGAAATGTGCATCATTTTGCAACCCTGCTTGGTTACGGTGCCTGTGCTGTCAACCCATATCTGGCAATTGAGACGATCAAACAGATGGTAGACAGTCATCTGTTAAATAAGGATTTCAATGCGGCTGTCGATGATTACAATGCAGCGATCATGCATGGCATCGTAAAGATCGCATCCAAGATGGGTGTATCAACGATCCAGTCTTACATGGGGTCCCAGATCTTTGAATGTATCGGACTTTCCAAAGAGGTCGTTGATAAATATTTCACAAATACAGTAAGCTGCGTAGGCGGTTCCGGTATCAAGGAGATCGAGAAGACGGTGGATGCCCTTCATTCATCTGCATTTGATCCGCTTGGCCTGGATACTAATCTTGCACTGACAAGCATCGGTGCACATAAGTTCAGAAGCGGTAAGGAAGAGCATCTGTATAATCCACAGACGATCTACCTGCTGCAGCAGGCGACCAGAAGAGGAGATTACAGCCTGTTCAAGCAATATACCGCATGTCTGGAAGATGAGACAAAACCATTCCATCTGAGAGGACTGATGGAATTCAAATATGCTGAGAATCCAATTCCGCTGGAAGAGGTAGAACCGGTAGAATCCATTGTAAAACGTTTCAAGACCGGAGCAATGAGTTATGGTTCCATTTCACAGGAAGCACATGAATGTATGGCGATCGCAATGAATACGATCGGTGGTAAATCCAATTCCGGTGAAGGTGGAGAGTCGATCGACCGATTAACAATAGGAAAAGACGGTAAGAACCGTTGCTCCGCGATCAAGCAGGTAGCATCTGGACGATTCGGTGTTACATCCAGATATCTGGTCAGCGCAAAAGAGATCCAGATCAAGATGGCACAGGGCGCAAAACCGGGTGAAGGTGGACATCTTCCTGGTGGAAAGGTATATCCATGGATCGCAAAGACTCGGTTATCTACTCCGGGTGTCAGCCTGATCTCACCACCACCGCATCATGATATTTATTCGATCGAGGATCTGGCACAGTTGATCTACGATTGCAAGAATGCAAACCGTGATGCAAGAATCTCTGTAAAACTGGTATCAGAAGCCGGTGTTGGTACAGTTGCAGCCGGTGTTGCAAAGGCAGGAGCACAGGTTATCCTCATCTCCGGTTACGATGGTGGTACCGGTGCAGCACCAAATAACTCCATTCATTATGCAGGACTTCCTTGGGAGCTTGGTCTGGCAGAGACACACCAGACACTGATCAAGAATGATCTTCGTAACAAGGTTATCCTTGAAACCGATGGTAAGCTGATGACCGGACGTGATGTTGCAATCGCAGCCATGCTTGGTGCAGAGGAATTCGGATTTGCAACAGCTCCGCTGGTAACCATGGGCTGTGTAATGATGCGGGTATGTAATCTGGATACCTGTCCGGTTGGTATCGCTACACAGAATCCGGAGCTTCGTAAGAGATTCAAAGGCAAACCGGAATATGTCATCAACTTTATGAAATTTATTGCAGAGGAGCTTCGTGAATATATGTCGAAGCTTGGTGTCAGAACGGTGGATGAACTGGTAGGACGTTCCGATCTGTTATATGCAGGAAAGGGAGCAGAGGACAGAAATGTTGATCTGTCACTGATCATCAATAATCCATATATTGACGCACCTCAGAATAAGATCAAATATAACGAGAAGCATCCATATGACTTCCAGCTTGAAAAGACGATCGATATGCGTGTTCTGTTAAAGAAACTCGGACCTGCTCTTGAAAAGGGACAGAAGAAGAGTATCGAGATCGATGTTGTGAATACCGATCGTTCCGTTGGTACGATCTTCGGATCAGAGATCACAAAGCGCTATGGAGATACCTTGGAGGATGATTCTTACCTTGTAAAATGTAATGGCGCAGGTGGACAGAGCTTTGGTGCATTTGTACCAAAGGGACTTACCTTAGAGCTTGTCGGAGACAGCAATGACTACTTCGGAAAAGGACTTTCCGGTGGTAAGCTGATCGTATATCCGCCACGTTCCGCAAAATTTGTCCATGAAGACAATATTATTATCGGTAATGTAGCACTTTACGGAGCAACCAGTGGCAAGGCATATATCAACGGCGTTGCCGGCGAACGATTTGCAGTTCGTAACTCCGGAGCAACCGCAGTTGTTGAAGGTGTCGGTGATCATGGTTGCGAATATATGACAGGTGGTAAGGTGGTAGTCCTTGGACGCACCGGAAAGAACTTTGCAGCCGGCATGAGTGGTGGTATCGCATATGTTCTTGATATGGAGAATGACCTGTATAAGCGTCTGAATAAGGAAATGATCCATGTGGAAGCAGTATCCGACAAATATGAGATCGGTGAACTGAAGCAGATGATCATGGATCATGTAAATTATACAAATTCAGAGATTGGAAAACGAATCCTGGATAAGTTTAATGAGTATCTTCCAAAATTCAAGAAGATCATTCCAAAGGATTATGAAAAGATGATGAACACCATTGTTGCGATGGAAGAAAAGGGTCTGACCAGTGAACAGGCAACGATCGAAGCATTCTACAAGATTAAAAATGGAGGTAAATAGATATGGGAAAGCCAACGGGATTTTTAGAATATGAAAGAGAAACCAGTATAGAGATCGCTCCGGAAGAAAGAATTAAGAATTTCAATGAATTCCATATACCATTAAGTCTTGAAGAACAGAAGATCCAGGCTGCCAGATGTATGGACTGTGGTGTTCCATTCTGTCAGGCAGGTATGATGATCGGCGGTATGGCATCCGGTTGTCCGTTAAATAATCTGATCCCTGAATGGAACGATATGATCTATAATGACAACTGGGAACATGCTTATGCCAGACTGAGCAAGACCAATAATTTCCCTGAATTTACCAGCCGTGTATGTCCGGCTCTCTGTGAGAAGGCATGTACCTGTAATATTAACGGTGATCCGGTATCCGTAAGAGAAAATGAACGTGCGATCATTGAATATGCCTATGCAAATGGTCTGGTAAATGATCAGCCTCCAAAAGGAAAAACTGACAAAAAAGTTGCCGTGATCGGTTCCGGTCCATCCGGACTTGCTGTAGCAGATATGTTAAACAGCCGTGGACATGACGTCACTGTATATGAGAGAAGTGACAGACCGGGCGGACTTCTGATGTATGGTATTCCAAATATGAAACTGGAAAAAGAAGTCATCGACCGTAAGATCGCATATATGGAAAAGCGAGGCATCCGTTTTATATTAAATACAGAAGTGGCAACCGGAAAGTCCACAGCAAAGTCACCGTATCCAAAGGATGACCAGATCACAGGATATCTGAAGAATCCAAATCAAAAGTATGTAAAGGCAGAAGATCTGTTAAAGGAATATGATGCAGTTGTACTTGCCTGCGGCGCATCCAATCCAAGAGATATCAAGGCAGCAGGCAGAGATGCGAAGGGAATCTATTTTGCAGTTGATTTCTTAAAGACAACGACAAAGAGTCTTGTAAATTCAAAGTTTGCAGATAAGCAGTTCGTGAACTGCAAGGGTAAAAATGTTCTGGTTATCGGCGGCGGTGATACCGGTAATGACTGTGTGGGAACTGCCGTCAGAGAAGGAGCAAAGAGTGTTACCCAGCTTGAGATGATGCCGAAGCTTCCGGATCAGAGAGCAGAGAATAACCCATGGCCGGAGTGGCCGAGAGTCTGCAAGACCGATTATGGTCAGCAGGAAGCAATTGCAGTATACGGACACGATCCTCGTATCTATGAGACGACCGTTAAGGAGTTCTTAAAGGATAAGGATGGTAATGTGAAGGGGGCCAAGTGCGTAAAACTTGACTGGCAGAAGGATCCAAAGACCGGTCGCATGAATATGACAGAGGTACCGGACAGTGAGTATGTGATCGACTGTGAAGTTGTTCTGATCGCAGCCGGATTTCTTGGTAGCCAGAAGTATGTAGCAGACAGCTTTGGCGTAGAATTAAATGAACGTACCAATGTAAAGACTGCATGCCCGAAGTCCTATGCAACGAATGTGCCAAAGGTATTTGTTGCAGGTGATATGCACAGAGGCCAGTCGCTGGTCGTATGGGCGATCCATGAAGGTAGAGAAGCTGCTGTTGCAGTAGATTCGATGTTGGTTGGATATACAAACCTGAACAGCTAAATATATTTATAGAAGAAACTGTTATGCAGATGTCCGGAGTAAGGATGTCTGCATGGCAGTTTTTTCTGTTAAATATGTGCAAATTTTCTAATTTTTTGGGTTTTCTTTTATACTTATTGACAGAAAAACCGGGGGCGTTTAAAATAGATGTTATCTAGGTGAACTCTGCCCGGAACGATGTTTTAACAGAACAAAATCAGGCAGATGAGTAAAAAGAAGGAGAGTAAACTATGAGAAAAGGTAAGAAATTTATCTCAGCGGCACTAGGGTTTGCGCTGGTATTCCAGTCGTTTGCCGGAATTGGTCCGGTAGCTGTCGCTGCAACGGGAGATGTAGATATCAATTCGACATTTACCGACGCGAACTTTCGGTCATATGTATCATCGAATTTTGATACAAATAAAGATGGCACGTTGTCAGAAAAAGAAATTGATGCGGTAACATCACTGAATGTAAGTATCAGTACATATTCAAAGAAGATATCAAGTCTTGCAGGCGTGGATGTATTTACGTCACTGGAATATCTGGACTGTTCCGGTCAGGCAATTGGAAGTCTGGATGTAGCGGATCTGGAGAATCTGAAATCTATTAATGCATCGAGCGACCAGTTGACGACATTTACATTACCAAAGAAAGCAGAACAGCTTGCTTCTGTTAATCTTTCCTATAATCAGATCACAGATATCACATTCCAGACGACTTATGCAGCTCTGAAAGAATTAAATGTATATGGAAACCAGTTGACTTCGATCGATCTGTCAAAGTTGCCGGCACTTGTGCGGCTGAATGTTGGTTACAACGTATTGTCGGCACTGGATCTGAGCAAGAACACGAATCTGGAATTCCTGCACTGTCAGAATATGACAAAGCTTCATACGTTAGATATATCAAGCAACAGTGTGGATCATACAAAATTAGCCTATGTTGATTGTTCCTACATGCTGTCAGGTGGAGAAGGTGGAATCAATGAGCTGGATATTACAGGTGATACCGGTCTTAAGACACTGATCGCAGATGATAATGCCATATCTGTATTAAATATGGATGGAGCAACGTCGCTCCAGATACTGAGTGTAGCAGGAAATAAGATCAAGTCGATCGATGTGTCCAAAGAATCCAGTCTGGAAACATTGAACCTGTCCAATAACAGTATCCAGTCTGTGGATGTCAGCAAGAATGCGGTTCTGAAATATCTGAATCTTGGAGCTATGCTGTTAAGCACGATCGATGTTACGAAGAATCCGTTACTGGAGAAGCTGGATCTGAATTCCAACCAGCTCATGGATATCGATGTGAGCAAAAACACAGCACTGACAGAGCTGGATCTTTCGGATAACCGTTTACAGAAAATTGACGTTAAGAATAATACAGGTTTAACTACATTGAAGCTGGATAATAATGCTTTGGTTGCAATCGATGTATCTTCCTGTCCTGGACTGTTGGAGGGTGAGTTCTCCTGTACAAATAACAGCAGACATATTTCTCTGTCAGAGCCAAACTACATCTTTAATATGGCGAATTTGGTAGCCGATGGATATCAGTCAGAGTATTCCGGTGTAGACCGTAAGGATGATACGATCGGATATGCATGTATCCGTACGACGGATCAGAATGGAAATAATCTGATCAAGAATGCAACACTTCAGGGATACACCTTATATACAGACGTTACCAATGAAAAGACACAGAATGTTGAATATAGTTACTATATCGGACTTGGAAAACAGACAGCAAAGTTTAAATTAATTGTTGATAATCCATTATCCTTAATTGTATGGTATACCTCAAATGGCAGCATTGTGAATAGCGGAAATGCAGAGTTAAGCCTTCGTGTCGGTGATACCACAACATTAGTTGCAAAGGATAAGAAGGAGAACGAATATTCCAAGGATATCATTTCCTGGAGCTCCAGTGATCCAAAGGTATTCAAGGTAGATAATGATGGCACGCTTACCTGTGTTGGCGCAGGAACAGCAACCCTTTATGTAAATATCAATAACAAAGCAAGAGCTTATATGACGATCAGCTGTCATAAGCCGGTAACAAAGGTTGTATTAAAAGACAAACAGAATGTTGAATATAATGATGGTGATACGATCGACCTGGTAGCAGGAAGCTGGGTTGGCGATGACCTGAAAACAAAAACACTTACAGCAACCTGCTATACAGATGAAGGCGTAGCAGACAAAGAGTATTCAGGCGTTACTTATAAGGTTACAACAACAGCAGATAAAGACAGCGCATCAAATTATAAAGTTGCAACTTGTACCAATGCAGGCGTGTTGACAGCAAAGGGGGCAGGTACAGTATACTTACATTGTATTTCAAAGGATTCAGGTGTAGATACAGTGTTAAAGGTAAATGTTTCCCAGATGGGCGAAGGTGTAACACTGTCAGAACAGAAGACAACGATGTTCACAGGTGTATCTAAGACATTCACAGCAACAGTAACACCGGATACCGCAACAAACAAAGAACTTGTATGGTCATCCAGTGATGAAACCGTAGCGCAGGTTGACCAGAATGGTAAGGTAACAGCAATTTCTGAAGGAACTGCTACTATATTCTGTAAGCTGAAGGCAAATCAGGGAATATATGCAAGAGCAGAGATCACAGTATATACAAGTGCAAATGGTGTAACCTTAAATCACACAGAATATACCCTGATCAAGGGAGCAACTGCAGAGGAAAGAAGAGTAACACTTGTTGCAAAGATCCAGGCAGAAGATACATCTTTATTTAAACCGAAATACAGCAGCAGTAATCCGGAGATAGCAACCGTAGGAACAACCACGGGTATTGTAAGTGCAGTAGCACCGGGAGAAGCCATTATTACCTGTACGATTGCAGATGGTATATCAACCGAGTGCAAGATCACAGTTATACAGAGAGTAACCGGAATCCAGATTGTAAGAGAAGGAACTGTTATGAATTCCGGAGAGAAGATGAAAGTAACAGCAAATGTTATGCCTGCAGATGCAAGTAATCCGGATGTAGAGTGGTCATCTTCGGATGAGAACATTGCAGCAATTGCTGCTGATGGAACGATCACTGCATTAAAGCAGGGTAAAGTAATCATTTACTGCAAGGCTCTTGATGGAAGCGGTAAACAGTCACAGTTTAATCTTACAATTAATGAACTTGCAAAAGATATTACCGTTGATCAGACAAATGTAGTCGCATATATTGATAAAGATACGGTTGTAAAAACAAAGGTAACACCGGATACAGCAACCAAAAAGACACTGTCCTGGTCATCGGATGATACATCCATTGCAACCGTTTCGGGTGGAACAATGACAGTAGATGGAATCTCATATACGATCGGAAGAATCCGTGGTGTTGCACCGGGAACAACAACGATAAGATGTACAACACAGGATGGAAGTAATATTGAAAAAGAAATTAAAGTCACAGTTGTACAGCAGATCACAAATATCACACTGGATAAGACAGCAGTTGAGATCAATGCAGGCGAAAAAGCTTCGATCGCAGCATCTGTATTACCGGCAAATGCAGGTAATAAGAAGGTTGTATGGTCATCTTCCGATGAGAAGATCGCAAAAGTAGATCAGAAGGGTATGATCACAGCGGTTGGAAGAGGTACAGCCGTAATCACATGTAGTGCTGCAGACGGAATGGGTGCTAAGACAACCTGCCGTGTAACGGTTAAGCAGAGAGTTACATCAATCAAGTTAGATGCAACGACAATGAAATTATTTGTGGGCAATAAACAGTCCTTAACACAGACGGTATTACCGGAAAATGCGAATATGGCTACTGTAGAGTGGAGCTCCTCAAATGCAAAGGTTGCACAGGTAACATCTTATGGTCAGGTTACTGCAATGGCAGCAGGAAAGGCAGTTATTACATGTAAAGCAAAGGATGGAAGCGGCGTATTCGCAACCTGTAGTGTTACGGTTGTAAATCCGGTACAGTCCATCAAACTGAATCAGACGCAGAGAACAATCTTAAAGGGTAAGAAATATACCTTAAAAGCAAAGGTTGGACCAAAGAATGCAACCAGCAAGGCTGTAACCTGGAAGTCTTCAGACAAAAAGATTGCAACAGTAAGCTCAAAGGGTGTTGTAACTGCTAAGAAAGCAGGTCGTGTAACGATTACATGTACTGCGAAGGATGGAAGCAATGTTTACGCAACTTGTTCTGTAACCGTTGCAAATCCGGTTAAGACGATCAAACTGAATAAGAAAAAGGTTACGATCAAGAAGAAGGGAACATATTTGTTAAAAGCTACTGTAGGACCAAAGTCAGCAGGTAATAAGACAGTAAAGTGGACATCTTCAAATAAGAAGGTTGCAACTGTATCTGCATCTGGTCTTGTAACAGCTAAGAAGAAGGGTAAAGTAACAATTACTGTGAAGGCAAAGGATGGAAGCAAGAAATTTGCCAAGTGTACAATAACAGTAAAGTAAATATAAGGATTTGGTGACCATGACCGGTATTTCCGGAACATGGGAACAGTAAAAAGCAGGATATCCAATACCTCCGATAAGGAGTGAGGATATCCTGCTTTTGTTATCTTAGGCTTTTGAATCTGTTGGGCATATTGTGCATGAGATCCTTGAGGCGAAATAAATATTCGTGAAAGAAAGGGCAGAGCTATAGAAAACATGCGTAGTCCGTATAAATTAAATAAGCCCTTCTCAAAAGGAAAGGGCTTATCTAATATCTTCAACAACAAAGAAAAAAATTATGAATTAAGAACTGTCTATATAATAACGATAAATTATGAACAAATTATGACCATAAAAACAACGATTTGCAAATTAAAAGTAAGTTTTTTTTGACATATTTTCATACGTTGTGCGTTTTATACAAAAAAATCCATGCGCATTGTTTATCTTGATGAATTCACCGGGCGCATGGATTTTTGATTGTATTTTTGATATACAGGCAATTAATGTAATAAGTGATCGACCGGAAGATATACAGGAAGTCCATCTTTATACTGTAATGAAACCTCACCGATGATCAGAGGACGAAGATAGTCGATCATTTCGTCTGTGACATCATTTCCTGCTTCATTGATCCATTCAACCGGAACGGATTTTGCTTCGTTTGCAATATCAGCAACATCGGCGGATTTGATCACCCACTGATACGGATCGTTTGAGATTCGTTCGATCGCAGCCATGATACTGGTCTTGCCTTCAGCAGCATATTTGACTGCTGCCTGGCCAAGAGAAAAAGATTCTGTAATATCGGTTCTGGATGCAATATGACCGGCACAACGCTGTAATACATTCAGCTCGATGGAACGTACTTTAACACCGATTTCATCACGAACCAGATATTCCAGAGCCTTGCCGGCACCGCTTAACTGTGCATGACCGAATTTGTCTGCAACAGCGGAATCTGAGCTGATGTAGTTGCCGTCAGCATCGTGAATACCCTCCGAAACAGCAACAATAACCGTTTTCTGTTTTGTAAGTTTATCTTTAACATCGGCTAAGAACTGTTCTTTTGAAAATGCAACTTCCGGAAGATAGATCAGATCCGGAGCCTGACTGTAGGTTGTTCTGGCCAGAGCGGAAGATGCAGTCAGCCAGCCGGCATCCCGACCCATAATTTCGATGATGATAACTGCCGGAATCTTATAGATATAAGCATCATGTGCAATCTCTAATACGGTGGAAGCCACATATTTGGCAGCAGAGCCAAAGCCTGGTGTATGGTCGGTTGCAAACAGATCGTTGTCGATCGTCTTTGGTACTCCAATGATCTTAACATCTGACTGGATGGATTTGGCATAGTTGCTGAGCTTTAAAACTGTATCCATGGAGTCATTTCCACCGATATAGAAGAATGCACTGATTCCATATTCTTCAAAACGTTCAAATATCTGCTTATATGGAGCGGGATCCTCGGTATAATCCGGGAGCTTGTAACGACAGGAGCCAAGATACATGGCTGGTGTAAGCTCCAGTGTATTCAACATAGGAAAATGGGAGAGTGCCATCAGTGACATATCCATCATATTATTTTCCAGAACGCCGGTAATACCATGCAAAGAACCATAGATTCTTGTAAAACTACCGGATTTTCGAACTCCATCGATCACACCGGCTAAAGAAGCGTTGATTGCAGCGGTAGGACCGCCGGATTGAGCTACGATACAATTTTCTTTTTTCATTTTTGTCTCTCCATTCTTTTGTTCTATCAATTACTCAGTAGTGCTGTCAGATTTCAGCTAACTGAATGATTCCTTTTTTATAGAGGATATCCGGAACGTAGGACATCTTAGACTTACGAAGTCCGGGAAGTCCGAGATCCTCTTCGCGGTTTACATAGGTATAAGCCTGAAGCTCATGCGTGACAAATGACTGATTGATCATAGGATAGATGCCGTCAATACCGTCATCTGCTTTCTCAAAATGTACGTCAAAGGTATCTGCGGTCAGCGGTTCCCCTAAGGTAAATGCAGACGGGATGTGATTGACGTAGATGATTCCTCCGGTCATCTGAAGTTTTTTCCTGTTTGCAAGAGCTTTCCGGATGATATTATATTCATAAGCATGTTCTTCTGCAAGATCCGGCTGCAGGACATCGTGTTTTTCCACCCAGTATCTGGCGACTGCAAGACAGGCATCGATGTGCTCATCTGTGATTGTATAGTATTCATAATCCGGGTAATTACGCAGAAAGCTGTTGATATGATTCCGTTTGCCATGCAGCTTCTTTCCACGCAGACCGGTCAGCTTTTCTACCGTGTAGATATAGTCAAAATCACCTGGATCCAGAGTATAAGAGAAGTTTTTGCCGTACCAGCCGGAGATGATTTCATACATTTCCAGTGTCGCACAGTGGACACTGGGGGTTACGCCCTTTGACTGAAACCAGGCACAGATTTCTTCAAATACGGCTTTTGCATTCTGAAGATAGACAGGATCCTGAAGATCTTTCACAAAATCTTTGCCTTTGCCGAGCGGAAACGTAAAAGAAGAAGGTTTTCCGCCTTCTTCTGATATAAATACAAGCATACCAGAGAGGATTGTATAGGATACATGGTATTCCTCTGCCCATAAGATGGCATTTCCAGGACAGAAACCACAGTCTCTGATACTGGTACCTCTCAGATACGGAGTTAAAATGTCAAGTTGCGATAAAGTTGGTTTTATAAGTTCCATGTATATGTCTTTCTAATTCTTAATTCTTCTACTATATTTTTATTCAGGACTATAGAGCAGGGTTAACAGATTCTTACGACCGTAGGTCATAAGGCCGTCAATGATCGCTTTTTTATTGCCCTCTGAAGTCCTGATCTCAACAAGCTGCAGCAATGCATTTACATAGCTGGTCCAGCGTTCATAGATCTTGCGCTGTGCATCTGTCGATACCGGAGGAAGCGAGGTGACTGGAGCATCGTCATCATCCGAGGATACGCCTGTTATATGGAATACAGGAGAGTCCGGTGTCAGGGCTTCAATTCCGTATGCGATCATATAGAGCTCTTCGGTTCGCACCAGACCGCAGTCATACATTTCCACAACCAGATCATTGATACATTCTTCCAGTTTGTTGAAATGATGTTCGCAGCGGAGACGGGTGATCGCATCGCCATCTTCCATATCCTCTTTGTTATACCAGTAACCCATATCGGCCTCTGTGTCACCTTCCAGTGCCTCTTCATATTTCTTTTTCACAGCAGTTGTCCGGCGGCTTCGTTTGTTTGCCATTTTTTCCTTTGATACCTGGACAGACCAGACAATCAGAGCGATAAATGCAAGAAGAAGTAATATGCCAAAAACAACTGTCAGAATCGATTTGATCATAGTTCATTACCTGCCATATTATTGATTGGATCTGCATAAAATGCAATAAAAAAAATCATACCTACAACACATTATACTACAGAGTGCCATTCCTTTTCAATTCTTCTATTTGAAAAAATGAAGGTAATAACCAAATTTTAGGTCTTGCATGAGTAGTATGCCTATAGTATAATTACGTTAAAGCTGAGATGTACTAAGCTTCTTGCGATTTTGAACCTACATTTGAATAAAAGGGATTCCTATATTGCTGTTTGCGATGTCAGGCCTCTTCAAACGTGGAAGGCAGAGATTCAGTTGCGGTTGCCCACCTAGCATTGGCTAGGACTCAAAATGCAGGAACGCATTTCAGTTTTCAACAAATGATAAAGAGAGCAGCATCTATGATGCTGCTTTTTCTTTCGATATACATGTGCAGCAGAGCACATGTATAAATAAATTATGTCACAGGAACTGGAATTTTATGAAAAATTTTTTAAAATTTTTAACCTTTTGTGTGATGATCCTGTTGGTCGTTTTGATCATTTATGCAGGAAAATATGCTATAAAAGAAAAAGAAGAAATACCGGATGAATATAAGCAGACCGATATTTCCATATTATCAAATCTTCGGGATTCAGCAGGTGCCGGTGTTGTAAAAGAGTCGGACAGTCAGGCAGATAAACAGGCACGGGAAGCCATGCAGACCGATCATACAGCGGAGCTTCCTGTTTTGTCGGAGCAGAACATGCCAGATACGATCCGCGTTCTGTTGTCCGATGACGGAAGCTACTGGCAGTCAGAAGTCCGGGTGAGCAGTGATTCGGACATTCGTGTTATCTGCGGGCAAACAGAAACAAGCTATAAGAAAGGAACGGAGATTGATCTGGTAGAGCTTACCGGGGACGCAGATCCGGTTTCCTTAACGATCATTCCGGAGCAATATGGAAAACTGACAATAGAGAGCTTTCATAAATCAGAAGGAGCACCGTCCTATCGGGGAAAGCTGCAGATAAAAAAGCAGGGAAATAAATACTGTATTGTAAACGAACTGGCGTTTGAGGAATATCTGTATGCGGTTGTTTCCAGTGAGATGCCTTCCTCATATGAGAAAGAGGCGCTGAAGGCACAGGCGGTATGTGCAAGAAGCTATGCAGTTAGAAGGATCCAGGATGGTGCATTTGAAGAATATGGGGCGGATCTGGATGACACAACTGCCAGTCAGGTATATAACAATGTATTTGAAACAGAGGAAACGATTCATGCAGTACAGGAAACCGAGGGACAGATCCTGACCAATGACGGGGATGTGGTAAATGCATATTTCTTTTCAACCTCCAGTGGAACGACATGCCGGAATGATGACGTCTGGGGTGGAGAGAAGTTAGATTATCTGAATGATCAGTTGGAGATTTATACAGAGGCGGATCGGAAACGGTTAGGAGATGCAACTGTTATGCTCGATCATGGATATTTTCAGATAGGGGATGGCAGATTGTCAACGGAAGAGGTATTCCGTGCATTTATCGATCAGACGGTCTATGTGAACAGTATTGAGAAAGAAGAACCATTTTACCGCTGGCAGGTTACGCTGACGGCAGATCAGATACAGACACTTGCGGGTGCAGATATCACAGATCAGACCGGAGAGATTGAGAAAGTCCGGATCACGAAAAGAGGAAATAGCGGAATTGCCCGGAATATGGTATTATACGGGAAACAGAGTTCTGTTACGATTGAAGGACAGATGGAGATACGTGAACTTCTCTGTTCGCCGGATGTTGTGATCCGAAAACAGGATGGAAGTGAAACATCAGGTTTTGATTTGCTGCCAAGTGCGTATTTTTATATTACGCAGGATAAAGAGGGAAATTATCAATTGCATGGTGGCGGCTTTGGTCACGGAGTCGGCATGAGCCAGAACGGGGCAAATGATCTGGCAGAAGCAGGATATGGATATGAGGAGATCCTGTCTCATTATTATAATGGAACAGAACTTGAGAAATTGAGAGAAACGGGAAATAAAACAAATGAAGAATAAAGTAAACCGGGTGAAAGAAAAAATCGAATGGATCCAGAATCTTACAGTTGTACGGATGGTTCAGGGAGCAATGAGGATCAACAAGGATAATCAGTTGTCTGCGTTTGCGGCACAGGCGGCTTTCTTTCTGTTGCTTTCTTTTTTTCCATTTGCAATGATGCTCCTGATCGGCATTCGTTTTCTTCCGGTAACACAGGCGGAGTTTATAGAACTGGTAGCGGAGATGATACCGGGGAAGATGGCAGAGACACTCAGCTTTATGGTCGATGAAATCTACAGTACGCAGGTTGGAACGACGATGATCGTGTCAGCAGTCGTAGCAGTCTGGTCGGCGGCAAAAGGAACGATGGCGATCGAACGAGGACTCAATTTTATGGATCGGACGAAGGATACCAAGAATTATATATTACGAAGACTGACAAATGCATTATATACGCTGATATTCTGCGTGATGCTGATTGCACTGGTCGGAGTATATGTTCTTGGCAATACGATCATGGAAGATATTCTTGCAAAGACAAACTGGGTGGATTATTCCGAGAAGATCTTCTTTTATTCCAGACTGTTAACTGCGCCGGTGCTGGTATTTGCAGTTATTTTACTGATCTATTGTCGTCTACCGGATAATCATCTGCGTTTGAAGACAGCAATACCGGGGGCGGTATTCACAACTGTCTGCTGGGTATTGTTATCAGCGGCATTTTCATCCTATCTTACTTATTTTGGAATCAATACTTATATGTATGGCAATCTTGGAGGCATGGTCATCGCAATGCTCTGGCTGTATATCTGTATGTATATCCTGCTTTTGGGAGCAGAGTTAAATCTGTTTTTCCGTGATGAGATCTGGGCTGTATTCCGGAAAATCCACACAGACCTTCATAAAAAAAGAACAAAAAAAGATTAAAATTTTATAAAAAATAGTTGAAAAAACGACAGGAGAGAAATATACTAAGCGTATATGAGACGAGGGGAAATCGTTCAATAAATGGAGGAAAGTTTAATATGAAAAGAAGAACATGGAAGAATTCAGGTTTTTCACTTGTAGAGCTGATCATTGTGATCGCGATCATGGCAATTCTTGCAGGTGTACTCGCACCGGCACTTATCAAATATGTAAAAAAATCCAGACTGCAGGTATATCTTGATACGGCATCAGAGATTGAGAAATCCGTTGTAAATATGGTTGTGGATGCGGAAGAAGATGGCTATGCGATCCGTGCCGTGACCTATAAAGGTTCTACAGAGGATGGTTCCGGTAATGGTACACTGATCTGTGCAAATGGTTCCGGATATGCAGATATGGCCAGTGCCGCCGATAAGGCAAAGTATTTTTCCGAGATGTTCCGTTCGATGGGAATGGGAAGTGTCACCTTATATATGAATGGAGATACACCACTTCAGATCGCATTATCCGAAAATGGCAAGGTAGTTGCATCTGATCCGGCAACAGGAGTAAGTTCACAGATCCTGCTTTCCGATAATCGTGGAGAATTAAAAGCGAAGATCGTTTATTCTGCATCGAAAGGCGAATGGGTGATTGCAGAAAGTTATTGACACATATTAAAAATGTGCTATATTTAAGTATAGTTTTAACCATCCTGCCTATGATGTGGATGGAAGAGAAGACGTTGAAGATGCAAAAGATGGGATATGTCTGACAGAGAGATCGGGTCATCGGCTGGAAGCCTGATCGAGCACCATATTTCATTTAATTTCACATCCGAGTTTTATCTCTGAGAATTCTTTAAACGGAAGCGTAGGAGATAACGGGTTATGACCGTTATAACATAGAATGAGTGCTGACAGCGCCGGGAAGACCGGATGTCAGAATCAGGGTGGTATCGCGGTTGCTCCGTCCCTTTGTGGACTGGGGCTTTTTTTGTGTACATCATCGGGCCGGGAGGCAGGAGGGTGTATCCCAAGCAGGAGTATTCCGCATGTTTATTCACAAATATTGAGAAAATATAAATAAGGAGAATGAAAGATGAAAGACAGATTAGAGGCAATCAAAGCAGCAGCACTTGCCAAGATCAATGAAGCAGATGTACTGACATCCTTAAATGATGTAAAAGTATCTGTACTCGGAAAGAAAGGTGAACTGACCCAGGTATTAAAGGGTATGAAAGATGTAGCACCTGAAGATCGACCAAAGGTTGGACAGATGGTAAATGAAGCAAGACAGGCGATTGAGACAGCCTTAGAGGAAAAATCAAAGAAGATCAATCAGTCACTTCGTGCAGAGAAGATGAAGCGCGAAACGATCGACGTTACCCTTCCGGGAATCAAGAAGATCGATGGACACAGACATCCGAATCAGATCGCTCTTGAAGATCTGGAACGTGTCTTCATCGGTATGGGCTATGAGATCGTAGAAGGACCTGAAGTTGAATATGATAAATATAATTTCGAATTATTAAATATCCCTGCAAATCATCCTGCAAAGGATGAACAGGATACCTTCTATATTACAAAGGATATCCTGCTCCGTACACAGACATCTCCGGTACAGGCAAGAATCATGGAGAAGGGTCACCTTCCGATCCGTATTCTTTCACCGGGACGAGTATTCAGAGCTGATGAAGTAGATGCAACACATTCACCATCCTTCCATCAGGTAGAAGGTCTGGTTATTGATAAGAACATTACGATGGCTGACTTAAAGGGAACTTTACAGCAGTGGGCAAAGGAATTCTTTGGTGAGAACACAAAGGTTAAGTTCCGTCCACATCATTTCCCATTCACAGAGCCATCAGCAGAGATGGATGTAACCTGTTTCAAATGTGGCGGCAAGGGCTGTCGTGTATGTAAGGGCAGCGGCTGGATCGAGATTCTTGGCTGTGGTATGGTTCATCCGAAGGTACTTCATGACTGTGGCATTGATCCGGAGGAATATTCAGGATTTGCATTTGGTATCGGTCTGGAGCGTGTAGCACTGTTAAAATACGAAATCGACGATATGCGTCTTCTTTACGAAAACGATGTACGTTTCTTACAGCAGTTCTAAAAAACAGGAAAAGGAGATAGAAAAATGAATACACCACTTTCATGGATAAAAGTATATGTGCCTGATCTTGACGTAGAGGCACAGGAATTTGTCGATGCAATGACACTTTCCGGTTCACATGTAGAAGGTTTTGAGAAGAAAGACAAGAATCTTGAAAAGATCGTAGTTGGTAAGATCGTTAAGATAGAAAAGCACCCGGATGCTGACAAGCTGGTTGTATGTCAGGTCGATATCGGAGCAGATGAGCTGCTTCAGATCGTAACCGGAGCACCAAATGTAAAAGAAGGAGATCTGGTTCCTACCGTACTTGACGGCGGTAAAGTAGCAGGCGGACACGATGGCGGAGAGCTTCCTGCTGATGGAATCAAGATCAAGAAGGGAAAACTTCGTGGCGTGCCATCTTATGGTATGATGTGTGCGATTGAGGAGCTTGGATCATCCAGAGAGCTGTATCCGGAAGCACCGGAAAACGGTGTCTATGTATTCCCTGCGGAAGCAGATGTAAAGCCGGGTGATGATGCGGTAAAGGCACTGGGACTGGATGATGTTGTTGTAGAATATGAGATTACATCAAATCGTGTAGATTGCTTTTCCATGATCGGTATGGCAAGAGAGGCTGCTGTTACATTTGACAAGCCATTCTACCCACCGGTGATCAAGAAAACAGGAAATGATGAAGATGTAAATAACTATGTATCTGTAGAAGTTCAGGACACAGATCTGTGTAAGCGTTACTGCGCAAGAGTTGTAAAGAATTTAAAGATCGGTCCATCACCAAAATGGATGAGAGAGAGACTTGCTTCACAGGGAATCCGTTCGATCAACAATCTGGTTGATATCACAAACTATGTAATGGAAGAATATGGACAACCAATGCATGCGTATGATCTGTCCACAATTGCAGGAAATAAGATCGTTGTCAGACGCGCAAAGGATGGCGATACATTTGTGACGCTTGATGGTCAGGAAAGAAAGCTGGATAAGGATGTTCTGATGATCTGTGACGGAGAAAAAGAAGTTGGTATCGCAGGTATCATGGGTGGTGAGAACTCCATGGTAACGGATGATATCCAGACCTTATTATTTGAAGCAGCCTGTTTCGATGGAACCAATATCCGTCTGTCATCCAGAAGACTCGGACTTGCAACAGATGCTGCATTCAAGTTTACAAAGGGACTTGATCCAAATCTTGCAGAAGAAGCAATCAACCGTGCATGCCAGCTGATCGAAGAAATGGGTGCAGGTGAAGTTGTTGGCGGTATGGTTGATGTATATCCGGATCCTGTACAGCCTAAGGTGCTTCCGTTTGAGCCTGAAAAGATCAACAAGCTTCTTGGTACCGATATTGATGAAAAGACCATGCTTGATATATTTGGTAAGCTGGAATTAACATATGATGAAGCAGCGAAGACACTTACTGTTCCAACCTTCCGTCAGGATTTAAACTGCATGGCAGATCTGGCAGAAGAAGTTGCCCGTTTCTATGGATATGATAAGATTCCGATGTCACTTCCAAAGGGTGAAGCTACCGTAGGTAAGAAGCCATACAGCCATAGAATCTATGACATTGCAAGAAACATTTTGGAAGGAAACGGATTCTCTGGTGGTATGTGCTATTCATTTGAAAGCCCGAAGGTATTTGACAAATTACTGCTTCCTGCTGATTCCATTTACAGAAAGGCGATTACGATCGCAAATCCGCTGGGTGAGGATTTTAGTATCATGAGAACGGTATCCTTAAACGGTATGCTGACTTCTCTTGCAACAAACTTCAATCGTAAGAATAAGGTTGCACGTCTGTATGAATTCGGAAATGTATATCTCCCAAAGCAACTCCCACTGACAGAGCTTCCGGAAGAACGTATGAAGCTCACGATCGGTATGTACGGCGAGGGTGATTTCTTCAACTTAAAGGGTGTGATCGAGGAGTTATTTGATAACCTTGGTATGAAGAATATCTGTACCTATGTTCCTACAACAGAGCATCCATTCTTACATCCGGGCCGTCAGGCAAATATCGTAAAGGACGATACCGTTGTTGGTTACCTCGGTCAGCTTCATCCGGAAGCATGCGATAACTATAACTTAAAGGGTGAGGTATATGTAGCAGTTCTCGATATGCCAAATGTCGTAGCGCTGTCATCCTTCGATATCAAGTATGAAGGCATCGCAAAGTTCCCTGGAAGTACCAGAGACTTAAGTATGGTTATGGACAAGAGCATCTTTGTCGGTCAGGTAGAAGAACTGATCAAGAAGTGTGGCGGCAAGCTGCTTGAAAGCTATAAGCTCTTTGATGTATATGAAGGCGAGCAGATCGCAGCCGGTAAGAAGTCTGTTGCTTACACGATGACTTTCCGTGCAAAAGACAGAACCTTAGAGGCCGGTGAAGTCGATAAGATCATTGAGAAGCTCGTAAAAGAATTAGGAAAGCTGGGTATCGAACTCAGAGCTTAATTTACAGGTTGGAATAATTCTGGTATTATGAACCGGAGAATATTTGTTATACAGGTATTCTCCGGTTTGGTATATCAGACTGTGCAGACGTTTTTGGTTGCAGGGATAAGAAGGAGAGAAGATGGGAAAAAGACGATTACGAATGATGGCGGTAGCTATGGCTTTGGTCGTTGGCGGCAGGGCAGTCCGGAGCAGGCTTTGTCAGTGGTATGGGATCTGTGACGAAGGTCTGTGCAGAGACGGAAGATACAACGGAGCAGGAATATATAACAGCAGATGGCTGTTATACATATAAAATCCTGGATGCGGAGAAAAAGACTGCAGCCCTTACGAAAGTGGATAAAACAAAGTTGTCTGTTACAGAAGTGGATTCGCAGAATATCCTTACGATTCCGTCAAAGGTGGATGATGAATATACAGTAACGGAATTAGGCGACAATTTGTTTTGCATGGTATATGAAGTTGGACCGGTTGATAGTCAGACAGAGGATGCAGATAGTAATCAGACCGGTGAAACGGACAGTGATCAGACAGATGATACGGATGGTGACCAGACCGAGGATAAAAAAATAACCACATAGAGAAGGTCGTTTATCCTGTTCTGTCAGGAAAGAAGACAGATCATGGATAATGAAGTGGTGTTTGCCGTCGATGCTACCTACCAGAAAGCATAGTATGATGCCAGTGCCAAACGGCTGCTTGGACAGAAGATCATGCTGGCGCATATACTGATAAGAGTAGTAGACGAATTTAAAGGCATGGATGCAGAAACGGTCGCTTCACTGATCGAGGGGGAACGCTATTGTCACAGACAATGACGGCAGAACAAAAGTTGAAGCTTATGAAAAAGGGTGTCAGGTACAGATAAAATTTGTTTATTTGTATCTGGCATTTGTTTTGTTATCTGTTACCTGCTTTATTCTTTGTTTTTCTTCCTTGCATTTAGACATAAAACGTGGCATTATCATAGTTGAGTTTTAAGGAGGATAAGAAAATGCAGTTATCAGATTTTTACTATGATCTGCCTCAGGAGTTGATCGCGCAGGATCCACTCTTAAAGCGTGATAATTCGAGATTAATGGTTTTAAACAGAGAAGAAGGAACCATCGAACATAAACATTTTTATGATGTAATATCATATTTGAAAGAGGGCGACTGTCTGGTTATTAATGATACAAAGGTGATTCCTGCCAGACTGATCGGTGAGAAAGAAGGAACCGGAGCAGCTATCGAGGTGCTGTTATTGAAGCGCTTGGATGATTGTACATGGGAGACGCTTGTAAAACCGGGAAAGAAAGCCAGAGTCGGTGCAAGGATTATCTTTGGTGGCGGCAAACTGGTTGGTGAAGTTATCGATATCGTGGAAGAGGGAAATCGTATTGTTCGTTTTGAATACGAGGGAATCTTTGAGGAGATCTTAGATGAACTCGGACAAATGCCACTCCCACCATATATCACACATAAATTGGAAGACAAGAACCGTTATCAGACTGTCTATGCAGAGCATGAAGGTTCTGCTGCAGCGCCAACAGCCGGACTTCATTTTACAAAGGAGCTTTTAGAGGAGATCAAGGCAAAAGGCATCAAGATTGCACATGTAACGCTTCATGTCGGACTTGGAACATTCCGTCCGGTAAAAGAGGACAACATTCTGGATCATCATATGCATTCGGAATTCTATGTGATCGATGAGAAAGCAGCAGAGACGATCAATGAAACAAAGAAAAATGGCGGTCGAATCATTGCAGTCGGAACGACCAGTACGAGAACGCTGGAAACAGTAGCTGATGAGAATGGTATGCTTCGTGCCTGTAGCGGTTGGACAGATATCTTCATCTATCCGGGTTATAAGTTCAAAGCCATCGATGGATTGATCACGAACTTCCATCTGCCGGAATCCACGTTGCTGATGTTGGTATCAGCTCTTTACAGCCGCGAGAAGATTCTCGAAGCCTACAAGGTAGCCGTGGAAGAACGCTATCGTTTCTTCTCCTTCGGCGATGCCATGTTGATTCTGTAAAATACCTTGCGTTCATCTGGTTGATATTTAGTTATGACCTGAGCTGCATATAAATACTGCCTGGATTGTTATATACAAAGACAAGTATATTTTCTATTCGGTTCGCACGCTGATTTGTCAGCACCAAGCCCGTGTTTGAACTTGCAAAGCTAAGAGATGCTGATAGTCAAATTGAATGAGCGAATTATTATTAAGCTGGAACAAAGAGAAGAAAATAAGAAAGCCCTGGCACTGTTATGAAACAAGCCTTGTCCGAGGCTGGTACTTAGGCTGCGTATTGTGCAGCCTTATGTACCACTGCACGAGGACTAGAACGGAAGTGTCTTGTGTAATAACAGTGCCAGGGCTTTTTTATTTATAAAAACTATATCCTGCTTAATAATGATTCGCTTATTCCTGTTTACTTCAGCCCGGCGAGATCCTGATAGAAGGTCGGGTAGGAGATGTTTACGCAGTCGCTGCCAAGAATCTCTGTGTCGCCGTCGGCGTTAAGTCCGGCGATGGCAAAGCTCATGGCGATGCGGTGGTCGAGGTGGCTGTCGATGACAGCGCCGTGAAGCGGCTTGCCGCCATGGATGATCATGCCATCATCGGTAGCGCTAATATCTGCGCCCATAGCGGAAAGGTTCTTCACCATAACATCGATCCGGTTTGATTCCTTCACCTTCAGTTCCTGTGCATCTTTGATAACGGTTTGTCCCTTTGCGAAGCATGCCATGATGGCAATGATCGGAATCTCGTCGATCAACTTCGGAATCAGAGAGCCTTGGATCACACAACCTTTTAAATCTGATGTTTGTACAGTGATATCGGCAGAAGGTTCACCAGGCTGATCCAGTCGGTCGTAGGTGATCGTACCGCCCATCATTTTTACAACTTCTAATATTCCATCACGGGTATTGTTGATACCCACATTCTTGATCGTGATACAGGAATCCGGTGTGATAAGTCCGGCTGCGATAAAGTAAGCCGCCGAGGAGATGTCTCCCGGGATCATGATCTTCTGACCGTATAATTTATCCGCAGGTTTTACAATTGCGGTTGTGCCGGAGGTCTTGATATCGATACCGAAAGCATCAAACATCAGCTCCGTATGATTTCTGGATACATATGGTTCGGTTACACTGGTTTCGCCGTCGGCATACAGACCGGCAAGAAGAATACAAGATTTGACTTGTGCCGAAGCAACCGGTGAATCGTAGTGGATGCCGTGTAATGGCTTTCCAGTGATCAGAAGCGGCGCACAGTCGTTTCCGTTTTCGCTCACGATATCAGCACCCATCAGAGAAAGCGGGGTCATGATCCGTTTCATCGGACGGCGGCAGATCGATGCATCACCGATCACGCGGCTTTTGAAATTCTGTGCGGCAAGAATTCCGGACATCAGTCTGGTAGTTGTTCCGCTGTTACCGACATCGAGTGTTTCTTTCGGAGCCTGCAAACCATGAAGTCCTTTACCGTGAATGATAACGGTATCCCCATTGTGGTCGATCGTTACACCCATTTCGCGGAAGCAGTTCATAGAAGAAATGCAGTCTGCACCGTTTAAGAATCCATGTACTTCGGTTATACCATCTGCCAGTGATCCAAGCATGATCGAACGGTGGGAGATGGATTTATCTCCGGGGATCGTAAGTGTTCCCTTTAATCCTGTTCTTCTGGAAAATATCATAATGTGTTACCTGTCTGGACGTGATATCGTCCATTTCCTTTTTATGTAGTCTTATCTGTTATATAAACGGTATCCGGCATCTGCAAGAAGGTCAAATGCTTTCCGGCATGCATCCGTATCGTAGAAGGATAAACGTAGAACGCCTTCCTCGTCTTCACGATTATGGGAGATACCGAAGTTCTTCAGATTGATGCCTGCATCAGCAAGCAGTACCGTAACCTTTGCCAGAGCACCCGGTTCATCCGGGATATCGACAAAGAGTTCATACTGCATACGGATAACACCGCTTGTATTGTTCGGGATTGAATCCCGATATTCTCTGGATGACTCAAAGAAAGCATTGATGTCTTTTGCGTCATTTCTTTCAATATCATAAATCATTTTATTTAGAAGCTCAATATATTCCTTTAATCCATTCACGATGTTCTTCGGATTGCTGAGTAGAATGTGCTCCCAGACTACCGGGTTTGAGGATGCGATTCGTGTGATATCTTTAAAACCTCCGGCTGCCAGAGATTTAAAGATTCCGTCCGGGGAATCGGCATGCCGTACCAGATTGACCAGAGATGCGGCGATCACATGCGGTACATGACTGATATAGGAAGTGATCTTATCGTGTTCATCCGGGGAATACCGGATCGGGATAGCACCCAGGTCGCCGATAAATGTCATAAATTCCTCCACGCGGTCTGCCGGAGCGTCCGGAGATGGGGTGATGAAATAATAAGCATTCTCGATCAGACGGTCGGTTGCTGCATCGTAGCCGGAGCGCTCGGATCCGACCATTGGATGACCGCCGATAAAATGAGAACCAAGTCCCAGTTCCTTTACAGCATCGTAGATGTCGGATTTGACACTGCCGACATCAGACAGGATACAGGAATCAGAGATCAGTGGTTTTAAAGTTTTCAGATATTCTATATTATAATGAACCGGCGCACACAGAAAGACATAATCACAGTCTGCGATGTCGCTGATATTTGTTGTATAATGATCTAAGGTGCCATCCGCCTGCGCTTCTTTTAAGGTTACAGTGTTGACATCATAGCCGATGATTGTATAGTTTGGGAAAATACGGTGAATAGATTTTGCCACCGATCCACCGATCAGCCCAAGACCGATAAAACCAATTTTAAATGCATTCATAGCTGTTTCTCCTTTTTGGGGTTTAACGCGTTAAAGCGTGTAACAACATTATATACACATAAAATCAAAATAGCAAGAAAAACTAAAAAGGTGTACAATAGAAATCAAAGTAAAAAGACAGGAGAACAGAGCATATGGAAGAAAGAAAAACAGAAGTTGATCTCATATCAGAAAAGCCGGAACAGACAGGCTTGTTAAAATATATGTTAGAAAAAGGAATTACCCAATTCCATGTTGTAAAGCATGGAGAGGAATATCTGAAAGAACACAGATTTTCCGAGCTTAAGTTAAAGGACAAATGGCAGCTTCAGGCAGGAGCAGATTATTATGTCAGACCATACAGTTCTGTTATGATCGCATTTCATCTGCCGAAGCAGCTGCAGCATATCCGGATAGCAACCAGTCATACGGATTTTCCGATGCTGAAGTTAAAGCCGTCAGCCGATATGGAAAAGGGCGGATATCATATGTTGAATATAGAGACCTATGGCGGACTGTTAATGAAGACATGGTTTGACCGTCCACTGGGACTTGCCGGCAAGGTAGTGGTAAAAGGCAGTGATGCATTTCATCCAGAGGTACGATTATATGATTCGGAGAAGCCGGTTGCGATCATACCGAGTCTTGCACCGCATCTGAAACGAGGAGATTCAGAGACAAAATTAGATCCTCAGAAAGAACTGATCCCGGTATTTGGGCTTTGGAAGAAGGATGAGCCGCATAGCTTTTTAGATGAGGTTGCAGAAATGCTTCAGATCGATAAGGCGGATATATTAGACTATGATCTGTATTTATATAATTGCGATTCCTGCCAAATGATCGGAGACAGTGGTGTATTTACATCACCGAGAATTGATAATGTATCTTCCGTTAGTGCGATTCTGGAATCTTTGGTGCGAACTGGCAATAAGTGGAAAGAAGAAAAGGGTAAGGGAACAGAAGCTGCATTGGCAGATGAAAAAATATCGGAAGCAGATGGATCTGATATGAATCTCGACATCGGAGTATTTTTCGATAACGAGGAGATCGGGAGTTTGTCCAAACAGGGAGCAGATTCCGGACTGCTTCGGATGATAACGGAACGTATCTTAAAAGACAGCGGAGAAATCCGCACTATACAGGAGCTGCTTCCGGAGATATTTTTGATCTTTCTTGATGTGGCACATGGAACACATCCGAATTATCAGGAAAAATCCGATCCGGTCAACCGGGTACTGCTTGGAAATGGGGTTGTCTTAAAGAGCAGCGCGTCTCAGCGATATGTGACAGACAGCGAGGCTGCTGCAGTGATTCAGGTGCTCTGTGAGGATGAAGGGATTCCGTTTCAGCGTACGGTCAATAAGACAGGAATGCCGGGTGGAACCACGCTGGGTCCGATCGTTTCATCCTATCTTCCGGTAAAGGCAGTCGATATGGGAATGCCGGTACTCGCTATGCATTCAGCATGTGAAATGGCACATTTGTCAGACTATGAGTCGATGAAACGGCTCCTTATCGCTTTTTGGTTGAAATAGAGCCATATTTATGCGATAATAGACATTAGGTGTATAGAAATATGGACGGAGGTTACTTATGAAGAAGGTTTACAGAACAATACTTATATGTATGATGATCATTCTTTCAGCATTTGTACTTGCAGCCTGTGGGAAAAAGGATGCAGGAAAAAAGACGACTACCGAGAGTTCAACAGAAGCTTCTGAAGATGTAGCATCCACAGAGGATACAACAGAAGCGACGACGGAAGCACAGGTGGATGAAGAAGGATTCACGATCGTAAATGACAAGGTGACGACGACTGATTATGTAAATGTCAGAACAGCACCATCGACAGACGGAGATCCCGCGATGCAGCTTGCAGATGGTGTAGAGCTTGACCGGATCGGTTATAACGATGAGTGGAGCAAGGTATCGATCAAGGGTGAGACCTATTATGTTTATTCGAAATTTGTAAAGGCAGAAGGAGCAGCATCCAGTGGTGATGACAGCAGCACAGAAGAATCAACACAGGAGACAAGCAATGTTGGCGAAGGCAAGCTGATCTGTATTGATGCAGGTCATCAGGCAACGCCGAATACGGATACAGAGCCGGTAGGTCCCGGTGCGGAAGATAAGAAAGCAAAAGTCTCAGCCGGTAATACAGGTGTTACAACCGGTACAGAGGAATATGAACTGAATCTTGAGGTAGCGTTAAAGCTTCAGAGTGCATTAGAGGCAAGAGGCTATACTGTGAAGATGATCCGTACATCCAATGATGTCGATATCAGTAACGCTGCAAGAGCAGAACTTGCAAACAGTGATAAGGCAGATGCATTTATAAGAATCCATGCAAATGGTTCTACAGATACAAATGCGAGCGGTGTTATGACAGTATGCCAGACTAAGGATAATCCATACAATGCAGATATCTATGATTCCTGTAAACGGTTGTCTGCCGATGTATTAAGCGGAATGGCAGCAGCAACAGGGGCAAACAGCGAAGGTGTCTGGGAGACAGATTCCATGAGTGGAATTAACTGGTGTAAGGTTCCGGTTACGATCGTTGAGATCGGTTATATGACAAATTCAGAAGAAGACCAGAAGCTTGTAACATCAGATTATCAGAATCTGCTTGCAAAAGGAATTGCAGATGGTATAGATGCATATTTTGCAGGTGAGTGATCTGTAACAGATAATGAGATGATTTTTCGAAGACATTGAGTGAGTTATACTTGCGATATATGTAAGAAGATACAAAAGATATTTATAAAAAAACAGGAGGACATAACATGGAAGCATTAGAATGTATTAAGACAAGAAGATCGGTAAGAAAATTCAAAGAGGATATCATTCCGGATGAAGTGATCCGTGAGTTAGTAGAACTCGCATCCTATTCACCATCCTGGAAGAATACACAGACAATCCGTTACATCAGTGTTTCTGATCCGGAGAAGATCAAGAAGATCGCAGAAGAGGGTGTAATGGGATTCACATTAAATGAGAAGACAGTTTCCAGAGCACATCAGTTGATGGTTGTGACACAGAAGAACGGTATTTGTGGATATGAGAGAGATGGAAGCTTCAGTACAAGCAAAGGTGCCGGATGGGAGATGTTCGATGCCGGTATCGCAGCCCAGACATTCTGTCTTGCAGCACATGAGAAGGGAATCGGAACGGTTATCCTTGGAGTATTTGATGATAAGAAGGTTGGAGAGATCGTAGGTGTGCCGGAAGGTCAGACAGTTGCCACCGTTATTGCAATGGGATATCCGGTATTTGCACCGGAGATGCCACCAAGAAAATCAGTTGATGATCTATTAACGATCCAGTAAGAGCTATTTTATTCATTATATAATGAATACTGACAGAAGATAGATTTGGAAGAAACAAAAGTCTGTCGGAATAGCCAACAAAACGAATAGTGTCTCGAAAGAGAAAAAATATACTGCACTTTAGTATAGATGATATGGTCTGCTAAGGTGCAGTTTTGTTGTAGAAGGTGATTTTTTCATGGTTTTGACAAAAGCAGATACATTAGATTATTTGAAAAACAGAATAACAAAATCGAGAATAGAAGACCTTATGATCGTAACCGGGAAAATGTATGGTGAGAACCGGAAACAGATCCTTGCCGATATTCAATCACAGTTTAAAGGACAGACGATTGTTGTTCGAAGCTCCTGTTCCAATGAAGATTCCTCCGAGACATCAAATGCGGGTCATTATGACAGTATATTGGATGTCGACGCTGATGATCGCGATGCTGTATGTCATGCGGTTGAGACAGTATTTGATTCTTATAAAAAAGATCTGCCAGATATCAGGAATGAACAGGTGTTGATCCAGACACAGACGAAATCTATCATTAGCAGCGGAGTTATCTTCTCCAGAGAGATCAAATCAGGAAGATTGTATTATGCAATCTCATATGATGAAGATTCGACCGATGCGGTAACCAGTGGAAGCGGAGGAAAGACGATCTATATTGCAAGGACAGCAGAGAGTTCATCTCTCCCGGAGCGCTGGGGTGTTCTGATCACAGCCATGAGGGAATTAGAAGACATCTTTCCGGAGTATCCGCTCGATGTGGAATTTGCAGTTGGAGCAGATCTGACAGTTACGATCTTTCAGGTGCGTCCGCTTGCGGCCTGTATTAAGAAACTGCAAAAGCCGTCTGACTACAAAGAAGACAGAGCAAAGAATGATCGTATATTTGGAGAATTGATAAACAAGATAAAACAGCAGTATCAAAAACTCAGTGATCTGTTGTATGAGAAACAGGCAATCTTATCCGATATGGCATTCTGGAATCCTGCTGAGATCATAGGAGTGAATCCGCATCCGCTTGATTTCTCCCTTTACAGAGAGATCATAACGAAGGCTGCCTGGAATCAGGGACTTACCACGATCGGATATCGTGTGGTGGACGGAGATCTGATGTACAGGGTCGGAAATAAACCATATATATCATTGCGGAAGTCATTTCTGTGCCTGATGCCTGCGGATTTAGATGAGGACATGGTGAAAAAACTTTTGGCATTTTATGACCGGAAGATATTATCGGATATAACGGCACATGATAAAATAGAATTTGAAATCGTATTTTCCAATTATGATTTTACAACGGAGGATCGGTTGCAGGAATTATTAGAATATGAATTCACGAAAGGCGAGATTCAGGATTTGTCAAATAGCCTGTTTCGTCTGACGGATCGAGCAATCTGTAATTTCAGGCAGAACCGGATGCAGGATATCCGTTCCTTAAACGGACTGAAGGTGCATCGGGAAAATATCAGGAATAACTGGCTGATGGCAGCAAAGGATGTGAATACTTCCATCCGTTATTTTATAGAATTGATCGAGAGTATCAAACAGTACGGAACACCGAAATTTGCAAGACAGGCAAGACTTGCATTTATCTCAAAGGCTCTTTGCAGGTCACTTAGTGCAAAGGGATATTTTACGAGCCGTGAGATTGATGACTTTATGATGTCAATCTACACAGTGGCATCGGAGTACGATTCGGATTTTCAGGATTTTGCAGAAGGACGGATTACCAGAGCTGCATTTGATGAGAAATACGGGCATCTTCGTTCCGGCACTTACGATATCACCTGTGAGACATATGAGGAACGGGATTTTGACAGCTCCAAGGCAAGCGAGACAGCAAAGAAGCAGAGACAGAGAATTGAGCGGTTAAAGCATACGCCATTAGATCCGGAGAAGGTAGAACAGGCACTTTCCGATATCGGCTTTGGTGTTGATGCAAAGAAATTTGTGGAATTCTTAAAGGATTCCATGGAAGAACGGGAATATTTTAAATTTGAATTTACGAAATCCTTAAGTCTGGCAATCGATATTCTGATCAATATTGGAGAAATGTTGAATTTTTCAAAAGAAGATATGGCATATCTCACAGTAGATGATATAATTGCAGTGTATCATAAACCAGAAACGGAGATCCGAAGGATATGGGAACAGGTGATCGCAGAGAACCGAAAGGCATATACAGATGCTTCCGATATGATTCTGCCAGATGTGATCTGTAATAAGCAGCAGTTGGAATATATCGAGATGGTAGAGGCGAGACCGAATTTTATCACCTCGGAGATCGTGACCGGAGCAGTTGTCGTATTGGAGGATGAGGAATCGAAGCGTGACGATGCCGGAGCGGTTGATGTTGCAGATAAGATCGTAGTGATCCCGAAAGCAGATCCCGGCTATGACTGGATCTTTGCAAAAGGAATCCGGGGCTTTATTACGAAGTATGGTGGTGTTGCATCCCATATGGCGATCCGATGTGCGGAATTCAATATTCCGGCGGCTATTGGATGTGGCGACGTTATTTATAATTATGTAACAGGACTTGACAAACTGACACTTGATTGTAAAAATGGAAAGATACTGAAGGAGGAATAGGCGTATGCTTCACGCACTGATAACACAACGCGAAGGTCAGAATATGTATGGAAAATCCACGGATGTTCTGGAAGCTGCCTATACGGAATTTTATGAAAGCATGGGAATAAGACTTCATCCGGTGTCGAATTTCACCAGAGATTTTGAAGCCTTATTTGAAGATCCGATTGACGTACTGATCGTAACGGGTGGCGGTACGCTTCACCCGAAATATTATGTAGAACCGCATAAGGCAGAGCTGCAGCCGCATCGGGATGTGATGGAGGAACGGCTCATTATGTACTGTGTGGAGAATGAGATACCGATCATCGGGGTATGCAGAGGTATGCAGCATCTGAATGCTCTTTTTGGTGGAAAGATTTCATATTCTGCACCGTTTGTGGTACCAAGACCGCGAGGTGTTGACCATATGGCAAAAATATGTAATTCGGATCGATATATAAAGATAAATAATTTTCACAGTGATTGTGTATATCTGGAAAACCTTTCAACAATGTTTTATCCGTTGGTTGTAGATGAAGAAAATGGATCGGTTGAGGCATTTGTGTCACCAACCATGAGTATTCTTGCGTTTCAGTGGCATCCGGAGCGGTATTTTGAAAGTGAAGAAGGAAGGCTTTTCAGCAGACATCTGATCCAGGATTTCTTAGGTATTCCAAGAGATGATAAGAAACCGGATCTATAAATAAAATCCTATAAAGCCATAGTTGGAGGAAGCAATAGACATGGAAAAAGGAAAAGCAAAACAACTGCTTGATAAGATGCAGGTATTGATTGAGGACGGACAGAATGTTCCATTTGCAGCAGGGAAGGTTCTTGTAAATAAAGAAGAAATGCTGGAAATGATAGAAGATCTGAAAAAGACGATAGATATAGAATTAAAAGCGTATCATGAGATCACGGATAAGCGTGGCAAGATCATAAAGGATGCGAATAAAGAAGCCGAGGACATTATCGTAGAGGCAGAAGAATCTGCAAGCCGGATCCGAATGAGCAAGCCGAATCCGCTCTATGTCCAGAGGCAGGTAAAGGATCTGAACAAGAAAGATAAGATGGCACTTCGGACAGCAAATGAGATCTATGCGGCATCGATCATTTATACGAATGAGATGCTTATGGAGATCAATGAATCGGTACGTCAGACATATAATATGATCAGCGAGGAAACCGACCGTGTGCTGGATTCCCTCAGACAGAAATCCGATGTCATTGAGCAGAATAAGCGAGAGCTGATGGATGGACTTCTGGATATGAAAAAGCAGGAACGGTATGCCGATATCTTAGAGATCAGCCAGCTCCTTGCAAATGAACTGTACTATGAGAAGAACCGGTTTGAGGAAGAAGAACAGAAGACGAAGAAGCAGGCAGAAGAAAATGAGATGGTTCAGTGGGAATTTGATTTTGAGGATAAGAAGGAAGATCCGATCAAGGTAAAACCATCCAGACAGCCGGTGAAGCTTCATGATGATATTTTGCATGATGAGGTTGTTGATTCAGCATTTGAGATTGCAGATGAATTAAAGGAAGAAAAGAAAAAGTCATTATTTGAGGATCGGACACCTGTGCCGTTAGAGGAATCAATTACGGATGCAGGGGTTGCAGGAAAGGCAGCAGAAGGCCCTTCTAAGAAAATTCCGGAGTTTCGGATTGGTGGAAACATCCATAAGAGCCTTGACGATGAACTTTAAAGCCACCTAAGAACAGAAGCGTGATACTTTACATTTAATTCATGATTCAGGCGTTGCGGAGCGTACGCCTGTTATGATATCATGGGTTTGTGAGCACGAAAAAACAAGAAACCATAAAGTGTAAATATATACAGGAGGTAATTATTTATGGGGATTTTAAAAAGATTTAAAGACATTATGTCAGCAAACATCAACGCTATGCTTGATAAGGCAGAGGATCCGGAGAAGATGATCGACCAGTATCTCAGAGACTTACAGGAAGATCTTAGAAACGTAAAATCAGAGACAGCAACCGTTATGGCAGATGAGACCAGATGCAAACGTGCATTGGATGACTGCGATGCAGATATTGCCAAGATGCAGAACTATGCAGAGAAGGCACTCCTTGCAGGAAACGAAGCAGATGCCATGAAGTTCTTAGAGAAGAAGAATCAGTTATCAACCAAGAGAACTTCGTTACAGCAGTCTTATGATATGGCAGCAGGAAATGCGGCTAAGATGAAAGAGATGCATGATAAGCTGACGAAGGATATCATGGATCTGAACGCAAGAAAAGATGCGATCAAGGCTAAGGTTCAGGTTGCAAAGACGCAGGAGAAGATGAATAAGATGATGGGAAGCGTAACGGATACAGCCGGAACGATCTCAGCATTTGACAGAATGGAAGCAAAGGCTGATGCAATGCTTGACAAGGCAAATGCTATGGCAGAATTAAATGCCAGCGGTAAGGATGAGACAGATGATCTGATGAGCAAATACGATGCAGAACCATCATCAGCAGTTTCAGACGAACTTGCAGCATTAAAGGCAAAGATGGGACTTTCATAGGAGGAAACAGATGGGATTATTTTCAAATCAGTTTGCCAATGTAGTTGAGTGGGAAGAATACAGAGACGACTTGCTCTTCTGGAAATGGACAAATCGAGAGATAAAGAAAGATTCCAGACTTATCATTAAACCGGGACAGGATGCAATCTTCCTGTATAACGGTGCGGTAGAAGGTATCTTCACAGAATCAGGAAGTTATACGATTGATTCGGATATCATTCCATTCCTTTCTACATTAAAGGGATTTAAGTTTGGTTTCAACTCAGGACTTCGTGCAGAGGTTCTGTTCATCAATACGAAAGAGTTTACCTGTAACTGGGGAACCAGTTCACCGATCCGTTTACAGGCTCCGGGACTTCCGGGCGGACTTCCGGTACGGTCAAATGGTAAGTTTTCATTCAAGATCGATGATTACAATGTGTTGATCGAGAGAATCGCCGGGGTAAAGGCAATCTTTACAGTGGATGATGTCAGAGACCGTATTAAGGGAATCTTAGATGGACTGTTGATCAAATGGATCACAAAGGTCGGCGGTGACGTATTCAATCTGATGGCAAATGCAACGGATATTGCGAAGGGTATTTTAGAAGATCTGGATATGGAACTGATCAAGATCGGTCTGACCATGACAGATTTCAGAATCAGCGAATTTACATATCCTGAGAATATATCAAAACGTGCAGATCAGGCTGCTGAGTATACGATGCTTGGTGACATGGGACGGTTCCAGCAGGTGAAGATGGTAGATGCACTTGCAAATTCCAACGGAAAAGGTGGAACCAATATGGCAGATGTTGCCAGCGGTATGATGGGAATGCAGATGGGTATGATGATGGCAAATCAGATGACCGGTAATCTGCAGAACAACATGAACGGACAGATGAATCAGCAGGCAGCTCCAACCGGAAATGGTACGGCTCCTAAGTTCTGCCCGAACTGCGGAACCCCTACAAATGGAGCAAAGTTCTGTGGTAACTGCGGAACAAAGCTGATATAAAGGAGTACAAAAGCGATGGCTGGATTAAATGACATGCAGGATTTGGCATGCAGACATGTCGATGGACCGCTTCTGATACTGGCAGGTGCCGGATCAGGAAAGACCAGAGTAATCACCCACCGGGTAGCGTATCTGATGGATGAGATCGGAGTGAATCCATATAATATTCTTGCGATAACATTTACAAATAAAGCCGCAGCCGAAATGAGAGACAGAGTAAATAACATTGTTGGAGAGGGTGCTGAACGAGTATGGGTCAGCACCTTTCATTCGTTATGTGTACGGATTCTGCGACGGTTTTCAGACAGGCTCGGTTATGCAACAAATTTTAATATCTATGATTCGGATGACCAGAAATCTGCGGTCAAGAATATTCTGAAGGAATTGAAGATCGATCCGAAGAAGTATCCGGAGAAGATGTTCCTGGCAGAGATATCAAATGCAAAGGAGCGGTATATTTCACCGGATCAGTATGCGAAGATGAATGCGACAGATTTTGTGAAGACACAGACGGCAACCGTATATTCCGAGTATATGAAGCGACTCCGTAAATTCAATGCATTTGATTTTGATGATCTGATCTACAAGGTGGTTGAGCTGTTTGAACATAATCCGGATGTACTGGAATTATATCAGGACAGATTTCGTTATATTATGGTGGATGAGTATCAGGATACAAACCACATACAGTTTCTGATGGTGAAGCAGCTTGCTTCCAAATACAGAAACCTTTGTGTCGTTGGTGATGATGACCAGTCAATCTACAAATTCCGTGGTGCCAATATTACGAATATTTTGAATTTTGAAAAGGAATATCCGGATGCGAAGGTCGTGAAGCTGGAACAGAATTATCGTTCCTGTGGAAATATTCTGGCGGCTGCAAATGCGGTGATCAAGCATAACGAAGGAAGAAAGGATAAAGCCCTCTGGACAGATCAGGGAGATGGCGAGAAGCTTGTATTTAATCAGAGTGAGGATGAATACATGGAGGCGGATCGTGTTGTAAATGAGATCATCCGTCTGACAGCAAATGGTGCACAGTATAAAGACATTGCTTTACTATATCGTACGAATGCACAGTCTCGTATCCTTGGTGAGAAGCTGGTTATGCGAGGAATACCACATCGGGTCTACGGTGGTCAGAATTTCTATGAACGAAAAGAAATTAAAGATATAATGGCATATCTGAAGGTTGTAAATAACTCTACAGACGATACCTATCTCAGACGAATCATCAATGTACCAAAGCGTGGAATCGGTGATGCTACCGTTGATAAGGTGGCCGCATTTGCCGCTGCAAATGATATGACACTGATGGAAGCCATGCAGATCATAGAGCAAGTTCCGGGATTACAGCGTTCGGTTGCAAAAATTTCCGGCTTTGTGGAATTGATCGATGGATTTCGGGGGATAATAGAGGAGCAGGAACCACTCAGTACATTATTTGACCGTATTCTGGAGGATACCGGATATGAAGATGAACTGATAGCGGAGCACACGGATGAATCGATGGCTAGACTTGAGAATATCGATGAGTTAAGAAACCGTGTGGTTCAGTTTGAAACCGATTATGAGGAAGCAACACTGGCAGATTTTCTGGAGGATATCGCGCTGGTTTCGGAGACCGATAAAATGTCCGATGATGATAATATGGTTAAATTAATGACGATCCATGGTTCAAAGGGACTGGAGTTCCCATATGTATTCTTATGTGGCATGGAAGAGCGAATCTTCCCAAGTGCGATGGCGATCAATTCGGATGATGAAGATGCGCTGGAAGAAGAACGCAGACTTTGCTATGTAGGAATTACAAGAGCGATGAAGAAGCTATATCTGTCCTGTGCAAGAAACCGTATGCTGCATGGAAGTAGAAACTGCAATGACATCTCCAGATTTATTAAAGAGATTCCGCCGCTGCTGTTCCAGGATTCCGGTGATATTACAAGGCATGTAAAACGGATGGAAGAACGGCAGTTTGCAGACACCGGATATACCGGAAATAGGTATGGTAGCAGCGGGCAGTCAGGATATGGAAAAGGCTCATATCATGGAAGATCGTCGCAAACGGGTTCCGGATATTCTTCATCGAATCCATACAGCAGCTACAGTAAGGCAAAGAAAGAGCCGATCAGTATAATACCATCGACCAAACCATCATTTGGCAAAGAATTTACCGTGAACCGGGAACTGGTTCTCGACTATGGAGAAGGTGATCGGGTGCGTCATATGAAATTTGGAAATGGAACTGTAACGCAGCTTGTAAAGGGCGGCAGAGATTATGAGGTGACGGTAGATTTTGATCGTGGCGGTACAAGAAAAATGTTTGCTTCCTTTGCAAAATTAAAGCGTCTGGAAGAATAAAGAAATTATAATAATTCCAAGATAATATAGAAATAGAAAAAAGAGTATGCTATAATGACGGCATACAGAAACTAAATGAAAGGGTGGTAGTTTATAATGAAAAATAATGATGTAATCTTAGTAAAAAGCGAACCAACAGAAGAAAAGGCAAAAGGTGTTGTATTTGTGATCCTTGCGATTATCGGTGCAGTAGCAGCGATCGCAGGTATTGCATATGCAGTATATTCATACCTGACACCTGATTTTCTTGATGATTTTGATGATGATTTTGATGATGATTTTGATGACGACTTCTTCGATGATGACGATGATGACGAGGAAGAAGCACCGGCAGAGCAGCCTGCCGAGACAGCAGAAGCACCGGCAGCAGAGCCTGTAGCAGACGCTGAATAATCAAAAATTTGAGCTGAATCAAAGTGAGTAAAATAACCGGATTAGTTTTTTGAATTATAAAGAGCTAATTCGGTTATTTTTATCTAAAAAGATATATGAAAAGTATTCATTTATAGTTAGTGGAAATTTTGTGGAAAAGGGAGAAATAATAGATCAAGATATCAATGTTTAGATTAAAAATGAGAAGTGAGATTTGGCATTGGAGTATATGTACTTTATGAAGCAAGCCATTTCCGGATATTGGTGTTTGGATAAAAATGGAAGACAGCATTATTATTATGAAGTAAGCCTTTTTAACGCCGGTTCTTAGTGAGTCGCCATAGGCGAGGAGCTTAGCACCGTTGCGTTAAAATAGAGTGCGAACGTCTTACGGAATAATAAGTAATGCTGTCTTTCATTTTATATGCTGACAAGACACATGTAAAGTGGTGTAAAATACTATATTGTCATGTACAACAGAACGTGGTATACTAAGGCAACGCTTTTTTATAATAAGAAGAAAAAACAAATAAATACAGTTGGAGAAACAATATGAAGACAGATATTTTAATTGTTGGAAGTGGATGCGCAGGTTTATATGCTGCATTGAATCTCCCCAGTGATAAACAGATAACGATCATAACAAAGGATATCGTAGAACACAGTGATTCCTTCCTGGCACAGGGTGGCATGTGTATGCTGAAATCAGAAGATGACTATGACAGTTATTTTGAAGACACCATGAAGGCGGGACATTATGAGAATAATCCAAAGAGTGTAGAAGTCATGATACGTTCATCGGTCGATGTTGTAAACGATCTCGTAAAGTATGGAGCGGATTTCCATCGGGAGCCGGATGGCAGTTTCAGCTATACAAAGGAAGGAGCACATAGCCATCACCGTATCATTTTTCATGAGGATGTAACAGGAAAAGAGATCACAAGTACCCTGCTCCGCAATGTAGAGAAGCTTTCGAATGTGACGATCTACGAACATGTAACCATGGTGGATATCCTGTGTAAGGATAATTGCTGTTACGGTGTGGTGGCAAGGGATGCGGAGAATAAGATCTTCCCGATCATGGCAAACTATACCATGCTTGCTTGTGGGGGAATTGGTGGTATTTACAGACATTCGACTAATTTCAGACACCTGACCGGAGATGCCGTTGCGATCGCATTAAAGCATGGGATTGAGACAGAGCATGTGAACTATGTCCAGATTCATCCGACAACCTTATATAGCAAAGAGCCGGAGGACAGGAGTTTTCTGATCTCGGAATCGGTTCGTGGCGAGGGGGCGCTGCTCTATAACAAGAATCATGAGCGGTTTGTAAATGAACTTCTTCCGAGAGATCTGCTGACAATCGAGATTCGCAAACAAATGGAGAAGGACGGGACAGATTATGTCTGGGAAGATATGACTGTGATTGATAGAAAAGAATTAGAAGAACATTTCCCGAATATCGTTGAGCATTGCAAAGAAATGGGATATGATGTGTATACAGAATGCATACCGGTTGTGCCGGCACAGCATTATTTCATGGGCGGTATCAAGGTGGATTTGTCCAGTAAGACATCGATGGATCAGTTATATGCGATCGGAGAGACTGCATGTAACGGAGTTCATGGCAAGAATCGACTGGCAAGTAATTCGCTTCTTGAGAGCCTGGTATTTGCCAAGCGGGCCGCAAAGGAAATGACTGAGCAGTTCGATCGGACAAAGATAGAAGAAATCTCTTACAGAGAAGACGATTATACAGATAAGAAGAAACTGGCAACAGAATATAAGGCACTGCTTAAGGCTGAGATTGCAAGGGAAAACGAAGAAGACCTGCACAGACAGGAAGCATAGAAAAATCATTCAGGAGGATATTATGTACGATCAGATTACTTTAAAATTAAATGTAGATCCATTTATTCTTGGAGCATTAAAAGAAGATATTACAAGTGAGGATGTATCAACAAATTCCGTTATGCCGGAGGCATGCATGGGAAAGGTAGAGTTAATCTGCAAGCAGGATGGAATCATCTGTGGTTTACAGGTGTTTAAGAGAGTATTTGAATTATTAGATGATACAACCGTGACAGAACTCTACTGCAAGGACGGCGATGAGGTAAAGGCAGGACAGTTGATGGGAGTTGTAACCGGGGATATCCGTGTATTGTTATCGGGAGAACGGACAGCACTGAATTATCTGCAGAGGATGAGCGGTATTGCTACGTACACATATAAGGTTGCAGGACTTCTTGCAGGAAGCAAGATCCAGTTGCTTGATACCAGAAAGACAACCCCGAATAATCGTATTTTTGAAAAATATGCAGTTCGTGTTGGCGGTGGGCATAATCACAGATATAATCTTTCGGACGGAGTCCTTCTGAAGGATAACCATATAGGCGCAGCAGGCGGAGTGAAAGAGGCAATCCGTATGGCAAAGGAATATGCACCGTTTGTCAGAAAGATCGAAGTCGAGGTTGAGAATCTGGATATGGTAAAGGAGGCTGCTGAAGCCGGAGCGGATATTATCATGCTGGATAATATGTCAGATGAAATGTTAAAAGAAGCGATCGGCATCATTGATGGCAAGGCAGAGATCGAGGTATCAGGTAATGTAACAGCAGAAAATATCGAGCGCTTGAAGAACCTTGGTGTTGATTATATATCAAGTGGAGCCCTGACACATTCCGCTCCGATCATGGATATTTCTCTGAAAAATCTTCATAGAATCTAACTGAATATTGTAACAAAATTTCTGGTGCCTTTGGGTGCAGGGAAGGTTTATATGAGAAATAGAATGGGCTAATGGATGATAAGATTGGGAGGAAGAACATGACAGGAGTTGAAAGACGGGAAAAACTGTTGTCGATGCTTGCGAAGAGTAAAGAGCCGATTGCGGGGGCGGAGATGGCGAAGCAACTCAGTGTGAGTAGGCAGGTGATCGTACAGGATATTGCCCTGCTTCGTGCGGCTGACAATAATATTGTTTCAACAAACCGGGGATATGTGTTATTAAAGCCGGGAAAATGTGAACGAATATTCAAGGTGCGTCATACTGCGGAAGAGATAGAGAAAGAATTGCAGATCATCGTAGATAATGGCGGCAGGATTCTGGATGTATTTGTATATCATAAGATTTATGGAGTTGTAAAAGCTCCGATGAACATAAAAACCAGAAAAGATATTTATGAATATGTAAAGACCTTGAGCAGTGGAAAATCATCGCCGCTTCTTAAGATAACCGACAATTACCATTATCACACGGTGCAGGCAGATTCAGAAGATATCCTGGATAATATTCAGAAGGATCTGGAGGAATGTGGTTTTCTTGCGAAACTGCTGGATTTCGAACCGGTTGATTTTTGGGAAAAAAGTGAATGACATAGGATGGCAGGTAGTCTATAACAGATTACCTGCCATTCTATGTTATAAGATGACGAGGGGAAGAAATTAATAAGTCAATATTGTGCAACAAATTTATAAAAATAATGTAAGAAAAACGGATGAACAGATAATATAATAACATTATCAGGTATAATAAATTATATACCAAATAAAAAGGAAAAGAGGAAATGAGAATGATAAAAAAATACACATATGGTAATCCGTTTTTTACAGAATCAGTTGTTGTGTCATTTGAGGCATCGGAAGGTATGCCTGAAGTTGGAACAGTAAATCTGGATGATGGCTTTTCATTTCTTTATGATATGAAAGCAGAGGATGCAGTATATGGACTTGGTGAAGCAAATCGTGGAATCAACAAAAGAGGATATAAATATATAAGCAATAATACAGATATTCCGAATCATCATGAGGATGTTTATTCTTTATATGCATCTCATAATTTTGTTATTATATCCGGCGAGAGAACATTTGGATTGTACATAGATTATCCGTCTTCGCTGGTATTTGATATCGGATATACTAAGATGGATGAACTTCATATTTTCTGCGATAAAGCAGATTTGGATCTTTATGTGATCACAGGCGAAAGTATATATGATATTGTAAAACAATTCAGACAAATGATAGGAAAAAGTTATATTGCTCCAAAGTTTGCTTTCGGTTTTGGACAGAGCCGTTGGGGTTATAAGACACCGGAAGATTTTGCTTATGTTGTGAAGAAATACAGGGAGAATCATATTCCAATCGACATGGTATACATGGATATCGATTATATGGATCATTATAAAGACTTTACGATAAATGAAGCATTTGGTGATTTTTCTGAATATGTAGAAGAGTTGAAAAAAGAAAATATACGCTTGATCCCGATTATTGATGCGGGAGTGAAGATCGAAGAAGGATATGATGTGTATGAAGAAGGCGTAGCAAACAATTATTTCTGTAAAAGAGAGGACGGAAGTGATTTTGTTGCAGCTGTATGGCCGGGATACACACATTTTCCGGATGTATTGAATCCGGAAGCGAGAAAATGGTTTGGCGGGAAATATAAGCTTCTTACAGATGCAGGAATTGAAGGTTTCTGGAATGATATGAACGAACCAGCAATTTTTTATACACCGGAAGGCGTTTGTGAAGTAAAAGAGGCAATGCGGGAATTTATTGATAAAGAAGAATCCGTGGATGATGTCTGGGGAATCCGGGATATGGTAGCAGATCTGGCTAATAATGCCAAAGACTATGCTTCGATGTATCATAATATGAACGGAAAGATGGTGCGTCATGATCAGGTACATAACCTTTTCGGTTATAATATGACACGGGCAGCAGGTGAAGCACTTCGAGAGATCTGTCCGGAGAAAAGATGCCTGTTGTTTTCCAGATCATCTTATATCGGAATGCATCGTTATGGCGGTATCTGGACCGGAGATAATAAATCCTGGTGGTCCCATATCCTATTGAATCTGAAAATGCTTCCATCATTAAATATGTGTGGTTTCTTATATACAGGAGCAGATCTGGGCGGATTTGGCTGTAATACGACCAGAGATCTTTTGCTCAGATGGCTCGCACTTGGTGTATTTACACCGCTGATGCGTAATCATGCATGCCTTGGCACAAGAGAGCAGGAGTGCTATCAGTTTGAGCAGATTGAAGATTTCAGACATATCATAGGTGTTCGTTATCGGTTGCTTCCATATATTTACAGTGAATATATGAAGGCTGCTTTAAATGATGAAATGATGTTCAAACCGCTTGCATTTGAATATCCGGAAGATCGTATGGCGGTAAATGTAGAAGACCAGCTTATGCTTGGTAATGAGATCATGATCGCACCGGTATATACACAGAATGCAATCGGAAGATATGTTTATCTGCCGGAGGATATGATGCTTGTCCGTTTCAAGGCTGAGGGTGATATTGAACAGACCGAGATGAAAAAAGGACATCATTTTGTAGAAGTACCGTTGAATGAAGTGATTTTATTTATTCGGAAAGGAAAATGCATTCCTCTTGCTGACTTTGCCGAGTGTGTTGTGGATATTAATACGAAGAAGCTGCAGTTACTAGGGTATGCGGGAAGTAGTTATCAGTTGTATGATGATGATGGATATACAAGAGAATATGATCTGGAGATGTCCTGTGTAATTTTGAATAATTAGTAACAGGATATCAGATAAAAGAAAAAGGCAATCGATCATGATTGCCTTTTTTGATGCGGATAACAGGAGTTGAACCTGCACGTCTGTTGACACTAGAACCTAAATCTAGCGCGTCTGCCAATTCCGCCATATCCGCAGAGTTTCTTCTATATATAATAGAATAAAAGAATAGAAGAGTAGATATAAAAAAATCAGATATAAAATTATATCTGAAATTTTAATGAGCCATCGGGGACTCGAACCCCGGACAACTTGATTAAAAGTCAAGTGCTCTACCGCCTGAGCTAATGGCCCATATAAATTAAGTTTTTGACTGGGCTAGCTGGATTCGAACCAGCGAATGCAGGAGTCAAAGTCCTGTGCCTTACCGCTTGGCGATAACCCAAAAGCATCGCTTAATATGCGATAAAGAAAAGGGTGGATAGAGGGACTCGAACCCTCGGCCTCCAGAGCCACAATCTGGCGCGCTAGCCAACTGCGCCATACCCACCATATAAGTGAAACATCCATATGGAACAGCAGTAGTGCCACAGAATGAAACAAATAAATGTGCCCGAAGGGATTCGAACCCCCGACCCACGGCTTAGAAGGCCGTTGCTCTATCCAGCTGAGCTACGGACACATTTTAAATTCCCGCTATAAATATTAGCGAAAATAAAGAGCGGGTGATGGGAATCGAACCCACGTATCTAGCTTGGAAGGCTAGTGTTCTACCATTGAACTACACCCGCATGATTGCTTAACAGTGTTTAGATTTATGATTATCTAAGTCGGGGTGACAGGATTCGAACCTGCGACCTCTTGATCCCAAATCAAGCGCTCTAGCCAAGCTGAGCCACACCCCGGAACAAAGTGTTTGTCGTTTTTTTATGTTCGTCATATCTCTGACGCAAGACATATTATACATAAACACCCCCTTGATGTCAACAATAAATTTTATTTTTTTTTGCATTTTTTTTGACAGAGCGGATTTCCTTAGGTTTTAAGCCACTTTCCAGTATTTATTTTTTTGAATATTATATATGGACTGATGATAATCTCATACATTTTAGCATTAATTTAAAGTTTTCGAGGTCTGGCAGGTGTGTATCTGTTGCATATAGATCTTTTAAAAAAATCGGATAAAAATTGAATCGGGTAACAAGCTGTGCTATAGTAAGGGCTGCGACAGTTTAATTAAGAAAAGAGAGAATGGAATGAGTGATTTTTTATTTAGTATAAATGCGACAGTGCCGATCTTTCTGGTGATCCTGTTGGGGTGGTTTCTGAAACGGATTGGGCTGATCAATGATGAATTTGCAAATATAGCAAATAAATATGTGTTTAAGGTATCCCTTCCGGTGCTTTTGTTTCGGGATATCGCAACAACCTCGGTATTAAAAGACGTAAATATGAAATTTGTGGCGTTTTGTTTCTTCGGAACTTTTATTATGTTTGCATGTGCATGGTGCTTTGCAAAGATATATTGCCGGGATAAGACGATGGTCGGAGCGTTTGCGCAGGCATCGGCAAGAGGAAGCGCGGCGGTGCTTGGAATTGCCTTTGTAGAAAATATCTGTGGAAGCTCAGGGACGGCTCCGCTTATGATCGTTGCGGCGGTACCATTGTTCAATATCCTGTCCGTTATTATGTTGACCTTTGGGGGCAGAGATAATATCCATGGTGCAGACGGAATCAAAACGGCATGCATTAATATTTTAAAGAATCCGATCATAATCGGCATCGTGCTCGGAGTTCCGTTTTCATTATTGAATATTCCGATTCCTGCGATACCGATGAAGACGATCAATTATATCGCACAGACGGCGACTCCGATCGCATTGATCGCCATAGGAGCAGGTTTTAATACAAAAGCAGCACTGGAGAAAATGAAGCCTGCGGTTACAGCAGCTCTTATGAAGCTAGTCGTATTTCCTTTGATCTATATGCCGATTGCGGTTAAGCTTGGGTTTGCACCGAGTGAATTGGCAGCAATCCTGATCATGACAGGCTCACCGTCCACGGTAACCTGTTATATCATGGCTAAGAATATGAATAATGATGAAGTCCTGTCATCAAATACGATCGTGCTGACAACCCTGTTTTCATCGATCACGATAACGGTATGGGTATATGTCCTTCGCGTTATGGGATGTATATGACACAAGTAATAATAAAAATCCTTGAATAAACAGAAATGGGATTAAATTAGAAGTAATGAATACAGAGAACAAATGAAAAGATTAGGATAATATAGAAAATTAAAATACAGAGAATGGAGAAAGAAGATGAAAAATATAGTTTTGATCGGAATGCCTGGTTGTGGAAAGAGTACGATCGGTGTGGTACTTGCCAAGGTTCTTGGATTTGATTTTGTAGATGCAGATGTGTTGATCCAGAAGAAGCATGGTAAGCTGCTTCGTGAGCTGATCGCAGAATATGGAGATGATGGGTTCCTTCAGATAGAAAATGATGTAAACAAAGAAATTGACTTAAAGAATACGGTTATTGCAACCGGAGGAAGTGTCGTATACTGTGATGAAGCCATGCAGCATTATGTAAAAAATGATATTGTAGTATATATCGAGCTTCCATATGGAGTGATCGCTTCCAGACTGGAAAATGTAAAACGGCGTGGCGTAGTGTTAAAGGATGGTCAGACTTTAAAGGATCTTTATAACGAGAGAATCTTATTGTATGAAAAATATGCACAGATCACGGTAAAAGCCGAGGGACTTTCCGTAGAAGAACTCATGGATACGATTGCAGAAAAAGTGTTGGCATATGAGAAGACACATTAATGTGAAGATCGAGCGTAAACAGCATAGATCCAAAGTAATGATATGAATTTGGATCTATGCAGCGGGTTTATGAAGTGCTAAAAACAGATTGGAAAAACGACTTCTGAACAGCAGAATGGAATATTTGGCGAAAGCTGAAAAAATATCTGCAAGGAAGTCGTTTTTTATATTGACGAAAATGGATGTATCCAATATAATCTATTTTGTGGTTTAAAACGTAGAACTTTAAAGTTGCTTGACTTCAACGCAATAAAGCAAAATGAGCCGGATTATGTCAGAATTCGAAAATCAGAAATTATAAGATGCGCTATTGTTGGTGGAAAGTTGGCTGTAAAATTCTGCGAATACAAAAATGAGAAGTGACGGGAGGTCGACATGGTTATTAAAGTGATTATGCTTGTTGTATTCTTTGGCATAATGATCGGTGTAGGATTTTATGCAAGAAAACAGGCCACAGATGTGAACGGATTTGTACTGGGAGGAAGAAGCGTAGGCCCATGGCTTACAGCATTTGCATATGGTACGTCCTATTTTTCGGCAGTTATTTTTATTGGATATGCAGGACAGTTTGGATGGAAATACGGAATTGCATCCACATGGATCGGAATTGGAAATGCGATCCTTGGATCTCTGCTTGCATGGGTAGTGCTTGGCAGAAGAACCAGACTGATCACGCAGAAGCTGGATTCCAGAACAATGCCGGAATTCTTTGAGAGAAGATATAACAGCAAATCCATGAAGATCATTTCTTCCTGGATCATATTCATATTCTTGATCCCATATACGGCTTCATTGTATAACGGTCTTTCCAGATTGTTTGGAATGGCGTTCGACATTGATTACAAGATCTGTGTTGTTGCTATGGCAGTTCTTACCGGTATCTATGTAATTGTTGGCGGGTATATGGCGACAGCGATCAATGACTTTATTCAGGGACTGATCATGCTGGTTGGTATAGTAGCAGTTATCTATGCAGTATTAAACGAGAGAGGCGGACTTACAGGTGCGTTAGACAAGCTGGCTCGTGTAAATGATCCGGCGGTTTCGGATACACCGGGTGTATTTGCATCCTTCCTTGGACCGGATATCTTCAATCTGGTATGTGTTGTCATATTAACCTCACTTGGAACATGGGGCCTTCCTCAGATGATCCAGAAATTTTATGCGATCAAAGATGAGAAATCAATCAAGACTGGAACGATCGTATCTACTTTATTTGCAACGATCGTAGCCGGAGGATGTTATTTCCTTGGTGGTTTTGGACGTCTGACCGAGACGGATGTAGCAACAGAAGGATTTGATGCGATCATTCCACACCTGCTTGAGAATCTTCCGGAAGTATTGATGGGACTGGTGGTTATCCTTGTATTATCTGCTTCGATGTCTACCTTATCTTCATTGGTTCTGACCTCAAGCTCCACACTTACGATCGACTTTATCAAAGCATCGATCGCACCGAAAATGTCAGAGAAGAAGCAGGTCCTTACAATGCGGATCATGCTGGTAGTATTTATCGCATTATCGGCGGTCATTGCAGTCATTCAGTATTCCAGCAAGGTGGCATTTATCGCACAGCTTATGGGTATTTCATGGGGTGCGATCGCAGGTGCCTGTCTGGCTCCGTTTTTATATGGTCTGTACTGGAAACGCACGACAGTGGCAGCCTGCCTTGTTAGTTTTATCTGGGGCGTAGGCATCATGACACTGAACTTTATCAGTAATACATGGCAGTTATTTAGTTTTCCACAGGCATTACAGTCACCTGTAAACTGTGGTGCAGTAGCGATGATCGGTGGATTGATCCTTGTTCCGATCGTCAGTCTGATCACAAAGAAACCGGATCAGAAGCACGTAGAGGAGATCTTCTCCTGCTATGAAGCGACAGTAACCGTACCTCAGAAAGAAGCACTGGATTAATATTATACACAAAATATACATGACATGCATAAAGCCGGCAGAAGGAAGATATCCTGTTCTGCCGGCTTTGATTTTTATGAGAAATGCAATAATGCTGCCTTAAATATAACATTTTCTGCATAATATAATAATTTGAAAAATATATAAAACATGTATGATCAAATTAAGAATGCAATGCTGGGATATAAAAATAAAAAATATTTTTGCATATTTATTAATTAATGCTTGAATATTATACATAATAACTGTATAATCATGGAAGATTATACGAACTGTATTTTCCTATGAAAGCGGTTGACGGAAGAAAATGCAGAGAGTAAGATAAGTGAATGTGTAGAAATACAAATAGGACGATGGCTGTAACGGAAAATGACCGGTTGCAGCAGATTGGAGTAAGATATGATAAAAGCAGGAATTATTGGTTCAACCGGATATGCCGGTCAGGAAATAGTAAGAATTCTTCTTGGACATAAGGATGTGGAAATAGTCTGGTATGGTTCCAGAAGTTTTATAGATAAGAAATATTACGAAGTATTTGGAAACATGTTTCAGATCGTGGATGCAACCTGTCTGGGCGAGAACATGGATGAACTGGCTGGGAAAGTGGATGTTATTTTCACTGCAACCCCACAGGGTTTATGTTCTTCTCTTGTAAATGAGAATATCTTATCAAAGGTTAAGATCATTGATCTGAGTGCGGATTTCAGAATTAAGGATGTTGCTACTTACGAGAAGTGGTACAAGATCGAGCATAAGAGTCCGGAATTTATCGACGAGGCCGTATATGGTCTGTGTGAGATCAACAGAGATAAGGTAAAGGGATGCAGACTTCTGGCAAATCCGGGCTGTTATACAACCTGCTCTATTCTTTCCTTATATCCGCTTGTAAAAGAGAAGTTGATTGATCCGAATACGATCATTGTAGATGCTAAGTCCGGTACATCAGGAGCAGGACGAGGAGCAAAGATCCCGAACCTGTTCTGTGAGGTAAATGAAAGCATTAAGGCATATGGAGTAACGACTCATCGCCATACACCGGAGATCGAAGAACAGCTGGGATATGCATACGGCAGTCCGATCATGATTAATTTCACACCACATCTGGTTCCGATGAATCGTGGTATTCTGGTTACGGCATATGCTTCATTAAAAGAAAAGGTAGATTACGATACTGTTCGTGCTGCATATGACAAATATTATGCAAACGAGAGATTTGTCCGTGTTCTTGACAAGGATGTATGTCCGGAGACACGTTGGGTAGAGGGCAGCAATTATGTAGATGTCAACTTTAAGATTGATGAAAGAACCGGACGTATCATTGCAATGGGAGCACTTGATAATCTGGTAAAGGGAGCAGCCGGTCAGGCAGTTCAGAATATGAATATTATGTTTGGACTTCCGGAAGAAGAAGGACTGCTGATGGCTCCGGTATTCCCATAAAGAGTAACGGCATCGGATATCGTGGAAGAACAGATGATATAAGGCGGTGATCGGTATGGAGATCATTTCCGGCGGAGTGACAGCTCCAATCGGATTTCTGGCAGCAGGTATGCACGCCGGAGTAAGAAAAAATAAAAAGAAAAAAGACATGGCATTGCTAGTCAGCAAGTGTCCGGCGAAGACAGCTGGAGTATTTACACAGAATGTAGTCAAGGCTGCACCTGTTATGTGGGACAAAGCATTATGTGACGATATCGGCTTATGTCAGGCACTGGTTGTAAACAGTGGAGTGGCAAATGCATGTACCGGAGAAGCAGGAGATGTTGATGTGGCGCATATGGCAGAGCTTGCGGCAGTAGAACTTCAGGTACCGGCTGATCAGGTTGCGGTTGCTTCGACCGGAGTAATAGGTATAAGGCTTCCGATGGAGACGATCGCGCATGGAATCCGCGAACTTTCAGGAATGCTTTCCGATGATTTGGAAAGTGGAAGTCATGCGGCGGAAGCCATTATGACGACCGATGTATATAAGAAAGAGATCGCGGTAAAGCTGCAGATCAAAGGGAAGACAGTTACCGTCGGAGGCATGTGCAAAGGTTCCGGTATGATCAATCCGAATCTTGGAACGGTGCTTGGATTCCTGACAACGGATCTGAATATCAGTCAGGAGTTATTGCAGAAAACACTGAGAAATGATGTCATAGACACTTATAATATGTTATCTGTCGATGGGGATACTTCAACGAATGACACCGTTATGATATTTGCAAATGGCATGGCAGGAAATGATGAGCTGCTTGAAACGGATGCGGACTATCCGGCATTTGCGGAGGCACTTCGATATATCAATACCTACTTCGTGAAGCTGATCGCAGCGGACGGCGAGGGAACGACGAGGATGTTTCAGGTACAGGTAGCAGGGGCGGAATCCAAGGAGGGCGCAAGAAAGCTTGCAAAATCCGTGGTGACATCAAACCTTGTAAAATGCGCCGTATACGGTTCGGATGCGAACTGGGGACGTCTGGTGTGCGCGATGGGACAGAGCGGGATCGCTTTTGATCCATATAAGGTAGATATTATAATATCCAGTGAGGCCGGTTCCTTAAAAATAGTTGAAAACGGGGTCTGTACCGATTATGATGAAGAAAGAGCGACGGAGATCCTGTCGCCGGATCAGGTATGTTTTCATGCGGATATGCATGCCGGTACAGAGACAGCTTCCGCGTGGGGCTGTGACCTTACATATGAATATATCAAGATAAATGCAGAGTATAGAAAGTGAGGAAGTAAATAAGATGGTAAAGGGAGATTATACAGTAGATCAGGTAATATCAAAAGCACAGACACTGATCGAGGCTTTGCCTTATATCAAGAAATTTCAGGGGAAAACAATTGTTGTAAAATATGGCGGAAGTGCTATGTTGGATGAGAATCTGAAATACAATGTGATCGAAGATGTTGCATTATTAAAGCTGGTTGGACTGAAACCGGTTATCGTGCATGGTGGCGGTAAGGAGATCAGCAAATGGGTAGAGAAGATTGGAAAAGAGCCTGAATTTATCAATGGACTTCGTGTAACAGACGGGGAGACAATGGAGATTGCCGAGATGGTATTATCCAAGGTAAATAAGAGTCTTGTCAGCATGATGCAGAAGGTTGGTTTAAAGGCTGTGGGTATCAGTGGAAAGGATGGTGGACTGTTTACCGTTAAGAAGCGTCTGCCGGGCGGAAAAGATATCGGTTATGTAGGCGAGATCACAAAGGTTGATACAGAGGTGATCGATGCACTGGTCGATCAGGATTTTATACCTGTTATCGCTCCTATCGGTGTCAGTGAAGAATATGAGGATTATAATATTAATGCTGATGATGCTGCATGTGCTGTTGCAACAGCATTAAAGGCAGAAAAGCTGGTATTCTTAACAGATATTGAAGGTGTATTTATCGATCCGACAGATAAGTCTACCCTGATCTCAGAAATGGATATCCATGAGGCAAAGGATATCATTGAGAAAGGTGTTGTCGGCGGTGGTATGCTTCCAAAGCTTAATAACTGTATCACAGCAATGGAAAATGGTGTATCAAGAGTTCATATTTTGGATGGTCGCCTGAAGCATTGCCTGCTTCTTGAGTTCTTTACTCAGAAGGGTATCGGTACTGCAATCTTAAAAGAGCCATTATTCTAAGAAGCACATTCAATGAAAAGTTAAAAGTAAAACAGAAAAAGACCGGAGCTGTGCACCGATAACGAGAAAAATCGGATGCCGCAGGACTGGTCTTTTTCTATTTTGCTATTGTAAAAGGAATCGAAGTTCGTTAAAATGGGGGTGTGCATGAGTGTACCGGCATATCAAGGAGGTATGCAGGTATGATAATAAAGAAAAAACTGTTATATGTAGGACTTGCCGGATGGATGTTGTTGTCCGAGATTACTCTGGCCGGATGTCGGAAAAATGGCATGATACTTGAGACAACAGAGCAGAATACCGGTTCACAGAATGATACGGCATATGCCGAAGACGCCGTGGTAGGTTCTGTTACAGAAAGGGATCAGGAAGACACAGAAGCCATAATAGACACAGAAGCTATAAAAGACACAGAAGCTATAAAAGACACAGGAATCTGTGTATTTGTCTGTGGGGCAGTAAAACAAGAAGGGGTATATGAACTCCCGATAGGTGCAAGGATCAATGATGCACTTCTTGCAGCAGGCGGATTTGCAGAGAATGCTGCGGAGCAGGTGGTAAATCTTGCAGACTTTATCGAGGATGGACAGAGGATTTATTTTCCGACGGAGGAAGAGGTGCAGGAGCAGCCAGAACGCTGGCAGGATCCGGAAACAGAAACGAACGGACAGACAATGGAAGCGGGAGTAGTGAATATCAATACTGCCGGGAAAGAGGAACTGATGTCATTGTCCGGGATTGGTGAAGCAAAGGCGGAGAATATCATAACTTACAGAGAGACACAGGGTGCATTTGAAAAAACAGAAGATATTATGAATGTGAATGGTATCGGAGAGAATTTATATCAGAAGATAAAAAACGATATTTGCGTGGGTCGGTAGAGATATAGAAACAAAGGAAAGGTGGAAATCTGGTATGAAAAAGGTATTGGTCGTAGATGATGAGAAACTGATCGTGAAAGGTCTGAAATTCAGTCTGGAACAGGATGATATGGAAGTAGACGTGGCATATGATGGCGGAGAGGCGTTTGAGAAGATCAAAAACAATGATTATGATATCGTTCTGTTAGACATCATGATCCCGGTTTATACCGGAATTGAAGTATGTCAGATGGTGCGTGAATTTTCCAATGTTCCGATCATTATGCTGACGGCCAAGGGTGAGGATATGGATAAGATCATGGGTCTTGAATATGGTGCAGATGATTATATCACCAAACCATTTAACATACTGGAGGTAAAGGCAAGGATCAAAGCTATCTTAAGAAGAAGCGGAAAAAAGGCAGAGCCTGTAAAACCGGTAAATATTTTAGAAATCAATGGCATGAAGGTAGAATTGGATAGCCGCCGTGTATTTGTTCATGGAAAGGAACTGAATCTGACAGCAAAAGAATTCGATTTGCTTGAGCTTCTGATGGCGCATCCGAATAAGGTTTATTCCAGAAATGAACTGTTAGATACGATCTGGGGCAGTACATATCCGGGAGATGCCAGAACTGTGGATGTTCATGTAAGAAGACTTCGTGAGAAGATTGAGGAGAATCCGGGTGAGCCGGTGTATATTCATACAAAATGGGGCGTTGGCTACTATTTTAAAGGATGATGAGACAGGGAATGCGTAAAGCATTCCTATCTTACTGGATTTTTTTGGAATGGAAAAAAGTAAAGATGAAAATGTAGAAAATAAGAATAAAAATGTCTGGAAAAACAGCAGGCGGAGGATCAGTCTTCAGGTTGTTATCTTTGTAATGATCATGGCAGGTTTTTATCTGATCTCAATCAGTATGAAAACGGTTCTGCTGCAGTTGATGTTGAATCAGAGATATAGTGATTGTGAAACACTGTTGCAGGAAAACGCAAAAAATCTGGAATATCTGATCAATGATATTAATTCGGAAACAGAAGGTACAAGCAAGACTTTTCATGGTATGAACACTCTGGCGTACAGCCTGTCTGCCAGAGTTATGATCGTAGATACTGATTACAGGGTAGCCTATGACAGCTTTCGTCTGTTGAAGGATACCTATATCATGAATAATGATATCTATGAGATCATGAAGGGAGACAGAGACGAACGGCTGGTACGGGAACAGTCCTACATTGAGTATATGTTTCCTGTGGTGAACCGGGAAGGTTATATTGATGATGTAGCTGTGATCGCAGTCAGTCTGGAAAGCATGGAAAATGAAAGAGGATATTTGTCATACCGTGCCAATATCTTGATCTGTATTTTTATGGTGATCGGGGTGCTGACAGCATTTTTCATTTCTTATATGGCGGTTCGTGATACCAGAAAGATCAAGAGTCAACTTGTAAATATGAAGGATGGATTTCTGGGACAGATTTCATCGGATGGCTTATGGCGAGAAGCTGGGAGCGTTGTTGACAATATGAATGGGATATTTGCCAAATCGCAGTTGTTGGAGGAATCCCGGCAGGAATTTGTATCAAATGTATCACATGAGCTGAAAACACCGATTACTTCAATGAAGGTTTTATCAGAATCGATCTTGATGCAGGATAATGTTCCGGTTGAGATGTACCGGGAATTCATGAACGATATTGTTTTAGAGATTGACCGTGAAGCGCAGATCATCAGTGATCTGCTGACGCTGGTCAAGACAGATAAGGGATCAGACAGCCTGAATATCGAGCGGGTGGATATCAATGAGCTGATGGAGGTTATTCTGAAACGGTTGACGCCTCTGGCAGAAAAGAGAAGCATTGAGATCACATTTGAAAGCTTCCGGGAAGTGGAAGCTGATATTGATAAGGTGAAGTTTACGCTGGCAATCTCCAATCTGATCGAAAATGGAATCAAATATAATGTGGATGGCGGATGGATCCGCGTATCCCTGAATGCCGATCATAAGAATCTGTATATTAAGGTTGCCGATTCCGGTGTTGGTATTCCGGAGGATTGTGTAGAGCATATATTCGAACGTTTCTACAGAGTAGATAAGGCGAGAAGCAGGGATACCGGAGGGACCGGTCTTGGACTTGCAATCTCAAAGAATATTATCGTTATGCATAAGGGTATTATAAATGTGTACAGTGAGCCTGGAAAGGGAACCACATTTACAGTACGTGTTCCGATGAACTATGTGAAATAAAGGAGCAGAAGATGGAGAAACGGATCATGCATATTATAAGCGGGATGCTGTTAGTTGTGGCTCTGCTGTTTATGACCGGATGTGGGAAAAATGGACATGCGGAGAGTCAGAGAACAGATACCGGTACGGATGCCGGGATGCAGACATATTCCGTATATTATATGAATCAGAAATGGACAGAGTTTTCTGTCTATGATACGAAGATCGATCAGTTGGAATCAACGGAAAATGTGATAGATAAGCTGATGAATCTGTTGATATCAACAGAAGACGAGCAGCTTTATAAGATTCCGGTTGCAGATGGAATGACCTATCAGCGATATTCTTATGATGGAAAAGGACTGGTAACGATCATGTTCAATCTGGATTATGATACCGCAGAGAATTATCAGATCCTGTTGTGTAAAATGGCATTTACAAAAACCCTGTGTCAGGTAAATGGTATTTCAGGGGTTTCATTTGAATTGTCGGATCTGATTGGAGAGAAGAAGGTAGATACAAGTGTTTACAATGCGGAATCATTTTCAACGATCGGTGATAATTTTATGGAGGCTTCTTATTCCGTGACGATCTATACGCCGGATAATACCGGAAAACGGCTGGATAAGCATACGACGGAGATTGATGCGTTGTCTTACAAAGCACCGGAGGAACAGATCATGGAAGCACTTCGAAATTCCCAGGAATGGAAGAGTCCGATCGATAAGGATGTAGATATTCTTGATATCTATGTGTTGGATCGGGTGTGTTATGTTAATTTCAGCAAGACCTTTTTGGATCATGTCGGTGATTATGATGACAAAGTGATCATTTATTCGCTGGTTGATTCTCTGACAGAGCTGTCAGATGTGGATGGTGTTGTATTTGAGGTAGAAGGCAGTCAGGATCTTGTATATGGAGAGAATTTGGATTTCTCAGAGACATACACAGCGAATTATTCAATGTGTAATTAGACAGGTACTGACAGATAGCGGAGGAAAAGAAAATAAAAAGACCACTATTTTGGGCCGCATGTGCATTTATGCTTGGAGAGGCGGAGGCGATTGCTGGCAGCAGGTGGTTTACTTTGGCTGCAATGATAGTTGCAGCCTTTTTTCTGTTTACGGGAGAAAAAGGGCAAAAACAGGGAAAAAGGCAAAAACAGCAAAAACAGAAAGAAGAGTCCGGCCGGGATGAAAAAATACGGATGTCGGACAGGCGAAGACAGACAAAGCGGAGTGTGGATGTAAAACGAACAGTAAGAATAACTGTCGGAATTCTCATATATGTGCTGTTTGCCGGAATGGGGTATATGAATATCAACATATTGCATGAGCAGGAACAATATGCTTCCCGGCTGAACGGTTGTTCCGGAACAATTTCCGGAACGATATACGAGATAAAGGAAACGGAAAACAGGCAGCAGGTCTTTATTAAGATCGTGGATGCAAGAGGAATGTCCGGTGAAGAATGGACTGGGTTTCATGAAAATATGAAGCTGCTTGTGTATGTGGAGAAAGGTATAACCTTGTATCCGGGACAGGAGGCAGTATTTGCCGGCAGATTTGAACAGCCGGAGCATGCGGGAAATCCGGGAGCCTTTGATGCATATCGATACTACAGGAGCCAGGGGATCTTTCTTATACTTTCAGATGCAGAGCTGCAGAAAACAGGAAAACAGTACTCGCATATACGGGCGGGGCTCCGGAAGCTCCGAAAACGGATATCAGATGTAATTGGTAACTTATACGGCGAGGAGGATGCATCTGTGATACGGGCGATGCTTCTGGGTGAACGGCAGGGGATGGACGGTGACGTGAAACGGATGTATCAGTTGAATGGTATTGCACATATTCTTGCAATATCGGCATTACATATTGCGATCATTGGTATGACCTTGTATCGGCGTATGCGAAAATGGGGAGTTTCCTACTGGAGTGCGGGAATTGGATGCAGTATTCTGGTTATTCTGTATGGACAGATGACCGGACTTGCAGGATCAACGATGCGGGCGATCATTATGATGGGGCTCCTGTTATTTGGGAAAGCCATTGGGCGTTCGGTGGATCTTCTGACCTCAACAGGAATTGCCGGGGTATGGATGTCGGTGATAAATCCTTATGTTGTATTAGATGCCGGATTTCAGCTTTCATTTGCAGCGATAACCGGGATAGCTGTGATCGTGCCGGTGTTACAACAGGTATTTAGCAAAAGGGGAAGTGCTGACCTAATCAATAAGCTTGGTGCAGGGACGGTGTTGCAACACATATTTGGCGCAGGGGAGAAAATCCGGCAATCGCTTACTGTCAGCATGGCAACCTTTCTGGCGACCTTGCCGGTGATCGTCTACTATTATTACCAGTTTCCATTGTATGGTATTTTATTAAATCTGATCGTTGTGCCATGTGTATCGGTCGTCCTGACCGGTGGGATCGGAACGGTTATCTGTGGCTGCATGTCACTTCAGGCGGCCGGATGGCTTACGATTCCGGTGAAGGGGATTTTGTGGTTATATGAAATGTTGTGTCAGGGGATGGAACAGCTTCCCGGAGCCTGTATCAATATCGGACATATTCCGGTGAAGCTGGTGGTGGGTTATTATATTGCGTTACTGATATCCTTATATTTTATGACCAGGATGAGAGCAGATAGAGGAAACAGAACGGAAGGCAAACAGACTCAAAAAATCGTAAAAAAGTCAAAATGGCAGGTCCGTAGAAATCAGGCAGTGGAAGAAAAGTGTGATCAGCAGACGATAAAGGAACGGAAACACAGAAAAATCCGGTATGGGATCGCAGAGATTTTTGTCGTGCTGATATTCTGTATATATGCAAGAAGCGTGCTCGACCATTCATTTACGGTTGCCTTTCTGGATGTCGGGCAGGGGGATGGCATACTGATCCGGACGGAACAGGGAACGAATATTATGATCGATTGTGGCTCATCGGATAATAAGAAGGTAGGAGAATATGTTCTGCTTCCTGCTCTTCGGTATTATGGGATGGCAGAACTGGATTATGTTTTTATAACACATGGGGATAAAGATCATATATCCGGGCTTCAGGAATTATATGAGCTGGAGCATACCGGGATTCGGATCCGGAATCTTGTTGTGGCGGAATATGGCGACCGGGAGCGGCTGCTGGAACTGATCAATCAGGCAGAACAGCATGGAACTGAGGTTTTATATATGGATGCGGGTAGCATATTTTCTGAACCGGAAGCCGGAGCTTCCGGGATATTTCGGATCGCATGCATATATCCGGGAGAATCGGATGTTCACACAGATGCAAATGAAGCCTCTCTTGTGCTGCAGGCAAGTGTCGGTTCTTTTCGTCTTTTGTTTACAGGCGATGCAGGGGAAACAGCAGAACAGCAGATGACAGAGACTGGAAGATTGGATGCGGTTGATGTTTTAAAAACAGGGCATCATGGCTCCAGATATGCAACCTCGGAGTCATTTCTTCAATATATAAAGCCGCAGTATGCGGTGATTAGTTGTGGAAAAAAGAACCGGTATGGTCACCCGCATAAAGAAACGCTGGAGAGACTGCAGGCTGCTGGTGCGGAGGTTTACCGCACCGACAGCAGCGGCGCTGTAATTTTGCAGATACGGGCAGGAAAAATTATGCTTCATGGGTACGGGGGATAAAATTAAGCATTGATACCAAGCCCCAAATGAAATGATGGGTATATGAGAGAAAAGATTTGGATAATACCATCGATGAAAGAAGAATTTTGGGTATTATTCAAGAAAATGAACTGTTATACCAAGGCTAATGTCGGTGCAAGGGGTATGGAAGAGAGCAAATAAGTGTAATACCCGAAGCAACAGATTGGCGAGGGTATGGAAGAAAGCAAGCTAATATAATACCCGCTACAATAGATTGGCGAGGGTATGGAAGAAAGCAAGCTAATATAATACCCGCTACAGCGGATTGAACAAGGGTATGGATAAAGAAAATTAGACAATATACCACAAACAGGATGAGCAGAAGGGTATGCAAAGTGGGGAAATAGCCTGATACCATGGGAGAAGTGTTCTCCGGGGGTATTAACAAATAAAAATGGAAATTATACCAATAAAAATATTGCAGAAAAAGAACATAAAAGAAACGAGGAGAATGCGTATGATTAAAGATATAATAATAAAGAGAATCGTCAAATTGAAAAAAGAAATACAGAAGATAGAGATATTAGAGAAAACATTTCCGAAAGAAGAATTAATATGTGCCAAAAATGGAAAAGGATATAAATGGTATTTGAAGAGTGCAGGAAAGTCAATATATCTGTCAAAGAAAGAGAGACTCTTGGCTGAAAAACTTGCTATGAAAAAGTATTATATGTTAAGAAAACAGGATTTAATGTGCGAGCTTGAAGCGTGTAATGCGTATATAAGAAAAGTGCAAAAGGAAAATAATGCATCTGATATGTTATTGGAACATGATGGTTACATTGAATTGCTGGGAAAGGCATTTGGACCGCATTCAGAAAATTTAGAAGCATGGATGACAGAAGAATATGAAACAAATAAGAAATATCCGGAGAATTTAAATATAAAAGGGACGCAGGGCAAGTATCTTCGTTCTAAATCAGAAGCAATGATCGATAATGTTTTATTCCGGGAAAGAATACCATTTCGATATGAAAATCAATTGGTGCTGGATGGGATAGTAATGTATCCGGATTTTACGATTCGACATCCAAAAACAGGAGAGTATTATTATTGGGAACATTTCGGTATGATGGACAATCCGGAATATGCGAGTCATGCCTGCAGGAAAATAAAAACATATTGTGATAATGGAATAATACCATCTATTAATTTAATTATGACATATGAAACCAGTGCTTGTCCTATCGGAATGGAAAGAATAGAGCAAGTGGCAGAATATTATTTCGGATAAATGACACATTTGATATAATGAACGCAAAATTATTTGCTCGCAAGGATGCTGATTTTGCGGAATGCATAGAATGTGCGAAGCACATGATATAATTAGTATAAAGAAGTGGCAAACTATACTCTACAGTGCGTAGAATCCGCAGAAATTCACCATTTTCTACGCTTTATGGGTATGATGCCGGATGCAGGTATGTAATAATCTGGTCAGAAAGGAGGCAGATATGGATCAGATCAGTATAGGCAGGTTTATTGCAGCAGAAAGAAAAAGAAAAGGTTGTACACAGAAGCAGCTTGCAGAAAAACTGAATATCAGTGATAAAACAGTTTCTAAATGGGAATGTGGAAAGGGATTCCCGGAAGTGTCTCTGTTATTACCTTTATGTAAGGAACTGGACATTACGGTAAATGAACTGTTGTCCGGTGCAAGAGTGTCTGAGGAAGAATATCAAAAGAAAGCGGAGGAAAATATGGTGAATATGATTAAAGAAAGAGAAGAAAACAAGAAGAAATTAATTCCTACAATTATAACGGGTTTAATTGCAACGATATCATTTATTACATTGATCATGGTTGTTGCAGTGTATACAGAGGTGATCGCAGTACCGGTTAAGATATTACTGATAGTGATCGCATGTGTTATATTTGGTTGTGGACTTATGGTTGCGATGGAAGGTGAGCGCACCATCGGTTATTACAAATGCCGTCATTGCAATGAGCTGTTTGTTCCGACCTTTGGTGCATATACAATGGGAATGCATATGATTTCAACAAGATATTTGAAATGTCCAAAATGTGGAACAAAAACCTGGTGTAAAAAAGTTCTGGCAAAAGAAGATAGAAACATGATGTAAAAAAGTTCCGGTAAAAGAAAACAGAAACACGATGTAAAAAAGTCCTGGCAAAAGAGAAGTGATTTCTGTTATAGAAAACAACCTGTCTTTTGCCGGAACGATGAAGATTCAAAACCTAAATATGAAAAATATTGATCAAAAATACCATTGCCAGTCCGTAGTAGGTGATCACGGCAACCAGATCATTGACCGTTGTAATGAGTGGACCGGAAGCAACCGCAGGATCAATATGGATCTTGTAGAAGAACATAGGAATGATAGTTCCGACAAAGCTTGAGATCACCATTGCAACGATCAGCGAGATGCCGACACAGCCAGAGATCAGGAATGCAGATGCCCATATATATTTCTTAAAATAGTGGATATAGATTCCTAAAAACAGGAGTGCCATGATTCCAAGACTTGCACCATTTAAGAAGCCGATCTTCATTTCTTTGATAAGAAGGGAAAGCTTCTTTTTAGCACTCAGGTCTTCGTCCATAAGTACACGGATCGTAACAGCGAGGGACTGTGTGCCGACATTTCCAGCCATATCAAGGACAAGGGACTGGAAGCATATTACGATTGGAAGCACCGCAACAACGGATTCAAACAATCCTACCACAGAGGATACCGCCATGCCAAGGAACAGAAGGATGATGAGCCATGGCAGACGTTTTTTCATGCTGGTAAAGGTTGGTTCGTTCAGGTCTTCTTCGGATGTAAGACCGGCGAGCTTTGCGTAGTCATCACCCATAGCATTATCCACCAGTTCCACGATATCATTTGCAGTCAGGATACCGGCAATGGTTCCGTTTTCCGATAAAACCGGGATGGAATCCTCTTCATAATCGGTGAGATCTTCGATACAGTCTGCAATCTTCACATGCTCATATACAGACGGATAGGAGCGGCTGATAATATTTGACAAAGAGTCATTTTCCCGTGCGATGATCAGATCTTTCAGATCGATAGCACCGGAAAACTGACCATTTATATCAGTGGTATAGATCGTCGAGATATTGTCATGTTCTCCTGCCTGCCGAACCAGTGTACTCATAGCTTCACGGATGGATAAGGTGTCCGGAATACAGATATAATTGTTCGTCATGCAGCTTCCAATCTCATCGTCTTCGTAAGAAAGCAGCTTCTTTACATCTCTCCGGGAATCATCATCCAGACGGGCAACCATTTCCTGTTGTTGTTCGGCGGAAAGTTCATCCAGAATATCCAGAGCATCATCCGCATCCATATCGGATATGACTCTTGCGGCTTTATCAAGTGACAGTTCATCCAGATACGGCTTGGCATCATCCAGATAAGAGAAGATCTCTGCGAGCCGTGGGGTGCCGATCATAGTGTACAGGTGCATTCGTTCTGTTTCGTTTAGCCGTGTGATTGCTTCTGCGACATCTTTGTCGTGATAGTTTGCCAAATGCTTCTGCAATACCTGTGCGTTCTTTGCATTACGGATGATTTTTACGAGTTCTGTTACATAATCTTTTTTAAATACTGTGATTTTTGTCATTGTGACCTCCTTCCTGCCTGTTTTCAGACATAAAAATACATCGCCTCAGTGTGAAGACCGGATGGTCAGGATCGTCTGATGCGATGTATGAAAAGGCACACAACAATATAAGATGGGGTTATCGGATCTTCATAGACAGCCACATCCATTTATGCTTTCTTATCATAACATCGCATATTTTACTTCGTCCAATACGATCGCAACTATCCATGAAAATTCACCTCCGTTTGAAAATCGAATTTTAGATTTTGGTATTTGATATTCTCAAAAACCTTTGCTACTATAACAGAAAAGAGTTGAATTGACAACCTGGATAATTCGGATTGGGTAAATTTTATATTTAGGTTATATTTTTAAAATACATAGAAAACAGGAGGATATCAGAAATGCGGATCGAGCATGTTGCAATGTATGTAGAGGATCTGGAAAAGACAAAAGAATTTTTTATAAAGTATTTTGATGCTGCTGCGGGAGAACAGTATTATAATCCGAAAACAGAGTTTCAGTCGTATTTTTTAAGCTTTGAGGATGGAGCAAGACTGGAGATCATGCAGAAACCACGGGTATCCAATGTGAGAAAAGAGCTGGCACGAACAGGGTATATTCATCTCGCTTTTTCAGTTGGAAGCAGAGAGAAAGTCGATGCATTGACGAAAAGACTGGAAGAGGACGGATATAAAGTTGTCAGCGGACCCCGGGTGACAGGTGATGGATATTATGAGAGCTGTGTTCTAGGTATCGAGGATAATCAGATCGAGATCACGGTCTGAATTTCGGTCTGGATTTGGTAATATCTCACAAACTATACGCAAAGCCGTTTGACTTTGCCAGTGCCATTTCTTACAATAGATCAGTAGATAAAAGTCTGGTAGATGTATGATACCAGACTTTTTTTGTGGTTTAAAGTCAGAAAGAGAAAGGTGAGAGAAAATGAAGTGGAAAGATCGATTGGGAATCCGGCTGGTGGCATATCTGGTAGGCTTATTTATCATGACGGCAGGAATAGCCGTATCGGTAAAATCAAACCTTGGGGTATCGCCGGTAAGCTCGATCCCATATACGATTACCTGTGTATTTGGTATGGAGATGGGAAACGCAACTATCCTGTTTCATGTTGTGCTGGTTTTGCTGCAGATCCTGTTATTACGGAAGAATATCATAGACAGGTGTTGAAAATCAAATCGGTATTTGGCATAATGGACTGGAACAGGAAAGAAAGGAGACATAGCTATGGCAGCAGGAAAAAAACAGAGCGGTAAGGATGCAATGGCGGTTATCAACGAGCATATAAAGAATGAAAGCTATGCTCCGGTATATCTGTTATACGGAGATGAAACATATCTTGTGAACCAGTACAGAGACAAATTGCTTTCGGCGGTAACAGACTGTGAGGACAATATGAACTTTGCAAAGTTTGCAGGAGAGAAGATCGACCCGATGGAGATCATAGGCTTCTGTGAGACAATGCCATTCTTCGCTGACCGGCGTGTGGTGCTGGCAGAAGGGACCGGATTGTTTAAAAAGAGCTGTGAGGAATTTGCGGAGCGGATCAAAGAGCTGCCGGATACTTCGCTGATCCTGTTTGTTGAGTCAGAAGTTGATAAGAGAAATAAATTATATAAAACCGTTGATAAGCTGGGAGAAGCCCTGTGCTTTGAAACACCAAATGAGAAGACGCTTGCTGTATGGGTTAAGGGAATGTTCAAGGGAGAAGGAAAACGGATAACCGATGATGCGATCCGTTCCCTGATCGAGCATACCGGATCAGATATGAATTCGATCAAGAATGAGATTGATAAGCTGATAAGCTATACGGTAGACAGGGAGGATGTAACTGTATCCGATGTGGAAGCTCTCTGCGTTGGCAATTCGGAGGGACATATATTTGAGATGATCGATGCCATATCCAGAAAGCAGCAGGATCGTGCACTTCACCTGTATCATGAGCTGCTTGAAAACAGGGAGCCTGCGATGCGAATTCTGTTTTTGATCGCCAGACAGTATGATCTGTTATTAAAAACAAAGATGTGTCTTGCCGAGAATAAAAATTATGCAGATACGGCATCGGTGCTAGGCATTCCGTCATGGTCGGTGAAGAAATATGCGGAACAGTGCCGGAATTATTCAGAACAGGAACTGAAGAAGATCATGGAAGCCTGTCAGGATACTGACTATAAATTAAAGACGAGTCAGGCATCGGATGTAGTGGCAGTGGAAGTGTTGTTAATATCATTGAGTCGGTAGCTGGTATGTGACGCGCAGGAATGCAGTGAGTCAAAACATACCGTAGGTATTGCGATTTGGATGCCGGAATTATTACAAAAAAAACAGAACCTCAATGGGTTCTGTTTTTTTGACGGTTTTGATTATATATGTGCAGCCTTACATATGTAATCAATTATAAAAATATATATGAGTCAGATTAAGCCATCTTGTTGACAGCGGCTGTAAGACGTGATACTTTACGAGAAGCATTGTTCTTGTGGTAAACGCCCTTTGAAGCAGCCTTGTTAATCTCTGAGATAGCAACCAGAAGATTTGCCTGAGCAGCTTCTTTGTCACCAGCAGCGATAGCAGCTTCTACCTTTTTGATAACTGTCTTAACCTTAGACTTGATCATCTTGTTTCTTAAAGTCTTCTTGTCAATTACTTCAATTCTTTTCTTTGCAGATTTGATGTTAGCCAAAATTCTCTACCTCCATTTGAATTATAGATTATAATAAGGTTTTTACATTAAAACCGGACACGGACAATTCAATGTAAACATACTCATCAATATTAGTATAGAGAAATTTATTTGTCAAGGGGCGAAGTGAAAATATTTCCATTTCTGAAAAATAAGATCTGATCTTATTCCCAGCAATTTTATTTCTATCCTATTTCTATTACTTGTTGGCTTGTATGGAAAGGGAGGACATGGTATACTGTTTCTATTAATGCGTTATATATTATTACATACCAGGAGGTAAGAAAATGTTTGGATTTGATGAAATTACAAAAGTAGATCCTGAAGTTGCGGCAGCAATGACGGATGAATTGAACAGACAGAATAACAATCTGGAGCTGATCGCATCAGAGAATATCGTATCAAAGGCAGTTATGGCAGCCATGGGAAGCCATCTGACTAACAAATACGCAGAAGGTTATCCTGGAAAGAGATATTATGGCGGATGCCAGTATGTAGACGTAGTGGAAGATCTTGCCAGAGAGCGTGCAAAAGAATTATTTGGATGTGAATATGTAAATGTTCAGCCACATTCCGGAGCACAGGCCAATATGGCAGTATTTTTTGCTATTTTAAATCCTGGCGATACGTTTATGGGAATGAATCTGGATCATGGCGGACATCTGACACATGGATCACCTGTAAATATGTCCGGTAAATATTTTCACTGTGTACCTTATGGTGTAAATGATGATGGCTTTATAGATTATGACAAGGTTCTTGAGATCGCAAAGGAATGCAAGCCAAAGTTGATCGTAGCGGGTGCATCTGCATATGCAAGAGCAATCGATTTCAAGAGATTCCGTGAGATTGCAGATGAGGTTGGTGCATATCTGATGGTAGATATGGCACATATCGCAGGTCTTGTAGCAGCAGGCCTTCATATGAGCCCGATTCCATATGCACATGTTACAACAACTACTACTCATAAGACACTTCGTGGACCTAGAGGTGGTATGATCATGTGCAGCAACGAGATCAATGAGAAGTTCAACTTCAATAAGGCAGTATTCCCTGGTATCCAGGGCGGACCTCTGATGCATGTCATCGCAGGTAAGGCAGTATGTTTAAAGGAAGCATTACAGCCGGAATATAAGGAGTATCAGGCACAGGTTGTAAAGAATGCAGCAGCACTTGCATCTGCATTAATGGCAAGAGGCTTCAATATCGTATCAGGTGGTACAGATAACCACCTTATGCTGGTGGATCTTCAGAATCTGGACCGTACCGGTAAGGAAGTAGAGAAGCTTTTAGATGAGGTTCATATCACTGTAAATAAGAACACAGTACCAAATGATCCAAAATCTCCGTTTGTAACAAGCGGTATCCGTATCGGAACACCGGCGGTTACAACAAGAGGTGCAAATGAAGCTGATATGGAGACAATTGCTGAGGCGATCAAGGCAGCAGTGATTGATGATGACAAGGCAAAAGCAGAAGCACTTGTTAAGAGTATTGTAGAGAAGTATCCACTGTATGCATAAGGTTGTTATATGGAAGATTTATTTGACGAGAAGCTGTTAGAAGCGATTCGGCTTGCAGAAGCATTGCAGGATGGACGGTCAGAAGAAAAAGAGTCAGAAGAAAAAAAGACAGAAGTAAAACAGGAAACCGAAAACAGCCGTCCGGTCAGCCGGACGGAAGAACCGGTTGCTGCTCCGGTTCCGCAGACTGGTGAGGAAGCAGTCGATCAGCTTATAAAAGAGATCGTGCAGGAAACACAGGAAGAGATCGCTGCCGAAGGTATCCAGACAGAGGATATCAGAAAAGAATTTTTTCAGAAGAAGGCAGAGAAAGCGAAACGGGAAAAGAAGAAGCTGGATCCGGAACTGGAATCCAGACCGGTATATGCACCCAAAAAGCTGAAAGATCCATGGAGTCTCAGGAAAAAGGTCTGTGTGATCCTGCTTGTTGTTGTACTGGTTGTGACCGGGATCCCTGCCGGTATATTTGCCAGAATGTATATGAATGGAAAGAACCGGCTGGCAGAAAATGCGCAGGGAGAAAAGGTGAGTTTTCATACAGACGGATCTTCTTCAACGGCTATCACATATAAAGGAAAGAACTACGTTTATAATACAGATACCGTATCGATTCTGGTATTTGGCGTGGATAATTCCGAGTATGTGCCGAAGGAACCGGAAAAGAACGAAGAACCGAAGACGACAGAGGCGGCAACGGAAGAAACAAAGTCCAAAAAGTCAAAGAAGTCAAAGAAAAAATCAAAGAAAGCCTCAGAGGATACAGAAGCTACGACGGAAGCTGATCTCAGAGACAGAGATGATGCCCTGACTTATTCGGATGCAAATGGTTCTGAATATGTCCGGTATGGCGGAAGGATCGATCTGTGCTTCCTGATGGTATTTGATCTTCGAAATGATAAGCTTCACGTTATTAATATAAATCGTGACAGTATGACAGATGTGGATATTAAAACCATAGAAGGAAAAACAGCACTTACAGACCGGATGCAGATCGGACTGGCATATGGTTATGGGGATGGCGAGATCGTCAGTTGTGAGAATTTTACACATGCGGTATCCGGACTGATGTATAATCTTCCAATCAACGGTTATGTGGCACTTGACATGGATGCAATGGCAGATATCAATGACGTCCTGAGCGGGGTAACATTGACAGCCAGAGATACGATCAGTGAGAATGTCTTTGAGAAGGATGTAGTCACCTTACAGGGCAATGACGCATACCGGTATCTGGAAAAGATGGATACGGTAACGGATGCAGTCGGCGAACATGGCAGACGGATGGAACGTCAGAGTCAGTATCTGGCAGGCTGGCTGGAGCGGTTTGAACAGTGCTATTCCGATGATAAGGGAATCATAAAGAAGGTATACGAGGCAGCAAGTCCATATCTGCAGACGAATCTGGACAGAGATGCCTGCCTGTATCTGTTCAGCAGAATGCGTGGAATGGATATAGCAGTTGCAGAGAAGGATATACAGAAGCTTCCGGGAACGTATGAACGCCCTGCTCATTTTGATGAGTATCAGGTGGATACGGGAAGTCTGGTAGAAGAGATGCTGGATATTTTCTATATTCCAACCAGTTAGTGTGACATATTATATAAAATAAAAATTAAAAATATCCCAAATGCGGATTGAAGCGGCATGCAAAAAATGGTAAAATTCACTTAAATTTTGTTTGCGCGGAACTGCATTTGGGGTATTTTTTTATGCAATATCATAAGAGACAGGATGAAATGAAAAATATGCACAGAGGGGCAGTACAAATGTAGAGACATCTTGTATAAAGTGTATAATACAGCGGGCATAACAGCAAGGAGGGCATTTTAGAAGCATGAGAGAACATGGAAAAAGAGCAGCAGCATGGTTCCTTACCGTTGTCATGGTCATCACGATGATCGTGCCGTATGGCGGGGCAGGAATTCCATTTGCAGGTCGGGTGAAGGCAGCGGATCTGATCGACCTGTCCGGAAAGGATGGAGCACATAAGGTTACTGTTGTAGCGACGACGGAAACCGGTCTTGGTAATTATTATACCGGCGAGGCGATCGAAGCACCGGTTACGGTAAAGGTAGATGGGGAGGAAGTACCGTCAGACTGTTATGATGTGGTATACACAAACAACGTGAACGTGTCAACTGCAACTGAGCTTGCCGTGGCGACGATAACCGGTAAACCGGAAAAGGGTTATACAGGAAGCAATACGGCAAAATTCAAGATCCGTGTCACACCGATCAATAAAGCAACGGTCAAATTTGCATCCGATACGACACTTGTATCCGGCAAGTATTATGTTCCATATGTAAAGAATCTGGCAAATTCTCCGACAGTCGAATCGGTTACCTGGAATGGAAAGGTTCTGGTAGCAGAGAAAGATTATTATGAGAATGTTACTCTTTCAGAGAATTATCTGAAGATTGGTTCTAAGGGAACGACAGCGATTAAGGGAATGAATAATTTCAGTGGTTCCAAAACCTATACCTGGTATCTGAAGGCTGCCAATATCCAGGATCAGATCATCACACTAAGCAATTCCAATTACAGCTATGATGGAAAGGAAAAGAAGCCATCGGTAACGATTGCCGATGTGAACTCCTGGCTGGATGAGAATAATGATTATCAGTATCTGGAAGAAGGTGTTGACTATACTCTTTCTTACAGCAATAATACCAATGCAGGAACGGCATCTGTAACAATTACAGGTATAAATTGTTATACAGGAACAAAGACAGTAAACTTTACGATCACAAACAGCAGCAGTGGCGGAGATACAGGAACGAAAGATATCTCGGCAGCAAGCGTAACGGTAGCATCCTGTACCTATAACGGAACCGCTCAGACACCGGCAGTTACCGTAAAAGACGGAAGTACAACACTGAGACAGGGAACGGATTACACCGTACAGTATGCATCCAATACCAATGCCGGAACCGGAACAGTGACGATCACCGGATGCGGCAAGTATAGGAATACGAAGACAGCGACATTTACAATTGCAAGAAGAAATCTGTCGAATGCAACGCTGACAGCAGCGACAGAAACCTACAATTACGGAGCATCAGTTACATCATCTAATATCACAGTCAAAGATAACGGACTCGGAAGAACATTAACGAATAATACCGATTATACGATAGGAAGTTATAATGCAGTAAATGTTGGAAATGTAACGATCACAGCAACCGGAAAAGGAAACTATACCGGAACGGTCAGCGGAACCTTTACGGTAAATGCACTGAATGTGTCAAGTGTAGCAGCAGTTACATTAAATCAGACAGAATTTACGCAGACAGGATCAGAGATCAAGCCAACCGTTACAGCAGTAACAGCAGGCGGACATACATTAACGGCAGGAACCGATTATACCGTAAGCTATCAGAATAATACTGCGGTTGGTACTGCGGCAAAGGTAATTGTCACATTCAAAGGAAACTATACAGGGTCAAAGACAGTATATTTCACGATCAAATCAAACAGCAGCAGTGGTGGAGATACAGAGACAAAAGATATCTCAACAGCAACGGTAACGGTAGCTTCATGTACATATAATGGACAGGCACAGACACCGGCTGTCACGGTAAAGGATGGAAGCACGACATTAAAGCAGGGAACGGATTATACGGTATCCTATTCCGCAAATACAAATGCAGGAAATGGAACGGTTCTGATCAGTGGATGCGGCAAATATGCAAATACAAAGTCCCTCACTTTTAAGATCAATCCAAGAGATATTTCAAAGGCGACTTTGACGGCAGAGCCTGCAACATATAAATATGGAGCAGAAGTATTTTCACCAAAGATCAGTGTTTATGACAGCGAACTGAGAACAACATTGACGAATAAAACCGATTATACAGTTGCAAGCTATGTAGCAAAGACAGCAGGAACGGTACCGTTCAGTGCGACAGGAAAAGGCAATTATACAGGAACCGTTACCGGTACATTGACTGTCAATCCTCTGGATGTGACGAATACAGCAAAGGTAACATTGAATCAGACATCCTTTGATCAGACCGGTGCAGAGATCAGACCGACAGTAATGTCGGTCACTTCAGATGGATATACACTGACCAAAGGAATAGATTATACGGTATCTTATAAAGATAATGTAGCAGCCGGCAATCTTGCAAAGGTAATTGTTACGTTCAAGGGAAACTATACAGGTTCCAAAACTGTGTACTTTACGATCACTTCTTCCCTGCCGGATCTGTCAGGGGCAGTGTGCAGTACAATTGCAGATCAGACCTATACCGGAGTACAGATCAAACCGGAGGTTACAGTGACCTATGATGGCAAAGCACTGACGAAGGACAGCGATTACACCGTTTCATATGGCGCAAATGTTAACTGTGGTACAGGTACGGTTACGATCACCGGAAAGAATGGATACAGTGGAACGAAATCTATAAATTTCAAGATCAGTGCAAGAGCGCTGGCAGATTGCTCGTTCAGTTATGATGAGAGCGTAAAATGGACAGGAAGTGCCGTAACGCCGAATATCCGTATCACATATGGTCAGAAGCTCTTAATAGAGGGTACGGATTATACCGTTGCTTATTCCAATAATATAAATGAGACAACGGCAGCGACTGCTACAGTGACAGGAAAAGGTAATTTTACAGGAAGAAAAGTACTGACATATAAGATCACCAGAGATCGTACTGACGTCAATGCTTCAACGATTACAGTCGATGCGATCGCAGACCAGGAATACAATGCAGGACAGGGACTCCGACCTGCTGTTACAGTCAGAAATGGTGGTACGATCCTCACTCTGAATACAGATTATACGGTTACTTATACCAATAATTATACTGCAGGATCTACAGCAATAGTAACCATTACGGGAATCAATGATTATACAGGAACAAGAACAGTAACCTTTAATGTTGTTGCACTTGATCTGACAAATGCAAAGGTTGTTTTGGAAGCAGACAGTTATGAATATACAGGCATGCCACAGACTCCGGGTGTTACATCCTTTACAACGGTATCCGGAAAGACCTACACCAGTATGACGAATTTCACTGTGAATTATTCGAACAACACAAACTGTGGAACGGCAACGGTAACTATAAAAGGAAAAAATGCAAACTTTACAGGAAATGCAGTGGGAACATTTACTGTTACAAAGAAATCGATCAACGGAGCGGTTTTCAGTAATATTACAGCATGTACATTTACAGGAAGTGAACAGAAGCCGACAGCAACCGTAAAGATTGGAACTACGACTTTAGCTGCCAATGCAGATTATGAATTATCCTATAAAAATAATATCAATGCCGGTACAGGAACGATTACAGCAACCGGAAAAGGTAACTATAGCGGAAGTTCAAAGACGACCTTCACGATCGCAGCCAGAGCTATTTCAAGCTGTAAAGCAGAATACAGCAAAGAGATGGTATATACCGGATCCGAGGTAAAACCTTCTGTAAAACTGACCTATGGTTCCTATGAACTGAAGGCAGGAACGGATTACACTGTTTCCTATAGCAATAATATAAATGAAACAGACAGTGCATCGATCCGGATCACAGGAAATGGAAATTTCAGCGGTACACAGGCCTGTACATTTAAGATCACAAAGATCGTAACAAACATCAATGACAGTTCAATCAGCATAGCATCGATCGGAGATCAGGAGTATCAGGGAGGCGAAGCCATTATTCCGAAGCTCAGGATCACACGGGATGGAGTTACTCTGGTAGAAGGTGAGAGTTATACTGTAACAGTAACCAACAATAAGACGGTCGGTTCCACTGCAACCATTACGATCCAGGGCATCGGAGCATATACAGGTACAAGAACCCTGACATTTAAGATCGTGGCAGCAGATATTACAGGTGCAGAAGTAGCACTTGTACAGCGGTCATATGAATATACAGGTGCGGCATTTACACCGGCAGTTGTAAGCCTTACAACCACAGGTGGAAAGCGGATCACAAATCTGTCAGAATTCAGTGTTTCATATTCCGGCAATACCAATGTCGGAACGGCAACCGTTACTGTGACCGGAACCGGCAGTAATTATAAGGGAACCACAACCGGAACTTTTGCGATCACGCGGAAATCGCTGAATGATTCACTGGTAATGAATGTGGGTACAGTGACTTATACAGGATCAGCGTTAAGTCCGGATATTACAGTAACCTTTAACGGCAAAACGCTTACAAAGGGCAAGGATTATGCAGTTGCATTTACAAATAACATCAATGCCGGAACTGCAAAAGCAAAGATTACAGGTCTTGGCAATTATGATGGAACAGTTGAAAAGACCTTTACCATTCAGCCTTTTGATATAAATAATGGCGGTTTTATCATGGTTACAGGTTCTCCATATACCTATACAGGAGGAGAACTGAAACCGGGATGCACTGTTCTGATAAGTGGAAGATCACTGGCGGCTGCAAACTATGACGTGGCATATTCCAACAATATCAATGTCGGAACTGCAACGATCACAGTTACAGGCAAAGGCAATTATAAGGGAACGATAACTGAAAACTTTACGATTCAGGCGAAGCCTCTGAAAGACGCTTCTGTGACTTATGCAAATCTGATGTCATATACAGGAAAGCAGGTTTGTCCGGAAGTAAAGGTAATGGATGGAGCAGTTGAGCTGAAGCAAAATGTTGATTATGATGTCAGCTATCAGAACAATACAGAAGTGACAACATCTGCACGGATCCGGATCACAGGAAAAGGAAATTATACAGGAACAATAGACCGGTATTTCTCAATCCAGAAACAGGAGATCAATCTCAAGGATGCAGAGATAACGGCCGAGAACCAGACTTATAACGGCAGGGAACAGAAGCCGGCTGTTACAGTAAAGGTATCCGGCAGAGTGATCGATCCATCCGAATACAGTGTGCTCTATTCTGAAAATATCAATGCCGGAACTGCAAGGATCACGGTAAATGGTCTTTCGGATTCCTTTAAAAATACAGGATATGGAACTTTTACGATCCTTCCAAAGCAGATAGAGAAATGTAAAGTGTCCTATACAAAGAGCACATTCTATACAGGAAAGGCTGTCACACCTTCCGTTATTGTCAAGGATACAGCAAGAAATGCAGTGCTGAGCGCTGGTGCATCTGCAGACTATACGGTATCGTATCAGTCGAATACAGAGCCGACAACCAAGGCTGTGATACAGATTACAGGAAATGGAAATTACACCGGTACATTGACACAGTATTTTGCAATTGTAAAACAGACGACACCGGTTACAAAGACAGATCTGTCTGCGGCAGTTATAACGGTGGCAGATCAGACTTACACCGGAAAAGCGTTAACACCTGCAGTTGCTGTTACATTAAAGGGTAAGCTGCTGAAGCTGAATACAGATTACACGGCAGCATATTCCAACAATACAAATGTTGGTACAGCGAAGGTTGTGATAACCGGAAAAGGCAATTATACAGGAAGTGCGTCAAAGACATTTGCGATTAAGGCAAAGACCACACCGAATGTGAAGAAGCCTGGTGTAACGAAAAAGATTACAGTAAGCAAGATCAAGACAACTTCTGCAAAGATCACATGGAAGAAGGTATCTGATGCAGATGGATATATGATCTACCAGAAGCAGGGCTCCGGCAAGAAGAAACTTATAAAAACGGTGGGTAAGAATGCATCTTCTTACAATGCGAAGAAGCTGAAAGCAGGAACCAAATACACTTATAGTGTATATGCTTATAAGAAGTCAGGAAACTCTAAGATAAAGGGCAAAGAGAAGAGTAAGGCATTTGTAACGAAGCCATCAAAGGTAAAATCAGTAAAGACGACAGCGAAATCAAAGGCATGTAAGATAAGCTGGAAGAAGGTAGCCGGTGCCAGTGGATATCAGGTATATATGGCAACCTCAAAGAAAGGTAAGTATAAGAAGATCGGCGATACAAAGAAGCTGAATCTGACAAAGAAGAGCCTGAAAAAAGGAAAGACATATTATTTCAAGGTCAGAGCATACAAAACTCTGAATAAGAAAAAAACACATGGTGCTTATTCCGTTAAAGTAAAAGCGAAGATCAAATAAGCCGAAAATAAAAAAACAGCCATTGATGAAAAGGAAGCCGGATCCATATACGGATCCGTTTCCGATGCATCGATGGCTGTTTGTTATGGGTGAAATTATAAATATTATTTTGGCTGCTGATATGGAAGACAGGTTAAATGAATTCTGTAAAAAATGTATCTGCCATATGTTCCAGAAATTCAATGACTGCATCATATGGAAAAATCTCAGCACGGGTGACGGAAGCTTCCGGGGCAGGTGACGGATTCTGAATAATGTACGTCTGCAGAGCTTTTGTGATCTGTGACGGATCCTCCGGCCGGCATTCTGTAATATGTACAAGCTCCGGCTGATAAGTGATTTGTTCCGGTATATATGGATGAAAGTCCTTTAGTAGACGTGGATTGATCCTATCATATTCTCCATAAAAGTACCGGTCAGAGAAAAATTCTGCCAGAGGAATCTTTTTTTCCGGTTGTGAGGAAATGTGAACATACAAAGGTTGTCTTGTATCAAAACAGGTATTCCCTGCGGTATTTTCTATAGTAAAATAGTCCGGCCAGAAATCAGTCACATAGTGGGTATCCAGATGCAGATGTGCAAGGATGCCATAGTCAGCCGGTGACAATATCGCATCATCCGGGTAGAGAGCACGGATATAATCAAGATCCGGATATTTAGTGATCAGATTCTTCTGCCATGCCGGACGGAAATGCGTTCTTTCTTTATTATCCGTGATATCCGGCAGGATACAGCCGAGGAGAAACTGTTCCGGGTCGGCCTTTATTGCCAACAGACGGGAATCGGCTGCGGAAGTTACACCTGTATTTATTTTATTGATTATCATTTCACCCTCGATCAGATGCATCAGAAAACCGGGCATGTGACATAAACCTCCTGTAGATCATAAGTTAAAAAAATAATAGTGAGTTTCCATGGGGATGTCAAGCCGGAGAAAAGAATATTGACGGATGCCGAAAAAGAATATAAAGTTAGCGTTAGAAATAAAGTATCGAAAAGAAAGAGGAGGTACTTATGGGAACAAAGATCTGTCCGATATGTGATGGAAAAGTAAACAGTATTAATTTTTGTAAAACCTGTAAACGGTTTGTAACACCGATAGAAACCAGCCACAGCTTTTATCTGAACGAAAGACGAGAGCCTGAAGATTATCAGAGAGAGTATCAATATAGTGGGGATGTATCGGACTACAGTGCGGACAAACCTGAAGTTGAGGATGAAGTAACGGATTGCCATGATGAGTTTGAAACCGAGCTTCCGAAATGGGCGAATCGGACTCCGACATCGGCAAACCCTATGCCGAATCTGGATACGACCTATACGACAAAGAAAAAGAAATCGAAAAAAGCAGAGAGTGTGATCTCTGGCCTGCTTTTTCTGGCTGCGATTGGAGTATGCTTCCGGATGAGCAGCTTGTGGGATGCATGGCAGCAGTACCGGGATAAGCAGAAGATGCAGGAATCTCTGGATGAATTACATGAGATGCTGGATGAACAGGATGAGAAAAACTATGTAGATGAGAACGGATACAGCTACCGCTATATCTATCAGCCGGGAGAAACCACGGATTATGGCACAGACAGTCTGGTTGGCTTATCAGCCGATGAAGTGTATGACCGGGGAGAAGCCTGTGATGGTGTGGCTCATTATGAGGGCGTCACCAGTGATGAGCTGGAGGCTGCTTTTTTACAGAATGCAGAGGAAGATGACATTTTATTTGAAGATACAAGTACAGGGACTGCCGGGAATCTGAGTTTGTATGAATACTCGTATCAAAACGGAGATACATTTACATACTATAATAAAGAAAAGTATATTTCAGATGACGAATATGGCATTGATGTGAGCATAAACAGTGATCTGAATACACAGGCGATCCACTCTGTCCGAATATGGCAGTATCCGCCGGATGTCGATGATGGTTTCTGTCTGGATCAGATCTATGAAGATCTGGTAATGGCACTTGAGGATGAAACGCTTCAGGGCGACAGTCTGGAACGGACAACAGAGATGATCCGCTCCTATCAGGAAAAGGAGTATTCTGCGGATGATTCCAGTGCAAATTATACAGACCTTCAGATCGGAAAATGGAGCCTGACGATCAGCAGAGGAGAAACCTCTCTTGGTATTGCGATGGACTATCTGGGTGAATAGAAAGGTTAAATCTTCATGAACAAAAGCAGTACCATCTTGAAAGCCGGGAAAAACGTGGTTATAATGGATGCGGAATTGCCGGAAATATATACAAAAGAAGAATACAGCAGGCAGGCTGTATAAAAAGGAGGTTCTGATTGGACAACAATTTACCTGATAACAGTAATAACAACAATAATAACAATAATAACAATAATAATGGAAATAAGGGAAGAAACAATCGCTCGATCATGGTGATCCTGGTTATTTCCATTTTACTGACATTTTTATTCTGGCGCGTATTTGACCGGGTGTCATCCGGCAGGGAAGAGGAAGTCACATATGGTCAGTTTATCGAGATGTTAGATAAGGGCGAGGTTGGTTCCGTAAAGATCTACGGAAGTAAGATCGTATTTGAAAATAATGCCGATGATAAGGTGATCAGTAAGACGAAATATACTGCAACCAGAATATCGGATGACAGTCTGGCAGAGAAGCTTCGTCAGGCAAAGACAAAATATGGAACAGAATATGAAGGTGTAGATGAAAGCGGAAGTGCCATGGTTGGCACGATCATTTCTTACATTGTAATGATCGTTGCATTCTATCTGTTGCTGTCGATGATCATGAAACGAAGCGGCGGTGTAGGTAGAGCAAATGCGAAGATTTACGTTGAGAAGAAAACAGGTGTTACCTTTGCGGATGTTGCCGGAGAGGAAGAGGCTAAGGAATCTCTGACAGAGATGGTCGATTTCCTGCACAATCCAAAGAAATATCTGGATATCGGAGCGAAGCTGCCAAAGGGGGCACTGCTTGTCGGTCCTCCGGGAACCGGTAAGACCCTGCTTGCAAAAGCAGTGGCAGGTGAAGCAAATGTACCATTCTTTTCCATGTCCGGGTCCAGCTTTGTAGAGATGTATGTCGGTGTGGGTGCTTCCCGTGTCAGAGATCTGTTCAAACAGGCGACACAGATGGCACCATGTATTATATTTATTGATGAGATCGATGCAATTGGAAGAAGCAGAGATTCCAGGCATGGCGGAGATTCCGAACGGGAGCAGACCCTGAATCAGCTTCTTGCAGAGATGGATGGCTTTGATACATCAAAGGGTATTGTGATCCTTGCAGCAACGAATCGTCCTGAGGTGCTTGATAAGGCACTTCTTCGTCCGGGACGATTTGACCGCAGAGTTATCGTAGAGAAGCCGGATCTGAAGGGAAGAATCGATACACTGAAGGTTCATTCCAAGAATGTCAAGATGGATGAAACGGTTGATCTTCATGAACTGGCACTTGCAACTTCAGGTGCGGTTGGTGCGGATCTTGCCAATATTATAAATGAGGGAGCGCTGGCCGCTGTCAGAGATGGCAGAAGTCTTGTTTCCCAACAGGATCTGATCGGTGCGGTAGAGGTTGTATTTGCCGGAAAAGAGAAAAAGGATCGTCTGCTCAGTAAAGAAGAAAAGCAGATCGTTGCTTATCATGAAGTCGGACATGCATTGCTTGCAGCACTCCAGAAGCATACGGAGCCGATCCAGAGGATTACGATCGTTCCAAGAACCATGGGTTCCCTTGGTTATGTATGGCAGGTTCCTGAAGAAGAGAAATATCTCGAATCCAAGAAAGAACTGGAAGCAGAGCTTGTAACCCTGCTCGGCGGACGTGCTGCAGAAGAGTTGAAATTCGACTCCGTGACAACAGGAGCATCAAATGATATCGAGAAGGCGACCAAGACAGCCAGAGCCATGATCACCATGTATGGTATGTCAGATAAATTCGGCATGGTGCAGCTTGAATCAATAGAAGGACAGTATCTGGACCGAAATCTTGCCCTTCAGTGTTCGGATGAGACCGCTACCAAGATTGATAAGGAGATCCGTGATATGCTGCGAGATTCCTATAATAAAGCAAAGAAACTTTTGTCTGCCCATATGGCAGCCCTGGATTCTATCGCCAGCTTCCTTGTAGAACATGAAACGATCACCGGCAAAGAATTCATGTCAATTCTTGCTCAGGTGGAACCACAGAGATAAATAAAAAAACTGAATGCAACAGCATTTGCTAATGATTAACGAAAAGCCACTGCCATATATCGCAGTATACACATGTTATTCCGCAAGACGCTTGCGCTCTGTTCCTCGGCGTAGCGGTACATAAAGTTGCAAAAGACGCAACTTAAGTACCGACGCTCGGAAAGGCTTGCTTCATAACAGTGTATGCTGTGATATATGCCGGTGACTTTTGATATTGTTATCTGAAAATGCTGTTGCATTCAGTTTTTTATGCCTGTTGGGTTCTATCTGAAAACAAGAATTATTTAAAACTGAAGCTGGTCGAGGTTTTTGCCGTAGGCAGGGAGAAAGTCGGACAGAAAGCGTTCAACCTCCGGAAGGTCGGCAGCAAGCTTGTCGACAGCGGCCTTTGTGGATTCATAGGCGCTGGAGAATTCCGGATTGCCGACAGAGGTTTCTTCCATGCATTTGATAAGAGCAGACAGTTTATCTGCCGCTTTTACAAGCTTCCAGATATATTCATCTCCGGACTGGCGGAAGAAGAGTGGTTCATACTGTGGTTTCATTTCGTCCGGCAGTTTGTTTAACAGCTTGTAGCAGGCTGTTTTTTCGATCATTTTAAAGGATCCCTTGATATCATCGTTATAATACTTAACCGGAGTTGGCATATCACCGGTTATAATCTCTGAAGCGTCATGGTAAAGTCCGATCAGAGCAGCCCGCTCTGCATTCAGATCCTTTTCATAATAGGTATTGCCGATCACGGCAAGTGCATGAGCGATAATGCTGACTTCCAGGCTGTGCTCACACAGATTTTCTTCCCTTGTATTCCGCATCAACGCCCAGCGGTCGATGTATTTCATCCTTGAAATCATAGCAAAAAAATTATATTCCATCTTTATCTCCTTATTAAATAATTGTGAATATATCTGCAAAAAAATAAGAAAGTAAATTATATTTGGACAGTTTGACTTACCCAAACAGGGGCATTTGAGTCCGCCGGTACTCACATTTCGTACTTAGTGAGTGCTTGCACGAGCTTAGAACGAAAGCGCACCCCTGTGGTGTGATGGTGCATTAGCAGCATCTTAGTACCGCTGCAGGAGTAACTGAGACCTTAGCGAGGCTTAGCCGAGGTTAGTTCGAAGTTACACAGAGTGGAAACGAGTGGGAACGTCCCCTGGTTGGTAAGGTCAAAAGTGTCCAAATATATTATGCTATTTCCATCTTTTGCAGATATATTCACAGGTTAGCTCACTCCTTGTGGAAAAATCCGTACACCGCTTCGGCGGCATTCCGGTTCATGGATGGCGCCTGCATCAGTTCCTCGATGGATGCCTCCCGGATCCTTGAAATATCCTTGAAGTACCCCATCAGATCCTTTCGTCTGGCAGGGCCGATGCCCGGTATATCCTCAAGGATAGAATGTACCTGAGATTTGCTTCTGAGGCTTCTGTGATATTCGATGGCAAAACGGTGGGCTTCGTCCTGCAAACGGGTAACCATGTCAAATGCCTGTGTATTCTTTGGAAATTCCACTTCTTTATTGTTATAATACAGTCCTCTGGTCCGGTGGTAGTCATCCTTTACCATACCGCAGACCGGAATATTCAGATGCAGTTCGTCAAGAACCTCCAGGGCAATGTTGACCTGTCCCTTACCACCATCCATCATAAGGATGTCAGGATAGACCTTAAAACGTTCATCGGTAAATCGTCTTGTCAGAACCTCGCGCATACTGGCGTAGTCATCCGGTCCGTCGATCGTTCTTAATTTGAATTTGCGGTATTCATTGGGTCTGGCTTTTCCATTTTCAAAGACCACCATCGAAGCAACCGAATGGTAGCCACTGATGTGCGAGATATCGAAGGCTTCCAGCCGTTTGGCAGATGGGACACCGATCAGTTCTGCCAGTTCCTTTGCAGCACCTTCTGTTCGAGCCTGCTCCCGTTTCAGCTTTTCAGTATCCTGTGTCAGAACAAGAAAAGCATTGTCACGCGCAAGCTTTAACAGCTTGGCTTTGTCACCTTTTTGAGGTGTGAGGATGTGTACCAGATTTCCCCGTCGTTCGCTTAAGTATTGTTCGATCAGCTCCTGCTCATTTACTTCATGCTCCAGAATGATCTCCTTAGGGAGAAATGGAGTAGAAGCGTAATACTGTTTTAAAAATGCAGCCATAATATCTCCATAAGATTCCGATTGCACACCGGTCATATGAAAATGTTCTCTGCCGATCATCTTGCCGTTTCGGATGAAAAAGACCGAGATAACGCCTTCGTTCATGTTGTTGGTAGCCATCGCGATCACGTCACGGTCATCGGTTGTTGTGTTGTCAACACGCTGCTTTGATGCGATGTGCTTGATGCTTTCGATCAGATCACGAACCTCTGCCGCCTGTTCAAATTCCATATCGGCTGCCAACTGTTTCATCTTTTCTGCCAGTTCCTTTACCGTCTGCTGGTGATGCCCGGTCAGAAAATGGATTGCCTGTTCCACCTGTCTGCTGTAGTCCTCTTTTGAGATGTAACCCTGACAGGGAGCCTTGCACTGTCCGATGTGGTAATACAGACATGGGCGATCCAGCCCTGTTTCCTGTGGCAGCTTTTTGTTGCAGCTTCGCAGATGATATAGTTTTTTTAACAGATCAATGGTATCCTTGACAGCACCTGCATTAGTATAAGGACCAAAATATCTGGCATGATCCCGGTGCATCTGATGCGAGAACAGAATACGAGGGAAATCCTCGTTGACTGTGATCTTGATGTATGGATAGCTTTTGTCATCCGTAAGCATTGTATTGTAGTGCGGACGGTGTTCTTTGATCAGATTACATTCCAGCACCAGTGCTTCAATTTCAGATTCGCAGATGATATATTCAAACCACGCGATGTGGCTGACCATTTTTTCGATTTTAGGTGAGCGTTTATATCCTGACTGAAAATACTGGTGTACCCGGTTATACAGATCAATGGCTTTGCCGACATAGATGATTTCATCGGTCTTGTTATGCATCAGATAGACACCCGGTGTATGAGGCAGTTTTTTTAATTCTTCTTCAAAATTAAACATACTTTGAATTCATATCCTTTCCGCTGCGTATTCTAAAAACAGCAGATTCACACATAAAAATCAGTATAACATAAGATTCAGAAAACAGGTGGCTTTTTTCCTGAAAAAATAAATTGATGAATTGACGATAAATAGGTTGTAGAATATAATGAAACAAGAACTGAAACTAGGGAAAACAGGAGGAGAAGATGGTTTATAGTATAACAGTATCCAAACTCATAGAGAAAATGAATCTGAAGAATTATACACCGGAGATCGATACCGATAAGGTGCTGATCCAGGATCCGGGTATGAACCGCCCGGCGGTACAGTTTGGAGGATTCTTTGAACATTTTGATGCAGGACGTATCCAGATATGCGGAAATGTAGAACATGCCTATATTGCAGCGATGCATACAGAGGAAGAAAATATCAAGATCATAAATGAATTTTTCTCATATAAGCCGCCGTGTCTGATATTCTGCAGAGATCTGGAACCATATGAATTTATTATAGAAGCAGGAAAGAAGCACGGAGTACCTGTCCTCACATCAAGTGCCGTTACATCTGCATTTGTACATGAGGTAGATCGTTGGCTCCATGTAGAACTGGCACCAAGAATATCCGTACATGCTGTACTGGTCGATGTATACGGCGAAGGTGTTCTGATCATGGGTGAGAGTGGTATCGGTAAATCGGAGGCTGCTCTGGAGCTGATCAAGAGAGGCCACCGTCTGGTTGCAGATGATGTGGTTGAGATCAAGAAGGTCAGTGATGCGACGCTGGTTGGACGAGCACCGGATATTACCAGACATTTTATCGAGCTGCGTGGTATTGGAATCATTGACGTAAAATCACTGTTTGGTGTAGAATGTGTAAAGCTGGATCAGAACATCGATCTGGTCATCAATCTGGAAGAGTGGAGCAAGGATACGGAGTATGACCGTCTGGGACTGGAAGACCAGTACACAGAATTTCTTGGAAATAAAGTCGTAAGTCATAATATTCCGATCCGTCCGGGCAGAAATATCGCGATCATTGTTGAATCTGCAGCGGTTAACCACAGACAGAAGAAGATGGGATATAATGCGGCACAGGAATTATATAACAGAGTGACGCAGAATATTATGAAGGGCAATGCAAATAAGGAGGAGCAGTAGAAAAATGGCAAACTATGTATTTGGAGTAGATATCGGAGGAACAACCGTAAAGATCGGTCTGTTTACAACACAGGGTGAGATGGTTGAGAAATGGGAGATCACAACAAGAACAGATGAAGGCGGAAAATATATCTTAAGCGATATCGCAGCATCTGTTGAAGATAAACTGGCAGAGAAAAGGATCGAGAAGTCTGATGTAGCAGGTGTTGGAATGGGTGTTCCGGGTCCTGTAAAGGCAGACGGCACGGTTATCAAATGTGTAAATCTTGGATGGGGAATCTTCAATGTAGAAGAAGAACTCAGCAAATTATTAGCCCTTCCTGTAAAAGCCGGAAATGATGCAAACATGGCAGCGCTCGGTGAGATGTGGCAGGGCGGCGGAAAAGGCCATAAGGATATCGTAATGGTAACACTTGGAACCGGTGTCGGCGGCGGTATTATTTTAGATGGAAAGATGCTCGCGGGAACCAACGGTGCAGGCGGTGAGATTGGACATATTTGCGTAAATGACGACGAGACAGAAGTATGCGGATGTGGTAACAAGGGCTGTCTGGAACAGTATACATCAGCAACCGGTATCGTTCGTATGGCAAAGATCATTTTAAATACAACAGACAAGCCATCCAAGCTTCGTCAGATCCAGTACATTTCAGCAAAAGAGATCTTTGATGCAGCAAAAGAAGGTGATGAGCTTGCAGCAACACTGGTAGAAAATCATGGAAAGGTTCTTGGAAAAGCACTTGCCCAGATCGCATGTGTAGTAGATCCTGAAATCTTCGTAATCGGTGGTGGTGTATCCAGAGCAGGAGATATCCTGATCGATACAACTGCAAAATATTTTGCACAATATGCATTTCATGCATGCAGACAGACCAAGTTTGCACTTGCTACACTTGGTAACGATGCGGGTATGTATGGTGGTGCGTGCAGTATACTGAATCAGTAAAAAGTATTAAGTAAACTATGTGTAAATTACATAAATCGGGTTGAAACGCCCTGAAAATTCTATACATTTTTAATATTGAATTCTAAAAGCCTTTAATGTATGATATTGTGTGGTAGTGTTTGAGATTTTGAGAAATCAACTGGAACAGCATGCAAAACCTTATGTTAAAGGCTTTGTTTTGTCTATCAGGTTTATAAGATTCTTGAGAACCCGGAATAAAAACAGGTCAGGAGTTTAAAATTATATGACATCGTTTTATGAGAGCGCAGCAGCGATCACAGGAGAAAACAGAATAAAAACAAAAGAACCTTTGAACCGATATACAACCTTCCGGATCGGTGGAAAAGCAGATTTTATTGCTGAACCGGAGAAACCGGAGCAGATCGCAGAGCTTGCAGACCTCTGTAAAAAGGAAAAAGTTCCGTTTTTTATTATGGGAAATGGAAGCAACTTACTGGTATCAGATGATGGCTATCGTGGAATGATCATTCATATAGCAGATGGAATGTCTAGGATCACGGTGGAAGGAACAAGGATCACTGCGCAGGCAGGTGCATCGTTGATTAAAACTGCGGTAACAGCAAAACAGCACGGACTGACCGGAATGGAATTTGCATCTGGTATACCGGGTAGCGTTGGTGGTGCTGTTTATATGAATGCAGGAGCATATGGCGGAGAGATGAAGCATATTATCACATCTGTAAAGGTGCTGGATCGGGATGGACAGATCTATGAGATCGCGGGTGCAGATATGGAATTCGGCTACCGCCACAGTAAGGCAGAACAGGATGGCCTGGTTGTGCTGGAAGCTGTAATTGAACTTCAGACCGGAGATATGGATAAGATAGATGAAGAGATGAAACGGCTGGCAGAAGCGAGAATCTCAAAGCAGCCACTGGAATATCCGTCGGCAGGATCGACTTTTAAACGACCGGAGGGATATTTTGCAGGAAAACTGATCATGGATGCGGGACTTCGCGGTTATACTGTAGGAGGAGCTCAGGTATCAGAGAAGCATTGTGGTTTTGTGGTGAACAAAGGCGGCGCAACGGCGGCTGATGTCATGCAGTTGGTAGACGATGTAAAGAAAAAAGTAAAAGACAGTTCCGGTGTGGATCTGGAGCTTGAGATAAAGACACTGGGGGCATTCTAGGATGAGATTTGTAATTGTGACAGGAATGAGCGGCGCAGGAAAGACAACAGCGATGAAAACGCTGGAGGATGCAGGATACTTCTGTGTGGATAATCTCCCAATCCAGCTTATTAAGCGTTTTGCGGAAATTGCATATGATGAACAGATTCAAGTTGATAACGTGGCGATCAGTGTCGATATCCGGAGTGGAAGAGCGTTAAGCCAGTTGAATGCCTGCTTAAATTACATGAAAGAAAATGGATACCAGTATGAGATCCTGTTTATGGAATGTTCAGATGAGAAGCTGGTAAAACGGTTCAAGGAAACAAGAAGGAATCATCCATTATCTGCAAAGAACGGAAGGATCATAGATGGTATCAAAAAAGAAAGAGAACTGATCGGCTTTATCAAGGATGAAGCCGATTATATCATAGATACAACGAATTTGTTGGTTCGGGAGTTTAAATCTGAACTGGATAAGATCTTTGTGCAGAATATGGAATATGGGAATTTTATCATTACCATTATGTCATTTGGCTTTAAATATGGAATCCCAAGAGATTCGGATATTGTGCAGGATGTAAGATTCCTGCCAAATCCTTATTATGATGAAGAATTGAGACCACTGACCGGAAATGATAAGGTGATTCAGGATTATGTCATGAACTGTAAGGAAGGACCGGAATTTCTGGATAAATTTATAGATCTGGTACAGTTCCTGATTCCGAATTATATTAAAGAAGGCAAGAACCAGCTTGTTATCTCGATCGGCTGTACCGGTGGCAAACACCGTTCTGTAACGATCGCGAATGAAGTATATAGTCGTCTGCAGAAATCCACATACACTGTGAGAATATATCACCGTGATATCGGAAAAGATGCAGTCGTAAAGAAATTGTAGAACAGGAGTGAGACATATGTCCTTTTCCTCGGAAGTAAAAGCAGAACTTGCGAAGAATATCAGCAGTGCCAGACACTGCAGGATCGCAGAGCTTTCAGGAATGATGTCGATGGTGGCAGATGTATGGTACAGGAATGGTTCACTCTTTAAACTCTGTATAACGACAGAACGCAGTATTATAGCAAAGACGATGGCAGCTTTGATCAAGGTATTATTTGATATCCGTATGGAATGTTCCGTAAAAAGAACCGGGAGCAACAGCCGAATCTACCGGATGGTGTTAGATCAGCAACAGGAGATCGAACGGATGATGCAGACACTGAAGCTCTCGCCTGATTTTGGGATATCTCAGAATGGCGTAGCAAAGGTAAGCTGTCAGGATATGACAGTCAACCGGATGGTTGTGCAGCAGCAATGCTGCAAACGGGCATTTATCAAAGGTGTATTTATGACATCCGGATCGGTCAGTGATCCGAAGAAAGGATATCATCTGGAGATCGTCTGTAATAATGAGGATCGTGCCGGAATGATCGGGAAGATCATGGCGGAGCTTGATATCGAAAGCCGTGTCATTGCCAGAAAAAAGTATAGTGTCTGTTATATAAAGGATGGAACCATGATCGTTGATATGTTGAACATCATGGGCGCTCACATTTCTTTAATGAATATGGAAAATGTGAGAATATTAAAAGATATAAGTAATAATGTAAACCGCAGGGTAAATTGCGAAGCAGCGAATCTGAATAAAACAGTCAGTGCGGCTGTCCGACAGATCCAGGATATCAATTATGTGATAGAAACAAGAGGTATCACATATCTTCCGGATAATCTGCGGAGTCTTGCAGAACTCCGGTTGGAAGAACCGGATGCGTCGCTGAAAGAATTAGGCGAGATGATGAATCCTCCCATTGGAAAATCGGGAGTCAATCATAGATTAAGAAAAATAAGTGAAATAGCAGAAGACCTAAGACAAAAGTCGTATGTGTAGGAGGAAAAAATGTTAGAAAGAACAGTTAAGGTAGCCATGACCGAAGGAACCGAAGAAAGACCAGTGGCAGTACTTGTACAGATCGCAAGTCAGTATGAGAGCCAGATCCATCTTGTATCAGATGACAAAAAAATCAATGCCAAGAGCATTATGGGCATGATGAGTATGGGATTTACAGAAGGACAGGAGATTACGGTCATTGCAGATGGAAAAGATGAAGCAGCAGCAGTAAAGGAGATCTCAGAATATCTGACAGCGAATGCATAAAATCTTCTGTTAATTAATTGGTGTTTTTATTGCACGCTTTGGTTGAATGTGATAAAATCAGATTATTAATGGATATGTGTCATCGGAGGAAGCAGATATGGGATTTTTTGATGGGATTTTTAAGAAAATACCTTTCGTGTCCAGATTCTCGAAAAAGAAAGCGCCGGTTAATAATGTAGAGTTACAGTATAACAAGGCTATGAATCTTATGGATAATGGTGATTCTGAAGAATCTGTTAAGATACTGGAACAGGTTGCAGATATCGGTATTATGGATACCCAGTACAAATCATATGGAGATGATGCCCTTCTCGCACTTGCTGAGTTTTATGAAAAGGGTGTTTACCGCAACGCAAAAATAAATGTAGATATGAACAAGTCTACAAAGTACTACGAGAAGTATGTGAATCAGAACCGTGATGGTGATGTGATATACAAGCTTGCTAAGATGATGCTGGAAATCCAGAATTTTTCAAAGGCAATCAAGTACTTCGAGATGGCAGCAACGGATTATGGTATCAAGGCAGCATACATGAGCCTTGGTTCTATTTATGAAAGCGGTCTGAACCGGATTGATGAATATGGAAATAAGAGTGATTTCGTCGTTCCTGTTGATCTGGAAAAGGCAATGCAGTGGTATAAGAAGCTTGCTGATGCCGGTGATGCAAAGGCAAGGGCATCTTATGAGCGCGTGTTATATGCAAGCACACATGAAGACAGTCTGGAATTTGAGGAAAAAGATAAGCTGTATACGGAGATTTCCCAGAGAAGAAAAGAAAAGGGAAAAGAGCCACGATATAAGGTGATCGAGGCATCCAGGTTACAGTATCAGTATTCCTATGTACACAATCAGGTGGAAGGATATATCCACAAACTTCCAAAAGACTGGGTAAAGACGATTAATGAGTCAACCGGTGAAGAATATTACGCACCAAGCCTTACATATAAAGACTTTGCAATCTATGTTTATTACGACAGTATACCAAAGGATTCTAAGAAAACGTTGGAAAACTATCTGAGATATTGTAATGATGCATTTGACGAAGATTTACAGTTGAAAGCATATATTACAGAGTATGCAGATGGTATCTGCACGACATACTACCATAAGGATATGGAAAAGGGTATTGTTTCATTTGCGTTCTATCAGGGAAGACGACTGGCATGTATGCGTTTCGTATGTGCAACGATGGAGATCATTGAACAGTACGAGGAGATTATCTTCGAGGTAGCAAACTCATTTGCATTTATTGATCCGACACTGGTCAGTGAAGAAAGTGCAAACCGGAGAGATATGCAGTATTACAATGAAGCAATCTACTGTTACTATCTGGAAGATTATGAAGGTGCCATGAAGGCTGCAAAGCAGGCACTGAAGTTTGGAAGCATCAAAGCAAGTTACCTGCTTGTAGAGCTATACTATGATGAGGACAGCCCATACCGTGATCTGGAAAAGACGATCAGTTATGCAAAGCAGTTGTTTGAAGCGACGAAGGATCCGGAACTTGCGTTCCTGATTGGTAATGTATACGATCAGCAGATGAAAGATTACATGAAAGCTTTGAACTGGTACGAGAATGCAGAACGGCTGGGACATAAGCGAGTTGCATTCTATCTGGGACGTATTTATTATTATGGATTACTCCGTACCAAGAGAGATGGAAGAAAGGCTCTGGAATATTTCAAGAAGGCAAGAGAGAACGGTATACCGGAAGCAGAAGGTTATATCAAGGATCTTGAGGAACTGAAGGGTCAAGATCTCCAGACGGCCGTTGAGAAATGGGAAAGAGCGGTTCAGGCAGGAAGTGAATCTGCAGCAATTAAGATCGCAATGATGAAACAACAGCAGATTTTCTATATAGCAACGCCGTACGAGATTGAGAAAGCATATCTGGAAGCACTTGGACTTGGAAGTGCCAGAGCAGGATATGAACTTGGACGTATCTATCAGCTTCAGGAGAAACAGGAAAACTATAAGGGCGAGATCAAGAGTATCAAGTATTTTGAGAAAGCCTTTAATGCGAACTTTGATGACTGGGATAAGGAAAATCTGTTCAGAGTTATTAATTACAAGGTTGAAAAGGGACTCGATAACGAAGAGGCTATCAAGCTCTATATCGAAAATGCAAGTATGGGTTACGTTCCGGCTATCGAAAAGCTGTTTGAACTGGTTCCGTTTACAACACAGCAGATCTGGAGTTTGTATGATGCACTGATCGAGCTAGCAGAGACTGGTGATGAGACTGCTATCGTAGCGATGAACAAACTGGAAATGCATTATGTAGATCTGATTATCCGTGAACCGGGTAAGGGACAGAAGATTGTGGAGAACAAGTTTTTCCGCTTATGTGTTCCAAAAGAATGTTCAGCAACGATCAATGATGAAGGCGGTACGATCAAGCTCGCCGATTCTGTTGTTGAATTTGCGGTGGCTGAGATGCCTGTCAATGCGACAGCAGAGCAGGATTATCTGAAGATTTATAAACTGATCGTATCAGAATATCTGCCAGATGAGAATGCAGAGGTTATTATTGCGAACTCCAGAATGATCGGTTCCGCGATCAGAAGTTCGAAGGATAACATCCATACATACAGTATTCTTTTGATCAGCTCAAAGAATCAGTATATCTTTAAGCTTAGTTCGAAGGACAGACGGGAGATGATGCAGTTCAAAGATGTATTGAACACGATTGCAAAATCTCTGGTTGAGACTGGTGAGATCTACAAAGCAACAGGTGAAAACAGAAAGAACATTGGTCTTGCATTCCTTCTTAAGGCAAATGAGAATGGATTCCTTTCGATAGGAAAAGATGCTTAATAGAATTTAGAACAATATGTTTTAAAGCAGTATCTTGCCCGGAGAATAATTCTTCGGGCAAGTGTCTGTTGAAGCAGCATGTAGAAATGACAAATGTGTTTGTCGTAGAGGTGAGTACAAATGTTTAGAAATATCATGAACAATCTGGCAACATGGTATGAGATTGGAGAAAATAAAGCAGCACTCATTAGAGGAGGAAAGTTTGTAGGAAAGACATGGGCAGCCCTTGATTTTGCTACAGGTTTTTTTGATGAACACATTCTTATCGATCTGGAGCAGTATCCGGATTTTTGTCAGTATATTTCAAAGGAGAGAAAGCCGGAGAAACTACATGCGAAATTAACAACTTCATTGGATAAATATGACTTTCAGGGAAAGTTATTGATTTTTGATAATGTACAGCTTAGTACAATGGCGGTTCCGAATCTGGTAGAATATGCCAGGGTAAGCAGCGGCGTGCGAATCTGTATGCTTGCAACAGTGAATGGAATGTTGCCGGGTGAAGCAGAATGCCAGGATGATCTCTTTGTGTATGAGTTAACGCCGATGACCTTTGATGAGTTTTTAAAGGCAGGAAAAGGCAGAAAGCTCTGGAAGTACATTGAGAACCAGAGACTGGAAGGATTGCCGGAGGAGGTACGGGCAAGCGTAGATACGATGCTGGATGCATTTTTAGTGACCGGGGGAATGCCGGAAGCGGTAAATGCATATTACAAAAATGAAAATTTTGAAGAAGTTGACGGTATTTTGCAAAAAACACTTGACAAGATGACCGAATATATAGTAAAAGTAACACCGAAGAAACTTTTAACAAAGGTGATGCTGATCTGGAACAGTATTCCTGTTCAGCTTACCAAAGAGAATAAAAAGTTTATGTACGGATACGTAGATCCAAAGGCGAGAGCCAGAGAGTATGAGTCGTCAGTTGACCATCTTGTACGGATCGGAGTTGTCCGTCAGGTGTACCGTGTAAAACATGGTATATTGCCACTTGCAGAGCAGGTGGATGAAAAGTCCTTTGAGATCTATCATTTGGATCATGGCCTTTTAAGGATTATGGCAGGCATTCATTATTATGATATAGATCAGACCAATATCGTTGATACGATGGATGGCATGATAGCCGAGCAGTATGCGATGGAAGAATTATATGCGAATAAGAATATTGGCAGGTTGTTCTTCTGGATATCATCAGCAACAGCGAAGGTTGATTTTGTGTATGAAGGTGATGGTGAGGTTGTACCGGTTGATGTACAGACAGAGCCACATACGAAAGCACAGAGTTCCAAGGTGTTCAAGCAGAGATATAACAATGCAACGTCTATCAGAATTTCAACAGATGACATGTATATGAATAACGGACTTTTAAATGTTCCGCTATACGGCATCTGGAACTTTTAACAAACGCCGAAATAGCTCAGTTGGTAGAGCAACGCATTCGTAATGCGTGGGTCGAGGGTTCGAGTCCCTTTTTCGGCTTTGAACCTTATACCCCGAAACCTAAGAGAAAGCAAGGAATTCGGGGTATTTTTATGTCTTAAAATGGTTTTAGGGGTAGTTTAGGGGCAGAATTATGAAATTAAATTATAATAAAGCGGAAGTATTATCCGTTTTTAATGGATGATAAAAATAATCGCAATTTTTCTCAGGTAACTGCTTCCTTGGGTGTTGGCAAAAAGGAAAAAATGAAATACAATAAAAAGATGGATAATATTTAGAATAAAATCGGAGATGAAAAGTTTCATGAACATGAACTGGTATAAACATTTGAAAACGATCAACCATCATAAGTGGCTGGTTATGAAAAACTGCTTCCGGGTAGGCTTATATAAACAGGGACTGCTGCATGATCTGTCCAAATACTCTTGGACGGAGTTCTCAGTGGGGGTGAAGTATTATCAGGGAGACCGAAGCCCGAATGATGCGGAACGAGAGGATAAAGGCTATACAAGTGCCTGGCTGCATCATAAAGGAAGAAATAAGCATCATCTGGAATATTGGGTAGATTATAGCACAGATCATTCCGGTGCGTTAGCGGGCTGTAAAATGCCGGAAAAATATGTAGTTGAGATGTTCTGTGACCGGATTGCAGCAAGTAAGAATTATAATAAAGAGAAGTATAACGATTCTTTCCCATTGGAATATTTCAGAAAAGGTAAGGCTAGAAAGAATCATCTGCTCCATCCGGAAACGGATGCATTGCTTGAGAGTTTGCTGGTGATGCTGGCAGAAAAAGGGGAGGATTATACCTTTGACTATATACGGCGGGAAGTACTGCATAATAAAAGACCGAAGAAAAAATAGAAATAAGATCGTTATTGACAGTAACGTCAGACTGGAGAAAGTAAACAAACGGAAGAGAGGCTGAAAAGCCGGAGGGATAAATATGGATTTTACACATTTACATGTGCATACAGAATATAGCTTGCTGGATGGATCGGCGAAGATCAAGAGTCTGGTAAAGCGTGCGAAGGAACTGGGGTATGATTCACTTGCGATCACCGATCATGGCGTTATGTATGGAGTTATTGATTTTTATGAGGCAGCAAGGGCAGAGGGAATCAAGCCGATCATAGGCTGCGAGATCTATGTCAGTCCGGGGTCACGATTTGACCGTGAGAATACCAGAGGTGAGGAACGATATTATCATCTGGTGCTGCTCGCAGAAAACAATCAGGGATATAAGAACCTGTCTAAGATCGTATCCAGAGGTTTTACAGAGGGCTTTTATTATAAGCCGAGAGTAGATATGGAAGTGCTGGAACAATACCATGAGGGCATTATCGCGCTTTCGGCCTGTCTGGCGGGTGAGGTTGCCGTCAATTTAAGAAAGAACAACTATGAAGGAGCGAAAGAGGCAGCACTCCGTCATTTGAAGATATTTGGAGAAAACAATTATTTCCTTGAGATGCAGGATCATGGGCTGGCAGAGCAGGCGACGGTAAATGCAGGTGTTATGCGGTTGTCCAAAGAGCTGGGTATCCCGATGGTCGTAACGAATGATTCTCACTATATCCTTGCTGAGGACTGGGAGGCACACGATATCCTTCTGTGTATCCAGACAAACCGGAAGGTACATGAAGAAGATCGTATGCGCTATACAGGTGGACAGTATTATCTGAAATCCAAAGAAGAAATGTATGAGCTTTTCCCTTATGCGAAGGAGGCTCTTGCAAATACACAGAAGATTGCAGACCGTTGTAATGTAGAGATCGTATTTGGCGAGCAGAAGGTGCCGGAATTTGATGTGCCGGATGGACTGACGGCCGAGGAGTATCTGGAAAAGCTCTGTATGGAGGGAATCAGGAAGCGTTATAACCCGGTAACACCGGAGTTGATGGAGCGTCTGACCTATGAGATCAATACGATCAAGAAAATGGGATATGTAGATTATTTTCTGATCGTATCGGACTTTATAAGATATGCAAAGGATCATGGGATTGCTGTCGGACCCGGTCGTGGATCTGCGGCAGGCAGTATCGTAGCCTATTGCCTTGAGATCACAAATATTGACCCAATCCGTTATAACTTACTGTTTGAACGATTTCTGAACCCGGAGCGTGTATCCATGCCTGATATCGACGTGGATTTTTGTTACGAGAGAAGGCAGGAAGTTATCGATTATGTTGTCCGTAAATATGGAAAAGAAAAGGTCGTACAGATCGTAACCTTCCAGACGATGGCGGCACGAAATGTTATCCGTGATGTTGGTCGCGCGCTGGATCTCCCATATGCACTTTGTGATGCGGTAGCAAAGACGATCCCGATGGAGATCGGCATGAATATTGACACAGCTCTGAAGGTCAGCAAGGATCTGAAAGAGATGTATGAGGAAAATGCAGATGTCAAACAGTTGATCGATATGGCAAGAAAGTTAGAGGGACTTCCAAGAAATACCGGTATGCATGCGGCCGGTGTTGTGATCGGCAGAGATTCTATCGATGAATATGTACCGCTTGCAAGAGGCGGTGATGATTCGATCATCACCCAGTTTACAATGACAACGATCGAGCGATTAGGACTTCTGAAAATGGACTTTCTTGGACTTCGTACTCTGACCGTTATTCAGGATGCAGTAAAGTTTATAAAGCAGGAGACCGGAGTTGATATTGATATCGATCATATCGATTATGATGATAAAAAGGTATTTGAGTTGATTACGTCAGGTAAGACAGAGGGTATCTTCCAGCTTGAAAGTTCCGGTATGAAGAACTTCATGAAGGAGTTAAAGCCTCAGAGTCTGGAAGATGTCATAGCCGGAATCTCTCTGTACCGCCCGGGACCTATGGATTTTATTCCAAACTATATCAATGGTAAGGAACATCCGGAGAAGATTACCTATGACGTGCCGGAGCTTCAGGAGATCCTGGAACCAACCTATGGCTGTATTGTATATCAGGAGCAGGTTATGCAGATCGTTATGAAGCTTGCCGGATATACATTAGGACGAAGCGATCTGGTGCGCCGTGCCATGTCAAAGAAGAAAGCAGATGTCATGGCGAAGGAACGCCAGTATTTCGTATATGGAAATGAAGAATTAGGAGTGCCGGGCTGTATCGCCAGAGGCATCCCGGAGGCAACTGCAAATAAAATCTTCGATGATATGACGGATTTTGCAAAATATGCATTTAACAAATCTCATGCAGCAGCATATGCGGTTGTTGCCTATCAGACAGCATTTTTAAAATGCTATTATCCGGTTGAATTTATGGCGGCGCTGATGTCATCAGTAAAGGATAACAGTTCCAAGGTGGCGGGTTATATTCAGTCCTGCCGCCAGATGGGAATCCAGATCCTGCCGCCGGATATCAATGAAGGCTACAGCGGCTTCTCAGCAGCCAAGGGTGCGATACGATATGGTATGTCAGGGATCAAGAGTGTCGGAAGTGCAGTAGTAGACCGGATTGTAGAAGAACGGGAGGCAAATGGACCGTATAAAGACATGAAGGACTTTCTGGTTCGTATGACACCGAAGGAGACCAATAAGAAGACGGTAGAAGCATTGATCCTTGGAGGTGCATTTGACAGCTTTGGTGTGAAGAGACGCCAGATGATGATGGCATATCCGATGATGATCGATGAAGTCTATAAAGAGCGGAAAAATTCATCTGCAGGACAGATGTCATTTGCAGAATTTTTTGGCGGTGAGTTTGCAGAAGCGGCAAAGACGAAATTCCCGGATGTAGAGGAATATGACGAGCAGGAGAAGCTGGCACTTGAGAAATCTGTGCTTGGTATCTATATATCCGGCCACCCGCTTCTTGATTATGAGAAACTGATGAGTGAGAAAACGGCATTTTCATCGGTGGATTTCATGATCGATGAGGAAGAAGGACGGGCAAGAGTTCCGGATCAGAGTATCTGTATTCTTGGCGGCATGGTAGCAGGTGTTACGGTGAAGCTGACAAAGAACAATCAGAACATGGCATTTGTTACGTTGGAGGACATGGTCGGACAGACGGAGATCATTGTATTTCCAAAGAAATATGAAGATTACCGGGAGAAACTGACGGCAGATAATAAGATCTTTGTAAAGGGTCGGGCGACGGTTTCAGAGGAGGACGCGAAGCTGATCGCGGAAGAGATCCTGACCTTTGATGAAGTGGCGGCAGGAAATGATTTCAGCCGTTATAATAACAGTGGCAGGATGAAGCCTCGCAGAGAAAATACAGGAAAACCGGAATTTACAGAGGGTGATCTGCAGGTCTGGGTATGCTTTGATGATAGAAAAGAATATGATGAGCTGGAGAAAGAGTTCCTGTCAATCCTGGAAGAATATAAAGGAAACTGTCCGGTATATATATTCATCAAACAGGAAAAGCAATACAAGAATATGGGAAGGGGCTTTATGGTAGACGGAGCTTCCGGTATCGTAGACCGGCTGAAGCTGGAATATGGTGTCAGCCGTGTAACCGTTCGTCCGAATAAGAAGAAATAGCAGCGTTCGTGTCTGGATTGCTTACATGGCAGATCCTGAAGGATTGCTGGAAAAGAAAATGACAGGAGGATGCAGGTATGGAGATCATTACTGCAAATTCAAATCCTAAGATAAAGAATATCAACAAGTTAAATAAAAATGCGGCATTCCGCAAAGAAGAACAGGTATTTATAGTAGAAGGAAGCCGTATGTTCCGGGAACTTCCGGTTGACCGGGTAAAGCAGGTGTTTGTATCGGAAACGGCATATAGAAAATATGAAGCGGAGCTTTCTGTAAAAGGGATCACAGAACAGGACGGACGACTGGTTGTTGTATCAGACAGTGTGTTTCAGTCGATGTCACAGACGAAAACCCCGCAGGGACTTCTTGCTGTCGTGGATAGATATCATTACACGATGGATGATTTGATTTCTGCGATGGCTAAACATGAGGGTGGAAACACTTTTTTGGTGCTGGAATCCATACAGGATCCCGGTAATCTGGGTACGATCGTGCGGACAGCAGAGGCTGCTGACGTTACAGGTATTATCATTGGAGGGGATTCCTGTGATATATACAATCCTAAGGTGGTACGATCTACAATGGGAACGATCTTCCGGGTGCCATTTGTCTATGTGGATGATCTCATGGGTACGGTTGACCGGTTAAAGGAACATGGAATTGTTGTCTATGGGGCGCATCTGGACGGACAGGATCTGTACGCGGGAAAACTTGAAAAGAACAATGCATTCCTGATCGGAAATGAAGGAAACGGTCTGACCTATGAACTTTCTGCAAAGGCTGACCGCCTGATCCGTATTCCGATGGCGGGTCAGGTGGAATCCTTAAATGCTGCAATTTCAGCGACACTTCTTGCATATGAAGCATACAGGCAGCGAAAATGATCGGATAATAGACAAAACAAGACAAAAAAAGGCAGCATATCTTCTGGTATATAAGAATATATTTTATGGTATACATTCGAAGGGATATACCAGAAGGGAGAAAAAGCATGGAAAAAACATTAAACAATAACCAGGTGATCGTAGCGGGGGAGATCGCGTCAGACTTTACGTTCAGTCATGAGATCTTCGGAGAGGGATTTTATATGGTGGATCTTGTTGTTGCCAGACTGAGTGATACCTATGACGTAATACCACTTATGGTATCTGACCGGTTATTTGATGTAGAAAATTCCCATATTGGGGAAAAGGTGGTTGCAAGAGGACAGTTCCGTTCTTATAACAAACATGAGGAGACGAGAAACCGTCTGATCTTATCGGTATTTGTCAGGGAGATATCGGTACTGGATGATGAGGAGGGCGAAGCGGAAAACAAACCAAATCAGATTTATCTGGATGGTTATATCTGCAAGGAGCCGGTGTACCGTATGACACCACTTGGAAGAGAGATTGCAGATATTCTGCTTGCAGTTAACCGGGCATATGGCAAGAGTGACTATATTCCATGTATCTGCTGGGGCAGAAATGCAAGATTTGCAGGGAAGCTGAAGGTAGGGGAGCATGTTGCGGTCTGGGGCAGGATCCAGAGCCGGGAATATCAGAAACGGATCGGGAATGACCAGATCATCAGCAAGACGGCTTATGAGGTATCTGTCAGCAAAATGGAATGTCTGGAGTAGCATGGCAAAGGGACGGTAAAGCAATGAACAGGCAGGGAAAAGAAGTTGTTACATATTGACAGAAACAGACAGGAATGATATAGTAATTTTATCTAATGGAAAAAAGAAAATTCAGTAGAGGCGCGGTATTTATCAGTAAATATATGGATATATATGGAGGTAGATGATATGTGTTGAAAGGGGATACCGCCGAAGGAAGCAGTTATCCATAGGGCTGTAACCTGGTTGTGCAGCGAATAACTGTATGACTGTCATCGTCACAGATGGAGGGCTACTTTTTCAGAAAGTATATTATTTCTAAAGGTCGGCGCTCGCGTGCCGGCCTTTTATACTGTATAGAAGAAGTAAAATTGATTCCACGAGGATTTACAGGTTTTAGATTTTAAGGAGGAAAAATTTATGTCAATTTTTGAAGGTTCAGGTGTAGCGTTAGTAACACCATTTAAGGAGAATGGCGAGGTTGATTTCGATAAGATGAAGGAACTTGTTGAATTCCATATTGCAAATGGTACAGATGCCATTATCGTATGTGGAACAACAGGTGAAGCATCTACATTATCACATGAAGAACATCTCGCATGTATAAAGGCATGTGTAGAATATGTAGATCACAGAATCCCTGTTATCGCAGGTGCAGGTTCTAATTGTACAGGAACAGCTATTTACCTTTCTACAGAGGCAGAGAGCTATGGCGTAGATGGATTACTGTTAGTAACACCATATTACAACAAGGCAACCCAGAATGGTCTGATCGCACACTTTACAGCTATTGCGAATTCTGTAAAGATTCCAATTATCTTATACAATGTACCATCCCGTACAGGATGTAACATTCAGCCGGAGACAGCAGTTACACTTGCAAAGACTGTACCAAATATCGTAGGTATCAAGGAAGCGTCCGGTAATATCGCACAGGTAGTTAAGCTTGCAAAACTGGCAGATGGCTGTATCGATATTTATTCCGGTAACGATGATCAGGTAGTACCACTCCTGTCATTAGGTGGAAAGGGTGTTATCTCTGTAACAGCAAATATTGCTCCAAGAGATGTACATGATATGGTTAAGAAATTCATGGACGGCGATGTAAAGGGAAGTCTTGATATCCAGTTAAAGACGATCGATTTGTGTGAGGCATTGTTCTGTGAAGTAAATCCAATTCCTGTTAAGAAAGCAGTTGAGCTTATGGGCTTATGCGGCGGAACAATGAGAATGCCATTAACAGAGATGGAGCCTGCACATGTAGAGAAGTTAAAGGCCGCAATGACAGCGTACGGCTTACTTTAGAATAAAAAGAAAATACAGATGATCCGGTAGAGGATTAGGCTGTATGATATAAACAAAGATGGACAGAAGGGATACAGGAATCTGTCTGTAGTATATAAAATCCCGCAGGTTCTGCGGGATTTTTGTTTAGTTTGCGGGTGCTCAGCCAAAGCTCATGTCTGCATGAGAGATTTGGCGGCTGCTACGGCAGAATGAGAAAAACACAGGATAAATGGAGGAAAAGAAAATGGTTCGAATTATAATGCATGGATGTAATGGTAAGATGGGACAGGTGATCACAGGACTTGTAGCGGATGATCCGAATGCACAGATCGTTGCAGGCATTGATATCGCAGATAACAGAGATAACGGATATCCGGTATTTACAGATATTAAAAAGTGTGATGTGGCGGCAGATGTAATCGTTGACTTTGCAGCAGCAGTAGCAGTGGATGCACTTCTTGATTACAGCGTGGAAAAACAGATCCCGGTAGTTCTCTGTACAACCGGTTTAAGTGATGAACAGCTTGCAAAGGTAAAAGAATGCAGTGCAAAGGTTGCAATCTTAAAGTCAGCCAATATGTCACTTGGAATTAACACTTTGATGAAGCTGTTAAAGGATGCCGCAAATGTATTTGCACCGGCAGGCTATGATATCGAGATCGTTGAGAAGCATCATAACCAGAAGGTAGATGCACCATCCGGAACAGCGATAGCACTTGCGGATTCTATTAATGAAGCAAGAGGCGGAGAATATGAATATGTCTACGACAGAAGTCAGGTCAGAAAAAAGAGAGATAAGAAAGAGCTTGGTATCTCAGCCGTTCGTGGCGGAACGATTGTTGGAGAACATGAGGTCATCTTTGCGGGAATCGATGAAGTGATCGAGTTCAAGCATACAGCATATTCCAAGTCAGTATTTGCAAAGGGCGCAGTAGAAGCCGCAAAATTCCTGGCAGGAAAACCGGCAGGCATGTATGATATGGCAGATGTGATAGGATAGGAGAAACAATGAAACCAGAAAAGGTTGTATTATGTGCTAGTTCGAAGTACGAACAGAAATTTTATCTGAATGAGGAGTTTAAAGGACTTCCGGAAGAAATAAAAAAAGAATTAAAAATCATGTGTGTATTGTTTACAGAGGATGTAGGTGGTATACTGAGGCTTGAATTTGACCAGGAGGGAAGCCTGAATCTTGTAACAGAAGCATTTGATGAGGATTTGTTATATGATGAGATCGGATGTGAGTTGAAGATCAAGCAGTTACAGAAGGACAAGCAGCAGTTGTTTTCCAGTCTGGAATTGTTTTATAAGGTATTTTATCTGGAAGACTATTAGAGGTGAGAGATGCTATTTGCAATTGATGTAGGAAATACGAATATCACGATGGGATTATTTGACGGAGAAAAGTTAGAGAAGACATTCCGTATGACGACGGGAATATCGAGAACTTCAGATGAGTTTGGTGTATTTTTGGGAGAATTGCTTCGAATGAGAAATCTTCCGTTAGATGTAATTGATGAAGTTATTATTGCATCTGTAGTACCAAATGTGATGCATTCCCTGACAAATGGAATAAGAAAATATTTTAAGTTAGATCCTCTGATCGTGGAGCCTGGGGTAAAAACAGGTATTAATATTACGATTCCAAATCCAAGACAGCTTGGTGCAGACCGTATCGTAGATGCGGTAGCAGCGTACCATATGTATGGCGGACCTGTGCTGGTGATCGATTTTGGAACTGCAACCACATATGATCTGGTAAATGGAGATGGTTCATTTATAGCAGGTGTAACTTCACCGGGTATTCGCCTGGGTGCAAATGCATTATGGAGCGGAACAGCGAAGCTGCCGGAAATTGAGATCAAGGTGCCGGATACGGTACTGTGTAAGGATACGATCTCCAGTATGCAGGCAGGTGTATGTCTTGGCTATATCGGACAGACAGAATACATTGTAAAGCGTATGCGGAAGGAATCCGGCTTTGATAATATGAAGGTTGTTGCGACTGGTGGACTTGGTAAGATGATCTATGAGAATACCGACTGCATCGATACCTATGATCCGGATCTGACACTGTATGGTCTTCGAATTATTATGGATAAACAAAAACAGGCATAGGAGTATTTATGGATTTTACGAATAAACTTGTTTTAGCACCAATGGCTGGGGTATGTGACCAGCCATTTCGTTTGCTGGCGAAGGAACAGGGCTGCGATATTTTATACACGGAAATGATCAGTGCAAAGGGTTTGTACTATAATAATAAGAATACAGTTCCGCTTCTTGCGGTTTCCCCGGAAGAAGATCCGATCGGTGTGCAGTTATTTGGCTCAGACCCGGAGCTGCTTGCAGAGATGGCGAAGAAGATCGAAGACTGTGGATTTGCATTTGTCGATGTGAATATGGGATGTCCGGTTCCAAAGATTGTAAATAACGGCGAGGGGTCTGCGCTGATGAAGGATCCGTTGCTAATAGGAAAGATCGTATCAGCAATGACAAAAGCGTGTAAGCTGCCGATTACGATCAAGATCCGAAGCGGATTTGACGGCGGGCATATTAATGCGCCGGAAATCGCACATATAGCAGAGGAATGCGGTGCGGTTGCTGTGGCTGTTCATGGCAGGACCAGAGAACAGTATTATCATGGTCATGCAGACTGGGGCGTGATCGCAGACGTGAAAGCGGCTGTGAAGATTCCTGTGATCGGGAATGGCGATATCCTGACACCGGAGGATGTGATCCGGATGAAGGAACAGACAAATTGTGATGCCTTTATGATCGGAAGAGGTGCGCGCGGCAACCCATGGATCTTCCATGAATTAAAGACATACTTTGAGACCGGAGAGATTCCGGCAAGACCGGATAAGCAGCAGGTGAAGGAGACGATGCTCCGCCATGCCAGACTGATGATTGATTTTAAAGGGGAATTTACAGGAATCCATGAGATGCGGAAGCATGTGGCATGGTATTCGGCAGGTATGTATGATTCTTCCAGACTTCGGAATCTGATCAATCAGGTAGAGAGCTATGACGAGATGGTGGAACTGCTTGATGCATGGACCGATGGCTCCCTGTTTGAAGCAGGTGCAAAAGAGGATATGTAATAATTTTAGATGCATTTCTGATACAGTTTTGAAAATATTTTAAAATATATCCAGCGGATATTGCGAAAAACAGAGATGATTTCGAAATATTTACAGCTATATGCGTATATATTTCTGAATTGTTTCTGTTTTTTTAAGAAAAATTGCAGTTTTGATACTAAAAATTAAGAAATTCCCTTCGTGGAAGTGTCCAATGTGCTAAGTTGTTGCATAATTGTTAAGATGTTAAAATGTATAATATGCACAAATGATTAATATGTAAATTGGTTATAAATACCATAAAATAATGATAATAGATTTTGTAGCCACGACATAATTAATAAAAATAGCTGGTTTGCTTGACCTTTTGATTGTCAGGCATTATAATAACGATACAAACAAGAGTTAATCTTTTTGTAACAATTTCGAAACCGAAAAGAAATTAAGGAGAGAATATTATGAAGAAATTTTCAAGCTCCAGCCAGATGTTTTCTGAGAATCTTAAGAAATATCTGAAAAGAGCAGGTATTGCTGTAGTATCCACTTCCCTTGGAGTTGCATCTGTGATCGCATTTGCATCCGATGAATCAAAACTCCATTCCGATGCAAAAATGATAGCTGTATCCCAGCTTGAATCTACAGCAATTGAAGATACTAAGGTTGAATATTCTAAGATTGAATACACAGATTTACAGAAGTCAATCAAGGACGCTGAGTTATCAGCTAAGATTGAGAAGACCGGAAAAGTAACAGAAGCAGTTGCATTGGCAAAGAAAGAAGAAGTACCGACAGAGGATGCCACAATAGCTACAGAAGCAGAGCTTGCTTTTGCTGAGAAGGAAGATACAACAAGCGCAAACCTCGTAGAGGATGTTACAGAAGAGACTGCTGAAGAACCAACAGAGGAAGCATCCTCCGCAGATATCACTGCAGAAGATATTACAACCGAGCTGGTAACAACAGAGGACACAGAAGTAACAACTACAGAAGAAACAGAATTAGCAAAGTCAAACGGTAAGAAATCAAAGAAGAATACAACAGAAGCTACAGATAAAAAGCAGCAGACAGGAATCGAAGCAACAGAAGCTACAGAGGAAGCAACAGCAGGTGCAATTCTTGTAGAAGATGACAGCTATCAGCCGGGAACTTATCTTGGTACATTCACAACAACAGCTTACTGCGGATGTTCATACTGTTGTGGTAAGTCCGATGGAATTACAGCCAGCGGTACATATGCTACAGAAGGAAGAACCATTGCGGCACCAAGTAATTTTGCGTTTGGTACAGAACTTATCATTGATGGTCACACATATGTCGTAGAGGACAGAGGTGGTGCAATTCGTGGCAACAGAATCGATATTTTCTTCTCAAGCCATCAGGCAGCTTTAAACTACGGAAGAAGAACTGTTGACGTATATGTCAAATAATTCAGTACAGACAGAGCAGGACAGAACCCTTTGGGTTCTGTCCTTTCTTGTTGTGTGGCAACGATAAAGCCCATGTATGGTAACAGCTTTCTATGATCGGTTATGACCCATTTCGTTTCTATTCGATACACTCGCCTATTTGTCAGCAGTCGCCCTAACTCACCCTATGGGTTCGGACAAGGGCTTGGTGCTGACAGCTAGAGTGTATCTCATTACGAAACTACATGAATGTCATTCCCGATCATAGAAGACTGTTACTACATATGGGCTTTATCTGTTATACATATCATGCAGAAATTGTACTTGCATAAATTCCTATATGACGACCGATGTTCATCGAGCCGACAGATGAGATGTCATTGTTTATTATATGAGTAGTCCGGCAGTCAGGACCTTATGTCTGTTTATAGAATAAGATCAGATTAAAATGAACAAAATACCCAGTAATATTTGTAAGGATGGATAGTGGATTTTCATTGTGGGATCCGGTAGTTATTGGTATAATTAGTTTAACTGCGAATAAGAAGGATTGTTTCAGTGAGATCATGGCATGAGGGGATGGTATTGCTGGAACGGCTTTTGAGAAAAAGGAAGGAGAAGGTATGAGCAGACAAAGGGACAAATGGGTTACAAGGGTCATAGCATGGATGCTGTCATTTGCAATGGCAGTAAGCCTTGTAGTGATTCCTTCAGACAAGACAGAGGCAGCGGGGGAGACGATTGCGCTGTCTTACAGTACGGATCAGGTGACAGCAAGTGGAAATGTGGATAATCAGGTCAGCCTTGATCTTGGAAATGGCGGATACAGCGATCTGTCGGAGCTTAAGAGTGCGGGGCTTACCAAGCTTCGTGTCAGCTTCGAGGTATCATCAGTCAATGGAACGGGAAATATTGGCGGACAGGCATTTGTAAATGCGAAAGGAACATGGAAGGGTGAATGGATCAATGTGAATGCAGGCTCCGGCACTCAGACCGTAGAACTGGACCTGACACAATTCTATAGCAAATCCGGTCAGTTATATAATTTCGGTTTTCAGTTTGAAAATGTAACAAGTATTACATACAAGATTAAAGAGGCGGTTCTGGTAAACTCAGGCAGCAGTTCAGGTGGAGATTCCGGCAGCGGTTCCGATTCTTCTGATTTTGGAACAGAGAGAGAGTATTCATCAGGTGTGACAGCAACTGTGAAGAATCAGGGAACACCAAGCAATGACTGGTCAGGCTTTGAAATGGCGATCAACAATAATACGGGAGCATCAATCTGTGACTGGATCGTAGTGCTGCAGGTACCATCCGGTACGGCTTCGGCATTTAAGTGTTGGAATGCGACTTTTGTAGCAGATGGTGATACGATCTATATGTATCCGATGAAGAGTGGTGCAAATGCAGTTCTTGCAGCAGGAACAATGAAAAATGACATTCCGGGTGGCGGTTTCTCGTCAAAATATGTAGAGGCATCCAGTATTCAGGTGAAGGGAGTTTATTATAACAAAGGCACTTCATCCTCTGTGGATTATTCCAAAGGGGATACGAATGATAATACAGGCGGTTCCGGCGGTTCCGGTGGAACCTCATCCGGTGATACCACAACGAATAAAGATCTGGATGTAGAATTCAACTATGCAAAGGCATTGCAGGAAAGTCTGTATTTCTATGACGCAAATATGTGTGGTTATCTGGAAGACACCTGTGCACTTTCCTGGCGTGGAAACTGCCATACCTATGATAAAAATGTAACATATACAAAGAATGGAAAAACCTACAATGTAGATGCTTCCGGTGGTTTCCATGATGCAGGCGATCATGTGAAATTCGGACTTCCACAGGGATATGCAGCATCTATGCTTGGAATGAGCTATTATCAGTTCAAGGATGCATTTGACGAGCTTGGTCAGAAGGAACATCTGAAGAAGATCACGGATTATTTCTGCGATTACTTTAAGCGGTGTACAGTGTATGAGGGAGATCAGGTTATCGCATTCTGTTATCAGGTAGGTGACGGTAATACAGATCATGGTGTATGGACAGCACCGGAGGGACAGACGATCAGTCGTCCGGCATTCTTTGCAGATGCGAGCAATCCGGCTACAGATGAAGTGAGTGTTGCGATCGCAGCGCTGGCATTGAACTATATTAACTTTGGAAATAATGAGGATTTAAAGACAGCAAAGGATCTCTTTACATTTGTAGAGAAAAATAATAAAGCATGTGCAACCGAGGGCGCATCATCATTTTATGCGTCTACGTCATATGGTGATGACTATGCACTTGCAGCAAGTGCGCTTGCTGTTGCTACAGGCAATACCTCTTATAATTCAGTTTATAATACATACAAAGATAATTCCGGTAATGGTGTGAATCAGTACTGGGTGATCGACTGGGCAAATACCGGAGCACTGGCATGCATGCTGCAGAAGGATACTGCAAAGATTGCAAGCATTACAGATGTATGCAAAGGCAAGAGTGCCATCGATGGAGTATTTAACTGTGTTAGTGACTGGGGCTCCTGCAGATACAGTGCAGCAGAGCAGTTTACCGGTCTGGTATATGATAAGCTGACAGGAAAAACAACATATGCAGACTGGGCAACCAGTCAGATGAACTATATGTTAGGAGATAATCCGAATAAACGATGCTATATCGTAGGCTATAACGAGAACTCCAGTAAATATCCGCATCACAGAGCGGCATCCAGATCGACAGATTCGAAGATCATAAATAGTGATCATTATACGCTGCTTGGAGCATTGGTAGGAGGACCCGGGGCGGATGGAACCTATAAAGATGATCAGGGAGATTATTATTGCAATGAAGTAGCACTTGATTATAATGCCGGACTGGTTGGTGCGGCAGCAGGACTTTATCTGGTTCACAAGAATGATAAGACAGTAAAGTTATCTTATGCAAGGAAGAATGCAACGAATTATAGTACAAAGACAGCCTCTGCGGCAGAACTTGCTGCTGTAGGCGTGAAGACTTATTATGGAACAAATTCCGGTGATGATACAGAGGAAGAAGTAAAGGCAACAGCCATCAAACTGGATAGCCTGATCGTTGAATTAACAGAAGGACTTGATACTACGATCCGCGCAACGGTTACTCCAAAGACTGCAGAACAGAAGGTGACATGGAAATCTGAAAACGAGAAGGTAGCGACTGTTTCGGAAACAGGAAAGGTAACTGCGGTCGGAGCAGGTGAGACAACTGTGACAGCTACAACGACAGATGGAACAAATCTCACAGCAAGCTGCAGGGTGACAGTAAAGGCTGCACCAAAGGCAGAATTTGTTATAGATCAGACAGCTTTAACCTGTGCTCCTGTTATTTATGGATATGAAGCAGGATCGACAGCGTCACTGGTATTAGAGAATAAGGGAAATGATACAGGATCTGTAAAGATACAGTTAGAAAAAAACACAGACAGTCCATTTGAAATATCCGGTGATACATCCATAAAGGTTGCAGCGTCAGATAAGACAACTGTGGTTGTGGCATTAAAGACAGGTAAGGATACAGGCTCTTACAGTGATAATCTGTTGATAGAGGCAGATAACGGACAGTCCTATCAGATTCCGGTATCTGCAACGGTTGAGAAATGTCCGGTAACGGGTATTACATTCCCGACAGCAGGAATGATCGTAACCGGTCAGACACTTTCCGAGTCGAAGTTATCTGGTGGAGATGAGACCTATGGAACATTTGTATGGGCAGATGCAGCAGCGAAACCGGAACGAGGAACGTATCAGGGACAGGTGGTATTAACCCTTCGTTCCGATGCAAAGAAGAATTATGCATTTGATCAGATCACAGGGTATGATGCAGCAGCAGGAACGATCACACAGAATGTGACGGTAACAGTCAGCAGAGCAGGACTTCCGGCTATCACGTTCCCGGAGGCTTCCGAGCTGGTATATGGACAGAAGCTTTCTGATTCTACTTTTGCAGGCGGTTCAACCGAGTATGGAACATTTGCATGGAGCACCCCGGATGTAACAATGGGCGAACAGGAAGTAGCAAATGGTATCAATCAGTATGAGGTTGTATTTACATGGAGTGATACAAGCAAAAAACAGTATCAGATCGAGGACTCTGATGAAGATGCTGTTTATAAAAAGATGGTTTCTGTAAAAGTACGAAAGGCAGAACAGACAGTAGTTCCGGATGCTGTGACACTTCTTGCAAGAACAAAGGATACGATCCGGATCTCCGGTCAGGCGGGTGTCCGGTATTCAGTGGATGGAACAACGTGGAAGCGGGCAGCTTCCAATGGAGAGACAATTGAATTTGCCGGATTACGAAGCTTTACAAAGTATACAGTTTCAGGCAGCTATGCAGAAACTGCAACTGCATATGCAGGAAAAACAGTGGAATTGCTTACGGTATATACACTTGTTCAGGATCCAAATACGATCGATATAGCAAAGATTGCGGACAAAGAATATCAGGATGCATTACGGACAGATGATGGCAGAACAACAGTCAGCTATACGGAACCGGTTCTCACACTTACGGAAGATGGCAGGGACTATGTGATTACAGGAAAGAATAAGGAGCTTGTTATTAAGGCAGGTAGAGCAACAAAGATCACATTGGATCAGGCGGAGGTTGGAGCCGTTGCAATCATCGGAAATGCAGATGGTAAGACGGAGATCATAAGAAAAGGAACGGTAACGATCGCAGGTAATGTCGAGACGGATGGCGGACTTGTGATCAGTGGAAATGGATCCCTTACAGTATCCGGTAAGATATCTGCAGCAGGAGATATAACGATCAAAGGCGGAAAGGTATCGGTTGATGATGGTATCTCAGCAGGTGGTACAGTTCTGATCCGGGATGCAGAGCTTGCTGCAGGAACAGATGAGACAGGAACGGCGATCAAAGCAGATACTGTACGGATCGAGGATTCCAAGGTAACGGTCGGAGCAGATCAGGTTACGAAGAAACCACCGATCAAATCAGACAATATTATTCTGGTTGGAGACAATACAGTAGCATCCTCTTCAGGTTCAAAGGATATCTTTTCATCGAAACCAAAGGATGAAAATGGAGATGAGATCCCGGATACAATCCTGATCGAGAAGATCACGTTAAACAAGACCAGCGTGGTATTAAATATTGGTGATACAGAACGGATCGCAGTAGCGGCCGTTATACCGGCAAATGCAACACGGAAGACATTTGACTGGAAGAGCAGCAACGAGAAAGTGGCAAGTGTATCGCAGACCGGTGAAGTGAAGGGCGTAAGTGCCGGAACTGCGGTTATTACGGTAACTGCGAAGGACGGAAGTGGTGTTACAGGCTCCTGCACCGTTACGGTAAAGAAAGAAACAGTAACACCGACACCAACACCGAATCCGGAAAAGCCGACAACCGAGAAACCGACGACCGAAAAGCCGACGACCGATGAACCAACAACAGAAGCACCAAAGAAGACGGTCAAACCGGCAAAGGTCAAGATCCAGGCAGCAACTAAAAAAATCGCTCCGGGAAAGAAGCTGACTTTGAAAGCAACCGTTACACCTAAGAAAGCGACAAATAAGAAGGTAAAATGGACGATCTGTAAATCGGATAAGAAATATGCATCTATTAACAGCAAGGGTGTGCTGACAGTGAAGAAAGCTGCTAAGGGAAAGACGATCAAGGTAACAGTAACAGCGGTTGGCAACAGCAAGGTGAAAGCAACCTATACGGTTAAGGTTATGAAAAAGGCAGTTAAGAAGGTTACGATCACATCGAAGAAAAAGGCAGTAAAGAAAGTAACGATCAAGAAGAAACAGTCTATAACCTTAAAAGCAAAGCTGACTCCGACAAAGGGAATCAGTAAAGAAGTGACATGGACCTCCAGCAATCCGAAGGTTGCAAAGGTAACAGCTAAGGGTAAGGTAACCGGAAAGAAGAAGGGAACGGTTAAGATCACAGCAAAAGCAAAAGATGGAAGTGGTAAGAAAGCAACCATCACCATTAAGGTAAAATAATTTATTCTATTTGTAACAGATGGAAGAAGACAATACAGATGGCGGAAGATCGATCAATTCTATAAAATATAAAAAACAGATTTGAGAGATGCTTCCGCCATCTTGTGTTTTGAAAATGGGTATGCTATAATGTGGACGCTTGCAGGTTGATTTCAGTATATCTGGATGAAAGCATCAGAAAAGGAAAGCCTGCATAAGTCAAAAGAGTAAATAAAATAGAAGGAGAGTGCCATATGGAATTGATATACAGAAGTACAAGAAATGCAAATGAAACAGCAACCGCATCAGAAGCAATCTTAAAAGGTCTTGCAAATGAAGGAGGATTATTTGTTCCTGACAGTATTCCTGCTCTTGATGTCAGTCTTACAGATCTGGCGCAGATGAACTATCAGCAGGTTGCTTATGAAGTAATGAAGCTGATGTTTACGGATTTTACAGAAGAAGAGTTAAAGCATTGTATCAATTCAGCATATGACAAGAAATTTGATACACCGGAGATCGCACCACTCGTACATAAAGCAGGTGCATATTATCTGGAATTATTCCACGGTTCAACGATTGCATTTAAGGATATGGCATTATCCATTCTTCCTTATCTGCTTACAACATCCGCAAAGAAGAATCATGTAAAGAACGAGATCGTTATTCTGACAGCTACTTCCGGTGATACAGGAAAGGCAGCACTTGCAGGATTTGCAGATGTACCGGGAACAAAGATCATCGTATTCTATCCAAAGCATGGTGTAAGCCCGATCCAGGAGAAGCAGATGGTAACCCAGAAGGGTGAAAACACATTTGTCGTAGGAATTACAGGCAACTTCGATGACGCACAGACAGGTGTTAAGAAGATGTTCTCAGATGAGAAGCTTGCTTCATACATGGACGAGAAAGGATATCAGTTCTCATCCGCCAATTCAATCAATATCGGACGTCTGGTTCCACAGATGGTTTATTATGTATATGCATATACAAGATTGGTTAAGGACGGTACGATCCAGGCTGGCGACAAGATCAATGTTGTTGTACCAACCGGTAACTTTGGAAATATCCTTGCAGCATATTATGCAAAAGAAATGGGACTTCCGATCGCGAAGTTCGTATGTGCATCAAATGACAATAAGGTATTATATGATTTCTTTACAACAGGTACTTATGACAGAAATCGTGAATTTATCTTAACAACATCACCATCTATGGATATCCTGATCTCAAGCAACTTAGAGAGACTGATCTACAAGATCGCAGGAAATGATGCAGAGAAGAATGCAGCACTGATGAAGCAGTTAAGCACAGAAGGTGTATATACGATCACAGATGAGATGAAAGCAAAGCTTGCTGAATTTGCGGGCGGTTATGCAACAGAAGCAGAAACCTCGGCAACGATCAAGAAAGTATATGAGTCGGATTCTTATATCATGGATACACATACAGCAGTAGCAGCAACCGTATATGACAAGTATGTAAAAGAAACAGGAGATAAGACTCCTACGGTTATCGCTTCTACAGCAAGCCCATACAAGTTTACAAGAAGTGTTATGGAATCTATCGATGAAGCTTATGCGGCAAAGAGTGACTTTGAATTAGTCGATGAGCTCTGCAAGTTATCCGGTGTAAAGGTTCCACAGGCAATCGAGGACATCCGTACAGCTCCTGTTCTTCACGACACAGTATGTGACAAAGAAGAAATGGAGAGCGTCGTAAAGAAGTTCTTAAACATCTAAAAACAGATGCCGGTCAGATATGACAGGCAATACAGAAACAGAATAACTGACAGTTCATTAATACCATCCTGTCACTAAACAAAACTAGGAAAAACGCGCATGAAGGGCATTTTCCTATATGCGCGTTTTTTACATAGGAATGTTATATTGCACAGCTGTCAGCTTGTACGATGTAATAAGCATCGACATTTGTGTAGTTTCGTTATGAGACCTGCACTAGCTGTCAGCACCAAGCCCATGTTTGAACCCGTATGGGTGAGTTTGGGCGACTGCTGACAAATAGGCGTGCAGGTCGAATAGAAACGAAACAAGTCGGGCGATTACATCGTACAAGCTGACAACTGTGCAATATAACATTCGAAAATAAAAGAAAGAGGAAGATATGTACAGTTTAAAGACAAATTCAAGTTTTGACAGCGCGCATTTCCTTGCGGGCTATGAGGGTAAATGCAGAAATCTGCACGGACACCGCTGGACGGTTGAAGTTGAAGTCGGCGGCGAGAAGCTGATGCAGGACGGACAGACCAGAGGCATGGTTGTAGATTTTGGAGATCTGAAAAAGGATCTCAGAGAGAAAACAGAAGAGATGGATCATTGCCTGATCATGGAGAAAGGTACATTGAAGGAAAAGACGATGGAAGCACTGGCAGAAGAACAGTTCCGTATCATCGAGCTTCCGATGCGTCCGACAGCAGAGAATCTGGCAAAGTATTTTTATGAATATATGGCAGATAAGGGATATCAGGTGCTTCGTACCACAGTTTATGAGACCCCGACCAATGCAGCAACTTATGCGGAAGCATAATAAAAGAAAATGATAATAAATGAAATCGATCAAAGGTGTCATATCAGAGATATGACATCGAAGAATACCATATACAAAAAGTAAGAAGGAAATAAAAATGGCAAAATATAAAGTAGCGGAACGATTTGTCAGCATCAACGGTGAATCCGTAAAAGCCGGAGAACTGGCGGTATTTATTCGTTTTACAGGCTGTAACTTAAATTGCAGTTACTGTGATACCAAATGGGCAAATGAAGCAGATGCCCCATACGAAGAACTGACGGATGAAGAAATCTATGACTATATTAAGCGAACCGGAGTCAGAAACGTGACATTAACCGGTGGAGAACCATTGATCCAGAAGGATATCGATAAGCTGCTCCTGATGCTGGCGATGGATGAGGAACTTCAGGTAGAAGTAGAGACAAACGGAAGTGTGGATATCGCAGAGTTTAAAGCACTGACAGACCGGGTAGCATTTACACTTGATTATAAGCTTCCGGGAAGCGGAATGGAAAGTAATATGTGCTTTTCAAATTATAACTACATTGATAAGAAGGATGCGGTAAAGTTCGTATCCGGCTCGATCAAGGATCTGGAAACAGCAAGAGACATTATTCATGAATGGGCATTGGATATCAAATCAAACGTCTATATCAGTCCGGTATACGGTAAGATCAATCCGGAGGATATCGTTGATTTTATGATCGAGAATGAAATGAATGGTGTAAAATTACAGTTACAGCTTCATAAGTATATCTGGGATCCGGAGATGCGCGGAGTGTAAAACGGATGAAACCGCAGGTATCGATATTAACGTATTATTTGGATAATAGATTAAGAGTAATAAGAGAATGGAGTAGAAATGGCAATTGATAAAGAAGCAATAAAGGAGCATATACGTGGAATCCTTGTAGCACTTGGTGATGACCCTGACCGGGAAGGCTTAAAAGAGACACCGGACCGTGTTGCGCGAATGTATGAAGAAGTATTTGAGGGAATGAATTATACCAACGATGAGATTGCTGAGATGTTTGGCAAGACATTCAAAGAGGAAGATGCAGCACATACAAGTGATATGGTATTCGTAAAGGATATCGAGGTGTTTAGCTACTGCGAACATCATATGGCACTGATGTATGATATGAAGGTGTCAGTGGCATACATCCCACATGGCAGGGTCTTAGGACTCAGCAAAATCGCACGGATCGCAGACATGGTAGCGAAGCGGTTGCAGCTTCAGGAGCGGATCGGATCCGATATCGCATATGTGGTTGGAAAGGCAGCAGGCTCACCGGATGTAGCCGTACTGATCGAGGCAAATCATAGCTGCATGACAGCAAGGGGCATTAAGAAGCCGGGAACGAAGACTTATACAACGACGTTCCGTGGTGCATTTGAGAATGATGTGAATTTACAGAATAAAGTATTGATGATGAACCGATAGGAGGATATGAAAGATGCAGAATTTGAAGAACAGAGATGAAGCAGTTGTTGTATTCAGTGGTGGACAGGACAGTACGACCTGTCTGTTATGGGCACTTAAGAAGTATAAAAAAGTATACGCAGTATCATTTGACTATGGACAAAAGCATATAAAAGAATTAGAATGTGCAAAGAAGATTGCTGAAAAATTTGGAGTAGAGCATCATATTCTGGATATGAGTCTGTTGAATCAGCTTGCACCAAATTCATTGACAAGAAGTGAGATGAAAGTAGACGAGAATGCACCGGAGGTCGGTACACCGAATACATTTGTAGATGGAAGAAATATGGTATTCCTGACATTTGTAGCGATTTATGCGAAGCAGAAGGGCGTCAGCGACATTATAACCGGTGTCAGCCAGAGTGATTTCTCCGGCTATCCTGACTGTAGAGATATTTTCATCAAATCATTGAATACAACACTGAATCTTGCGATGGACTATGAATTCGATATCATCACACCATTGATGTGGATCGATAAGATGGAGACCTGGAAGCTGGCAGATGAACTCGGCGGACTCGATGTTATTAGAGATATGACCCTTACCTGTTATAATGGTATTCCGGGTGAAGGATGCGGCCATTGTCCATCCTGTAAGCTCAGAAAAAAGGGATATGATCTTTACATGGAATATAAAAAGAATCACAATGCATAAAGCATAAGTCAGACGGGAACAGAGCAATCGGATAAATGTGTTCCTGTAAACAGTAATGAGGTATGAATATGAAGAAGATGCTGTTTATTGTAAATCCCAAAGCGGGACGAACAACTTTGAAGAATTGTCTTATAGATGTGATAGATGTCTTTTGCAAGAAAGAATATGAAGTCAGAATTTATCTGACACAGGGAGTCGGCGATGCTGCCCGTGTCGTAAAAGAAGAAGGAGAGAAGTACGATGTGATCGTATGTGCCGGAGGTGACGGAACTCTTGGTAATACGGTTACAGGATTTATGGAATGTGGACTGAATCGGCCGCTGGGATATATCCCATGTGGCTCGACAAATGATTATGCCAGAAGCCTTGAGATTCCAAAGGAAGCAATCGAGGCAGCGGAACAGCTTGTCGCGGCCGCACCTTTTTCGGTAGATGTCGGAGAACTGAATAAGAATTATTTTGTCTATGTTGCGGCGTTTGGCATTTTTTCGGATACATCTTATGCAACCCCTCAGAATATGAAGAATATTTTAGGACATGCTGCATATGTATTACAGGGTATGAAGAGTCTTGTAAATGTTCCGACATATAATCTGAAGATTGAATTTAATAACCAGACATATACCGGTGAGTTCATGTTCGGTATGATATCGAATTCAGTATCGGTTGGCGGATATAAGAGTCTGACCAGCCATGGAGTTGAATTCGACGATGGCTTGTTTGAAGGGGTTCTGATCCGTAAGATCCAGAATCTTGCAGATCTCCAGAGAATCATCAATTCGCTGCTCCTTGGAAATACAAATGAGACGAATATGGTGGCATTCCGTACGAATCGTGTTGTGATCGAGAGCGAAGAGCCGATCGCATGGACCCTGGATGGTGAATATGGTGGAGAATATACCAGATCAGAGATATCGGTTCACAGACGGGCAATCGCTCTACTGGTATCACCGGAAGAAGAAAAAGAAGAAGTTAAGTAGTTCAAACTGAGTTGAAAGAAAGAGGTTTACAGTTATGGGTAAATATTTTGGAACAGATGGATTCAGAGGTGAAGCAAATAAGGATCTTACTGTACAGCACAGCTTCAAGGTCGGACGTTATCTTGGCTATTATTATGGCAAGAAGAATCCGGAAGGCAAGGCAAAGGTGGTTATCGGTAAGGATACCAGACGTTCAAGTTATATGTTTGAATATGCGCTGGTTGCAGGCTTAACGGCAAGTGGTGCAGATGTATATCTGATGCATGTAACACCGACACCGAGTGTTTCCTATATTGTCAGAACCGATGGTTTTGACTGTGGAATCATGATCTCGGCAAGCCATAATCCATACTATGACAATGGTATCAAGATCATCAATGGCATGGGTTACAAATTAGAGGCTGCGGTTGAAGAAGAGATCGAGCGTTATATCGATGGAGAGATTCCGGAGATTCCACTGGCTACAAAAGAAAATATCGGATGCACAGTTGATTACTCTATGGGAAGAAACCGTTACATGGGATACCTGATGACGATCCCTACCCGATCCTTTAAGAATATGCGGGTTGGACTGGACTGCGCAAACGGTGCAGCCTATCAGGTTGCAAAGGCAGTATTTGATGCACTCGGAGCAAAGACCTATGTAATCAATAATGATCCGGACGGAACCAATATCAATACAAATTGTGGATCTACCCATATTGAGGGACTGCAGAAGTTTGTAGTAGAAAAAGGACTGGATGTAGGATTTGCTTATGACGGTGATGCAGATCGTTGTCTGTGTGTTGATGATAAGGGTGAGTTAGTAGACGGAGATAAGATCCTGTATGTCTGCGGACGTTATATGAAGGAACGTGGAGAACTGAATAAGAATACGATCGTAACAACGATCATGTCAAACCTTGGCTTATATAAAGCACTGGATAAGAAGGGAATCTCTTATGATAAGACAGCAGTCGGTGACAAATATGTATTTGAATCCATGATGGAGCATGGATATTCTATCGGCGGCGAACAGTCCGGACATATCATTTTCTCCAAATATGCAACGACCGGAGATGGTGTATTGACGTCTTTGAAGATCATGGAAGTTATTCTGGAACGCAAATGTAAATTATCAGAGTGCTTCAAGAGCCTGACGATCTTCCCGCAGCTTCTGGTAAATGTAAAGGTATCCAGTAAGGATGCGGTTATGAATGATCCGGATGTGCAGGCATTAAATCAGAAGATCGCAGAGGAGCTTGGTTCTGACGGAAGACTTCTTCTTCGCCAGAGCGGAACAGAACCGCTTATTCGTGTTATGGTAGAAGCAGAGAGTGATGAACTCTGCAACAAATATGTATATCAGATGGTAGATCTGATCAAAGAGAAAGGTTATGCAATATAGAGAAAATGGCTGTTAATTTCCGGAATAATTTTTCACATTCCAACATTGACAGAAAAACAGAAAACGTATAAAGTCTTAGTGTGTTAAAAAATAAAATACGAGAGGCAAAACATGAACGAGAATATAAGATCCCATTATTTTGAGAATGATGACAAGATGCATGAAGAATGTGGTGTTTTCGGAATGTATGATTTTGACAACAATGATGTTGCAACCTCCATTTATTATGGATTGTTTGCATTGCAGCATCGAGGACAGGAGAGCTGTGGTATCGCAGTATCAGACACGGAAGGTCCCAAGGGGAAGGTAAGCTCCATGAAGGGCATGGGTCTGGTAAACGAGGTGTACACACCGGAATCCTTTGAGAAATTAAAAGGGAATATCGGTGTCGGACATGTCAGATATTCAACTGCCGGCGCGAGTACGATAGAAAATGCTCAGCCATTAGTCTTAAACTATGTAAAAGGTACACTTGGTCTTGCACACAACGGTAATCTGATCAATGCGCCGGAGCTTCGTAAGGAACTGGCACTTACAGGTGCGATCTTCCAGACGACGATCGACTCCGAGGTTATTGCTTATCATATCGCAAGAGAACGTGTGAACAGTGCAAGTGCCGAGGAAGCAGTTATGAAAGCACTCAGAAAAGTGAAGGGATCTTATTCACTTGTAGTAATGAGTCCAAGAAAGCTGATTGGAGCCAGAGATCCATTTGGATTCCGCCCGCTCTGTATCGGAAAACGTGATAATGCCTATATTCTTGCATCGGAAAGCTGCGCCCTTGATACGATCGGTGCAGAATTTATCCGTGATGTAGAGCCCGGAGAAGTCGTAACGATCTCGCCTGAGTATGGTATTCAGTCCTATAAGGACATGTGTCAGGAGAAGCATGCAAGATGTATCTTTGAATATATCTATTTTGCCCGTCCGGATTCCGTATTTGACGGAATGGGAATCTATGAATCCCGACTGATCGCGGGAAGATGTCTTGCAAAGGATAGTCCGGTAGATGCAGATATGGTTGTAGGTGTTCCGGAATCGGGAAATGCAGCAGCTCAGGGATATTCACTGGAATCCGGCATTCCATACGGAACGGCATTTGTCAAGAATGGCTATGTCGGCAGAACATTCATCAAGCCACAGCAGAGCCAGAGAGAGTCCAGTGTCCGCGTGAAGTTAAATGTATTAAAAGAAGCGGTAAAGGGCAAGCGTATCATTATGATCGATGATTCCATTGTCAGAGGTACAACCTCAGACCGTATCGTAGGAATGCTTCGCGAGGCTGGCGCAAAGGAAGTTCATGTAAGGATCAGTTCGCCTCCGTTCTTATATCCTTGTTATTTTGGAACGGATATCCCGGATAGAGAGCAGTTGATCGCATATAACCGTTCGGTTGATGAGATCTGCAAGATTATCGGCGCCGATTCCCTTGCTTATCTTCGCAAGGAGCGGCTGGTAGAGATCTCCGGTGGAAGACAGTACTGCCACGGCTGCTTTACAGGGGAATATCCGATGGAGCCACCAAAGGAAGATATCCGCGGAGAACATGAGAATTTCAAACGCGGTGAAGATTCAAAAGTAAAATAAAGAAATACAGGAGAGGTAAAAATGAGTACAGACAGATACACAAGCCCATTCTGCGAGAGATATGCAAGTAAAGAAATGCAGTATATTTTCTCTCCGGATAAGAAGTTTAAGACATGGAGAAAATTATGGATCGCCCTTGCAGAAACGGAGTATGAACTCGGCCTTTCTGAAAACGGCAAGCCGGTTATCTCACAGGAGCAGATCGATGAGTTAAAGGTACATGCAGAGGACATCAATTATGATGTAGCAAAAGAGCGTGAGAAGATGGTTCGTCATGATGTTATGAGCCATGTATATGCATACGGCGTTCAGTGTCCAAAGGCTGCCGGCATCATCCATCTGGGAGCAACAAGCTGCTATGTTGGTGATAACACAGATGTTATCGTTATGACAGAGGCTATGAAGCTTGTCAGAAAGAAATTATTAAATGTGATCAACGAACTGTCCAAGTTCGCTATGGAATATAAAGATCTGCCGACACTGGCATTTACCCATTTCCAGCCTGCACAGCCAACAACTGTTGGTAAGCGTGCAACCTTATGGCTTCAGGAACTGATGTTGGATCTATCTGATCTGGATTACATGATCGGTCAGCAGAAGCTCCTGGGATGTAAGGGAACAACAGGAACACAGGCAAGCTTCTTAGAGCTCTTTAACGGAGATCATGAGAAGGTTCGTCAGATCGATAAGAAGATCGCAGAGAAGATGGGATTTGAAGCATGCTATCCTGTATCCGGACAGACTTATTCCCGTAAGGTAGATTCCAGAGTGTTAAATGTACTTTCCGGTATCGCACAGAGTGCACATAAGTTCTCAAATGATATCCGTCTGTTACAGCATTTAAAAGAAATCGAGGAGCCATTTGAAAAGAACCAGATCGGTTCATCAGCAATGGCATATAAGAGAAATCCGATGAGAAGTGAGAGAATTGCATCTTTATCAAACTACGTTATGGCTGATGCATTAAATCCTGCATTTACAGCAGCAACACAGTGGTTTGAGAGAACACTGGATGATTCCGCAAACAAGCGTGTATCTGTTCCGGAAGCATTTCTTGCAATCGACGGTATCTTAGACCTGTATCTGAATGTTGTAGATGGTCTGGTTGTATATGATAAGGTTATCTATCAGAGATTCATGAAGGAGATTCCGTTTATGGCAACTGAGAATATCATGATGGATGCTGTAAAACGTGGCGGCAATCGTCAGGAGCTGCATGAGCTTATCCGTGAATACTCCATGCAGGCAGGCGCAACTGTAAAGAAAGAGGGCAAGGAAAATAACCTTGTTGATCTGATCGCAGCAGATCCTGCATTTGGCATGACCAAGGAAGAGATCGAAGCCATCCTTGAGCCAAAGAACTTTGTCGGACGCGCACCGGAGCAGACCGAAGAATTCATCACAGAGGTTGTAAAGCCGGTACTTGATGCAAATAAAGACATACTTGGCATGACCGCTGAGATCAACGTATAAAAGTTAAATATCACATGAATCAATTAGGGATGCATATCCCTCTGTAATGACGTGTTGTGGTTTCTATTCAGTGCACATACCTGATTCGTAAATGCTCTTGTGCTAACTCGCCTTCGGCTCAAACAAGCACTCGCATTTACTGGTAATGTGCACTTCATAACGAAATCCTCACAATGTCATTACAAGGGGATATGCATCCCTGATTAATTCATGTGATATTTTGTTATAGCGTTATAATCAATATAGCTCAGAAGTTCATTAACAGTTAAAGGACCAATTATCGGATGACAGGAAAGCTACAGCAATTCCATCAACTTCATAGCGGCGATGCTCATGCCACGTCTGCGGTCGCTGATGATGCACATGTTCCGCTTGGGAATGTGCTTCTTGAAATTTAACCGGAAGATCTCACCACGGTCAATATAGTTACCGGCAAAGTCGGCCACGATCGATCCGATTCCAAGGTTCCTCTTTGCAAACTGTGCGATCATATCACTGGTTGCAAGCTCGAATTCAGGGGTTAGCGTGACGCCTTCATTTGCAAGAAACTGATCCACATAGGCTCTTGTGCTGGTGTCATTTTCCAGACAGATGATCGGAAGCTTTTGCAGATCCGGATAGTCGAGAACTTTACCTTTCAGGTCGTTAAATCTTGGACCGGCTATAAAGATATCTTCAATCTCCCGTGCGTTTCGAATCTCCATGTTCGGATTCTGTGGGAGAGGAGTTGTAACGATACCGAAGTCAATGTTATTTGCAAATAAGTGATCGATCGTACTTGGGGTCGGAGCATTTGTTACATGTACCTTGATGCCGGGATAGAGCTGGTGGAAGCGTTCGAGATGCGGAAGCAGATAGAACTGGAGTGTCATATCACTGGCTCCGATCCGGATCTCGCCGGTTTCCAAGTGCATCAATCGGGCAAGCTGCTGTTCGCCCATGGAGATTGCCTCGTATCCTTCGGCTACATGTTTGTAGAGAAGTTCGCCTGCACCTGTCAGGGATACACCTTTTTTCGTCCGGATAAACAGGTTGATACCGATTGCCTGTTCTAAAGATTTGACCGCCTGACTGACAGCGGGCTGGGATACGCACAGCTCTTTGGCGGCAGCAGAGATACTCGCTGTCTTTGCCACATAGTAGAAGATTTTATAATATTCATAATTAATATTCATAATCGAAGCTCCCGGTTAATTTTATTACAGATAATTGTAAAAACGTTATTAAGGCCATGCATATGCATATATTGGGTATATGTATACACGATATCAAATATAGAAATGCAGTTATGCTAATTGTTATATTGAAAGTGTAAACCGAATCAATGTATTTGTAAAGAATAAATATAAGCACTACTTATGCTATATATAATTAATATCGATTTTACTTATAATACATACATGCTATAATGTAAAAGTAATTGAGTTCAATTTCGGAAGATATTTCCGGAAAAATGCCATGAAAGCGAGGATAAAAATATGGTAAGAGCGGTTGTCGGAGCCAACTGGGGCGACGAAGGAAAAGGTAAAATAACAGATATGCTGGCGGAAACATCTGATATTATTGTCAGATTTCAGGGTGGTGCAAATGCAGGTCACACAATTGTAAATGACTATGGTAAATTTGCATTGCATACACTTCCGTCCGGTTGTTTCTATGATCATACAACAAGTGTTATCGGAAATGGTGTAGCATTAAATATCCCGGTTCTGTTCAAAGAGCTGAACAGCATCGTAGAAAAGGGAGTTCCAATGCCAAAGATCCTGATCTCAGACAGAGCACAGATGGTTATGCCATATCATATTCTGTTTGATGAGTACGAGGAGGAGAGACTGGCCGGTAAGTCATTCGGATCTACAAAGTCAGGTATCGCACCATTCTATTCAGACAAATATGCAAAGATCGGTTTCCAGGTAAGCGAACTGTTTGACACAGAGGAAGAATTGAAGGATAAGATCAGCAGAGTTATCGCATCCAAGAATGTTCTGCTTGAGTATCTGTATAAGAAGCCACTTCTTACAGTAGATGAAGTATATGAAACATTGATGGAGTACAAGGCTATCGTAGAGCCATATGTATGTGATGTATCCGCATATCTCCATGAAGCGATCAAAGCAGGCAAGACAATTCTGTTAGAAGGTCAGCTCGGAACATTAAAGGATCCGGATCATGGTATTTACCCTATGGTTACATCATCATCTACACTGGCTGCTTATGGTGCGATCGGTGCCGGTATTCCTCCATATGAGATTAAGCAGATCGTAACAGTAGTAAAGGCATATTCAAGTGCTGTAGGTGCCGGTGAGTTCGTCAGCGAGATCTTCGGAGATGAAGCAGATGAGTTAAGACGTCGTGGTGGTGATGGCGGTGAGTACGGTGCAACAACCGGACGTCCAAGACGTATGGGATGGTTCGACTGTGTAGCTTCCAAGTATGGCTGCCGTATGCAGGGAACAACAGATGTAGCATTTACCGTACTTGATGTACTGGGTTATCTGGATGAGATTCCTGTATGTGTCGGATACGATATTGATGGTGAAGTAACAACAGACTTCCCTACAACAGCTAAGTTAAAGAAAGCAAAGCCTGTATATGAGGTTCTGCCGGGATGGAAGACAGATATCCGTGGTATCAAGAACTACGAAGATCTTCCGGAGAACTGCAGAAACTACATTGAGTTCATTGAGAAACATATCGGATATCCGATCACTATGGTTTCAAACGGACCAAAGAGAACTGATATTATCTACAGAAATAAATAATAAATAAAAAGAAAAACCATACCGACAGCATATATATTTGGGTGAATAGGTAAATCACATAAAAAATATATATGCTGCCGATATGGTTTTTTGATTATATAGAAAAATCTGTATTAGAATATATTATGCAAGGCTCTTTGGACAACGCTTCAGCATCGCCGGGGTCTCCTGACCGAACTTGCGGCGAAGACGTTTTACAACATAGATATAGGCAGGAATCAGGAAGATATCTGCAAATATCCATGCGAGCGGACTGCCAAGTGCTACAAAGACATAACCGAATTTTGGTACCAGGATAAAGCCTGCGATCGTACGGGCAACCATTTCACAGATACCTGCGATAACGGCAAAGGCGGAATAGCCGAGCCCCTGAATCATAAACCGGACGATATTTACAAGGGCAAGCAGGATGTAAGCTCCTGAGTTGCCAAGCAGGAAATAATATACAAGCTTGATGATCTTTGTCTCTTCTGCATCCAGGAAGAGCAGTGCCAGATTCTTGCCAAATAACAGGATAAATACAAATGCAAGAATCGCATAGGCAATACCGAGTTTGATACATGCCTTTAAGCCGGCATCCACACGATCCATTTTCTTAGCACCGACATTTTGTCCGCCGTAGGTTGCCATTGTCGATCCCATGGCATCAAACGGACAGCAGAGGAACATGGAGATCTTTGTTCCGGCGGATACGGCAGCGATAACGGATTCACCCATCGAATTAACTGCAGCCTGAAGAATAACACTGCCGATCGCTGTGATCGAGTACTGAAGCCCCATCGGAACACCCATACCGCATAAGGTCAGACAGTGGCGCATACTAAATGCCCAGTCCTGTTTTGTAAAATGAAGATATCCGAGCTTCTTACACATATAGATCAGACAGCCGATACCGGAGATTGCCTGTGCAACAACGGTTGCAACAGCAGCACCGGCGACACCCATCGGACGAACTAACAGGATATCCAGTACGATATTTAACAGGGAGGATGCGATCAGACAGACAACAGGGGTTACACTGTCGCCGAGAGAACGCAGGATACCGGAAACCATATTATAAAGGAAGGTTGCAGGTATTCCCATAAATATAATAAATATGTAGATAAATGCCTGATCCAGGATGCTGTCCGGTGTCTTCATCCAGATCAGAATATTTCTGGTAAGAATTCCGACTGCAACTGTCATAACGGCAGCGAAGAAGATCGAAGCCCAGACACAGTTTGTAATGTACTTCTTCATATTATCAGTGTCCTTTGCTCCAAAGGCCTGAGCAACCGGGATGGCAAAACCATTGCAGATACCGATGCAGAAACCGAGTATCATAAAGTTGATCGATCCGGTTGAGCCGACGGCTGCAAGTGCATCGACACCCAGAAATTTACCAACGATGATTGTATCGACCATGTTATAAAATTGCTGGAATAAAAGCCCAAATAATAATGGCAGTCCAAAGTTCAAGATCAGTTTCATAGGATTGCCTTCAGTCAGATCCTTGGAACCGTTAATTTTTTTCAGTAAGTTTTTCAATGATTTTACCTCCTTGTGTTAGTTTAGTCGTTGCGAACAGTTTATTTACGAATCATACTGACATTGCCAACAGGGAACGCTTCCGCTCGTTGAGTCCTGCAGCGGTACTAAGATGCCGCTTATGCGCCATCGAGTACCGGCGGACTCAAATGTCCCTGTATTGGCAAGTCGTATGATTCTATTAAATAAACTGCCCGCAACGACTTCCATATTCTAAATGCATACTGGATATTACTTCTTTTTATAAGAAAAATCAATCTGGTAAAAATCATGTTTTTTGTCGGGGGTTTTAGTGCAAAATGTCATGTTTACTCCGGCTTGCTTTTTATGACTGTAGAAAATATAATAGAGAACAGAAAATATACAGAAAGAACGAGGAAAACACATGCAGCATACCGTAAAGAAAAACAGAGCAACCAGAATTGCATACCGGATGGTTGGTGTATTTTTTGTTGTTATCGGAGCAGCATTTATCCTGTTGATGATCAAATCCCATGGCAGTACCGGTGGTCGTATTTTTAAGCTGGCATTTGGTCTTGCACTTGGAGTATACGGACTGGTGCTGGTGAAATCATCATTTCGAAAATCGGCATTTGATCTGACCTATCATTTTGAAGACGATGAACTGATCATAGAAAAGGGAAAGAAATCTTATCATACACCATATGAGAAGATTACAAATGTGAATCTGGTCATTCCGGATCCGCATTTGCCATATTACATATTGAAGATTGATATAGGAAAAGAGCAATTCGTACTGCCGTTCAGCGGAAAACGTGATAAGTGCGATGCAATCTATTATCATTTATTAAAGAAGATGGGAATTTATCAGGAAAGTGAGACAGAAAGAAGGTAAATCATGAAAGAAAAAATCCTTGCGTTGCTTCGGACAAGCAGTGATTATATATCCGGTCAGGCGATCTGTGAGAAATTAGGTGTCTCAAGAACCGCTGTCTGGAAAAACATCAATGCCTTAAAGGCAGAAGGCTACATTATAGATGCTGTAAATAATAAAGGCTATCGTCTGGTCGGAGAGCCGGATATCGTTACGAAAGAGAAGATAGAGGCAGCACTCACGACATCGGTGATCGGAAGAGAACTGTATTATTATGATGAGACGGATTCCACAAATATACGGGCAAAGCTTGCAGGAGAGACAGATGGAACACACGGAGCGTTGTTTGTTGCAAACGAACAGAATGCAGGACGAGGAAGAAGAGGAAGGGCATGGAGCACCCCGAAGGGAACCAGCATAGCCATGACATTTCTGCTCCGTCCGGATGTGCCGATCGAGAATGTATCCAGACTTACGATCCTTTCGGCACTTGCAACGGCGCGTGCTCTTGCCGATACAGCGGGCTTACAGGCACAGATCAAATGGCCGAATGATGTTGTAGTCGGCGGCAAGAAGATCTGTGGCATTCTTACAGAGATGAGTTCGGAAGGTATGGATATCAAATATGCAGTTGTAGGTATCGGTATCAATGTATCCATGATGGAATTTCCGGAAGAACTGGCAGATAAGGCGACATCGATCAAGCTGGAAAACGGAACCGGCTGTGACAGAAGCAAACTGGTCGCCAGTGTGGCAAATCATTTTGAAGAGCTGTATGACGCATTTGTCAAATGTCAGGATCTTCAGTTCATGCTGGATGAATATAATTCCATCCTTGTGAACAAGGATGAACAGGTCTATGTGATCGAAGGATATAACCGGACAGAATACACAGCCCTCGGACTTGCACCAAATGGAGGACTTCGTGTAAAGGATAAAGATGGACAGGAGTCGATCATTATATCCGGGGAAGTGTCCGTGCGCGGAATTTACGGATATGTGTAAAAAACTTTCAAAAAACTGGAAATAGCAACATTTTTCATGTATAATTCTAGGCGTGTATAAAAACAGGTAAGTAATTAGAACTATAATAAAAGAACATGGAGGAACGAGCAAGATGGAAAAAATTCAAATGACTACCCCTTTAGTAGAGATGGATGGAGATGAGATGACCAGGATTCTCTGGAAGATGATCAAGGATGAACTGATCTATCCATTTATCGATCTGAAATCCGAGTATTACGATCTGGGACTTGAATATAGAAATGAGACAAATGATCAGGTAACATTTGATTCCGCATATGCAACACAGAAGTATGGCGTAGCTGTTAAATGTGCAACGATCACACCAAATGCTGCACGTATGACAGAGTATGACCTGAAAGAAATGTGGAAGAGTCCAAATGGAACGATCCGTGCAATCCTCGACGGAACTGTATTCCGTACACCGATCATCGTAAAGGGCATTGAGCCATGTGTAAAGAACTGGAAGGCTCCTATTACAATCGCAAGACATGCATATGGTGATGTATATAAGAACGTAGAGATCAAGGTTCCGGGTGCTGGTAAGGCTGAGTTGGTATTTACAGGTGCAGATGGTACAGTGATCAAAGAGACGATCCATGAATTCGACGGACCGGGTGTGATCCAGGGACAGCACAACATCAATAAGTCAATCGAAAGCTTTGCAAGATGCTGCTTCAACTATGCGCTGGATATCAAGCAGACAATCTGGTTTGCAACCAAGGATACGATTTCAAAGAAATACGACCATACATTCAAAGATATCTTCCAGGAGATCTTTGATAAAGAATACAAAGAGAAATTCGATGCAGCAGGTATTGAATATTTCTATACACTGATTGATGATGCTGTAGCAAGAGTTATGAAATCCGAGGGTGGATTCATCTGGGCATGCAAGAACTACGATGGTGACGTAATGAGTGATATGATATCATCTGCATTTGGTTCACTGGCCATGATGACATCTGTACTGGTTTCCCCAGATGGAAAGTATGAGTACGAAGCTGCACACGGAACAGTTCAGAGACACTACTACAAGCACTTAAAGGGTGAAGAAACATCCACAAACTCTGTTGCAACAATCTTTGCATGGACAGGCGCACTTAGAAAACGTGGTGAACTGGATGGCATCGACGCTCTGGTTGATTTCGCAAACAAGCTTGAGAAAGCGACGATCGCAACGATCGAATCCGGAAAGATGACAAAGGATCTTGCACTTATCACAACCCTTGAGAATCCAACTGTATTAAACAGCGAGAACTTCATCAAGGCAATCCGTGAGACCTTAGAGGGCATGTTATAAAATAACTATAAAAATGTTGTTTTTATAATATGATTTGAGTATAATAAATATAAGAATAGAGATATTCTCGATGAAAGAGCATCGTAAAAAGTTGGGCTGCAAATGGAGCAGGGTAAAAAATCCATTTCATTAGATATCTTAATTGATATCGAGCCGTGCAATCAGGATATGGTTGTAGTCCACGTGGGGGACTTAATGATTTCCACGCCAATTTAGATATCTTAACTGGATATCGAGGCTGGCAACCAGCATAAAACTCTTTATGAAGAATACAAAGAGGAGTGTGGTTTTCATCACACTCCTCTTTGCATATGATGAGGTGTGAATGGCTACAAAGACAGAAAAAAGGAAGGCAGTATGCCTTCCTTTTTATGTAGACTTGCAAACAACGGAGTTATGTGGTACACTCTAACTAATTTTGTGGTACTATAAATAATAGTAGGCAATTGCGAAAACAATAGTCTGAATGTTGTTTGGATACTTTGACTTACTAATACAGGGGCATTTGAGGTCGCCGGTCCTTAGATGGCGCATTAAGCGGCATCTTAGTACCGCTGCAGACCGAAACGAGCGAAAGCGTCCCCTGATTGGTAAGGTCAAAAGTATCCAAACATAGTAAAGAGTAGTATTGCAATTGCCTAATAAAACCCAGACAAGGAGACATACCATGGTTATTACAGACGAAACAATCGATTATGTAGGTATTCTGGCGAAGCTTGAGCTTTCCGATGAGGAGAAGGAGCAGGCAAAGAAAGATATGTCAGATATGCTTGACTATGTAAGTAAGTTAAACGAACTGGACACTGAGAATGTGGAAGCAATGAGCCATACATTTTCTTATAATAATGTATTCCGTGAAGATGAAGTAACAAATGGCGACGACAGAGAGAATATGCTGTCAAATGCACCGGAGCAGAAAGATGGCTGCTATAAGGTGCCAAGAACATTTGATTAGGAGGTAACGGACATTGGATATGATGAGTATGACAGCAGTAGAGCTTGGAAAGAAGATCAAGGCCGGAGAAGTCTCCGTTATGGAAGCAACCAAAGCCTGCATCGAGAATATAAAGACATACGACAAAGAATATAACTGTTTTATCACCGTAGATGAAGAAGGTGCACTCAAACAGGCAGAAGAAATACAGAAGAAGATCGACAGCGGCGAGCTGACAGGCCCGCTGGCAGGTGTGCCGATCGCGATCAAGGATAATATGTGTCAGAACGGTGTACTTACCACCTGCGCATCCAAGATCTTATCAAACTTCGTACCGACCTATACATCAGATGCTGTTGTGAAATTAATGGAAGCAGGAGCCGTGATCGTAGGCAAGACAAATATGGATGAGTTCGCGATGGGAAGTACAACCGAGACTTCTTATTATGGCGAGACAAAGAATCCATGGGATACAAATAAAGTTCCGGGTGGTTCTTCCGGTGGATCAGCAGCCGCTGTTGCAGCAGAAGAAGTACCGTGTGCACTCGGTTCCGATACCGGTGGATCGATCCGTCAGCCGGCAGCATTTTGTGGTGTAACAGGAATCAAGCCAACTTACGGCAGAGTATCCAGATACGGTCTGGTTGCATATGGTTCATCTCTTGACCAGATCGGACCACTTGCAAAGGATGTAACAGACTGTGCAACGATATTAGAGATCATTTCCCGGTATGATAAGAAAGATTCTACATCTGTAGAACGTACGGATAATGATTTTACAAGCGCATTAAAGGACGATGTAAAAGGTATGCGCATCGGACTTCCAAAGGACTATTTCACAGAAGGACTGGATCCTGAGATCAAGGATGCTGTGTACCATGTAGCTGAAGTGTTAAAAGAAAAAGGTGCGATCGTGGAAGAATTTGACCTTGGTATGGTAGAATATGCAATTCCTGCATATTATATCATTGCATCCGCAGAGGCAAGCTCGAATCTGGAACGTTTCGACGGCGTAAAATACGGCTATCGTACAGCAGAGTACACAGACCTTCACAACATGTATAAGAAGACACGTTCCGAAGGCTTCGGCGCAGAAGTAAAGAGACGTATCATGTTAGGCTCCTTTACCCTGTCATCCGGTTACTATGATGCATACTATGTAAAAGCACTTAAGGTAAAAGCCCTGATCAAACAGGCATATGATAAAGCATTTGCAAAATACGATATCATCCTCGGCCCGGTTGCTCCGACAACGGCACTGACCATGGGTGAATCCTTATCCGATCCGATCAAGATGTATCTGGGCGATGTATACACCGTTCCGGTTAACCTTGCAGGACTTCCGGGTATTTCCCTTCCATGCGGGTACGACAAAGACGGCATGCCGATCGGTGTCCAGATGGTAGGAGATGCATTTAACGAGAAAGCAATCATTCAGGCGGCATATGCATTTGAGCAGACAAGAGAGTACAAGCAGCCTGCCGCTGTAGCAGAAAGGGGTCTGTAAGATGAGTAAAGTATACGAAACCGTGATCGGTCTGGAGGTTCATGTAGAGCTTGCGACAAAGACGAAGATATTCTGCGGCTGCAGTACCGCATTTGGTGGTGCACCGAATACACATACATGTCCGGTCTGTACCGGTATGCCGGGTTCCCTTCCGGTACTGAATAAAGGGGTAGTAGAAAAAGCAGTTGCTGTCGGTCTTGCAACCAACTGTACGATCACACAGAACTGTAAATTTGACCGTAAGAATTATTTCTATCCGGATAACCCACAGAACTATCAGATCTCTCAGCTGTACTACCCAATCTGCAGAAATGGAAAGGTAGAGATCGAAGTAGAGGGCAAGAAGAAATTCGTAAGGATCCATGAGATCCATATGGAAGAGGATGCAGGTAAACTGGTACATGATCCATATACAGACAGTTCACTGGTCGATTTCAACCGTTCCGGTGTACCTCTGATCGAGATCGTATCTGAGCCGGATATGCGTTCTGCGGAAGAAGTAATTGCTTATCTTGAGAAATTACGTCTGATCATCCAGTATCTCGGAGCATCAGACTGTAAGTTAAATGAAGGTTCGATGCGTGCCGATGTCAACCTGTCTGTTCGTGAAGTCGGAGCAGAAGAATTCGGAACAAGAACAGAGACAAAGAACCTGAACTCATTCAAGGCTATCGCCCATGCGATCGAGAATGAGAGAGAACGTCAGATCGATCTGATCGAAGCAGGCGAAAAGGTTGTACAGGAGACCAGAAGATGGGATGATACCAAGGAATATTCATATCCGATGCGTTCCAAAGAGGATGCACAGGATTACCGTTATTTCCCTGATCCTGACCTTGTACCGGTACAGATCAGTGACGAGTGGATGGAGGAGATCCGAAGCCGTCAGCCGGAATTCCGGGATGAGAAAAAGATCCGGTATAAAGAAGAGTATGATATCCCAGACTATGATATAGATATCATTACAAATACAAAGAAGATGGCAGACCTTTTCGAGGAGACGATCGCTCTCGGAGCAAATCCGAAGAAGGTATCCAACTGGCTGATGGGAGAGACCATGCGTCTGATGAAAGAACATTCCATCGATGCAGATGAGTTGTCATTTAGCGCAGAGCACCTTGCAAAGCTGATACAGATGGTAGATGCGAAAGCCATCAACAGCAATGTCGCAAAGGAAGTATTTGAGAAGATATTTACAGATGATATTGAACCGGAAAGCTATGTAAAAGAACATGGACTCGCCACCGTAAATGATGAAGGTGCACTCCGCAAGGTCGTAGAAGAAGTTATTGCCAATAATCCAAAAGCAATCGAAGACTTCCGTGGCGGAAAAGAAAAAGCACTTGGCGCATTGGTTGGACAGACCATGAAAGCAATGAAGGGCAAGGCAGATCCGGCATCCGTAAACCAGATGCTCCGTGAACTGTTAAAATAATCGATACCAATAGAAAAAAATGAAGAGAAAGCAGGTGGCATATCCACCTGATGACCACCTCTCATGGTGGGATGGAGATTGATATGGAAGAAACCAGACATGTGAGAAAGAGAGACATTTACAAACGTATTATCACATTTTCGGAAGGCGTGCTTCTGTTAGCTGCGGAAGTACTGCTGTTTGCGAGAATGTGGTATACCGAATATGCAGATAATACTCAGGCTATCCAGATTCCGTTCTGGAACAAAGGTAACTGGGCGGTAATCGGTATGTATGCGATTATCATTTATCTATTTACGAAGCTGTATGGTGGTTATAAAGTAGGCTTCCTCCGGGTGATGGATGTTCTCTTTTCACAGATATTATCATTGGTCTGTGCAAATATCGTAGGTTATGTCGAGCTGTGTATCATTGCCCGTAATTATCTGCCGGCACTGAACATGATCGAGCTTACATTCTTAGAGATCATAGTTATATTTATATGGGTATTTGTCTGTAGGATGATGTACCGTAAGTTTTATCCTCCAAGACATTTACTGCTTGTCTACGGATATAAGACACCGACCGAATTCATTGATAAGATCAATGCCAGAAAAGACAAATACATCATTGCTGACCGTATTCATGTCAGTGAAGGTGAGAAAGCATTAAAAGAAAAAATCTTACAGTACGATGGTATTATCCTTTGTGAGACAAAGGCATATATCAGAAACGAATTGGTAAAATACTGCTTCGAGCATTCGATCCGTTCGTATGTGGTACCGAAGTTATCGGATATCATTATCTTAGGAGCAGAACCGATCCATTTGTTTGATACACCGTTATTATTATCCAGAAACCAGGGACTGACAGGAGAAGATATGATCTTCAAGCGTCTGATGGATATCATCGTATCCCTGATCATGATCATTATCTTTTCACCGTTTATGATCCTGATCGCACTTGCGATCAAGCTCTATGACAGAGGCCCTGTATTCTATAAACAGGATCGTCTGACCTTAAATGGCAGGGTATTCAAGATCATGAAATTCAGAAGTATGCGGATGGACTCCGAGGAACATGGCGCACAGCTTGCAAGAAAGCATGATGACAGAATCACACCGGTTGGCCGTGTGATCCGTGCCACACACTTAGACGAGCTGCCACAGCTCTTTAATATCTTAAAGGGCGATATGTCAGTCGTAGGCCCTAGACCGGAGCGTCCGGAGATCGCAGCACAGTATAGGGAGACTTTCCCGGAATTCGACTATCGTCTGAAGATGAAGGCCGGACTTACCGGATATGCACAGGTTTACGGTAAATATAACACCACACCGAGAGATAAGGTGAAGCTTGACCTGACATATTATGAGCAGTATTCCTTATGGCTGGATCTGAAGCTGATCCTGCTGACCTTCAAGATCTTATTCCAGAAGGAGAATACAGAGGGAATTGATGCAAATCAGACGACAGCGATCCGCGAAGACAAGACAAAGAAAACAGGCATCAAGCATCCGCATGATGAAGCCGAGGATGCCTTCTATAGTGTAGAGGAAAAGAAATAAATGAAACCAGAAGTATCCGTGATCATTCCGGCATATAATTGCAGCAGAACAATTAAACAGGCAATCGATTCCGCACTTTGTCAGGATGTGATATCAGAGATCATCGTGATCAACGACTGTTCACCGGAGGATCTGACGGAGTGTCTGGCAGAATATAAAAGCAATCCACAGGTCAGACTATATAAGAATGAAACCAATCTTGGTGTAGCAGCAACGAGAAATAAGGGCGTACAGCTTGCAGAGGGCGAATATGTAGCATTCTTAGATTCCGATGATATCTGGCGGCCGGGAAAGCTCTCAAAGCAGCTTGCTGTTATGAAGAAGACCGGAGTGGTATTATCCTCAACTGCCAGAGAACTGATGGAAGAGGACGGAACCCATACCGGACGGATCTTACCGGTACCGGAGAACATCACTTACAAGATGCTACTGTATGGGAATGTGATCAACTGCTCATCCGTAGTGATGAAGCGGGAGGTGGCAGCAGAGTTCCCGATGGGGGATGATGATGCTCACGAGGATTATATCTGCTGGCTGCAAATCCTTAAGAAATACGGGAAGGCAGCAGGCATCAATGAACCGTTATTGCTTTACCGGATGGTGAAGAACAGTAAATCAGGTTCCAAATTACATTCTGCAAAGATGACATATCAGGTATACCGGAAGATGGGATTTGGAACAGTGAGGTCACTTGGATATTTTGCAGGATATGCGATACATGGAGTAAAGAAATATTTTCTTTAAATAAAAAGAAACGGAGCAGGGAGATGGCAGAGGAAATCAAGAGAGGTCCGGGAAGACCGACCGATAAACGGAAAGACACAATTCTAAGACTTAGGATCGACACAGATACACATGAACTGCTTTCAAGATATGCAAAGCAGAAGGGCGTATCCATGTCGGAAATCGTCAGAGAGGCAGTCTACGGTATCGTAAAACAGGCGAACATAGAAGAATAAGACTGTCAGACAGGAGAACGTTGACCATGGAAACAAATAAGGAAGGGGATGTGACACTATCTGTCGTCATGCCCGCCTATAATGAAGGAGCACATATAACAGATAATCTGCTTGAAACCAGCAGGGTGTTGTCCGGTTTCGTCAAACGGTATGAGATCATAGCAGTTGACGACGGAAGTGCAGATAACACCGCAGAGTGCATCCGCCGGGCAGAAATGCAGGATACTCATATCAGAGGAATCTCATATCAGCCGAATGGTGGAAAAGGACATGCCATCCGGACAGGGATCGCAGCAGCAGAGGGACGATACATCGCATTTCTGGATTCCGATCTGGAACTGCCACCGATCCTGCTGAAACGATTCTTAAAGGATATGAAGGAGCAGGATGCCGATATCGTGATCGGTTCCAAGCTGCATCCGGAGTCGAAGCTCCATTATCCGATGCTGCGTAAGATCATGAGCTATGGATATTATCTGATGTTAAAGATGATGTTCCATCTGAACACCCACGATACACAGACCGGTATTAAGTTATTCAAAAAAGAAGTGATCAAACCGATCGTCAGCCGGATGCAGGCAGAAGGATATGCATTTGATATTGAGATCCTTGCCATGGCAGCAAAAGATGGCAGAAAGATCTGCGAAGCTCCGATCGAGCTGAACTACAGCCGGGATGACAGCAAGGGCGGAAGAAGGATCGGGTTAAAGGATGTATTCAAAGTGTTTGGTGAGACGGTTGCGGTGAAGAAACGAGTTAAAAATTATAGATAGTGTGAAATGAGGGAAAATTATATGACATATGAAAACGCTTTAGAAGTGCTAAAAAAGTACGGGCAGGAGCATGTGCTTGCCTATTATGATGAATTAAACGATGAAGAGAAGCAGAGCCTGCTTTCCCAGATTGAAGAGATCGACTTCTCTATATTTGATGTATTAAAAGAGAAAGAATCAGCCGGTAAGGAAGAAACGATCACACCAACAGAGGCATTGACACTTGACACGATCAAGGAATATGAATTTGCCTATAAGGTGCTTGGTGAAACGGCGATCCAGAAAGGACAGCTCGCTCTTGTTATGCTTGCCGGAGGTCAGGGCACCAGACTGGGGTTTGACGGACCGAAAGGAACCTATAATCTTGGGCAGACAAGGGACCTCTATATATTCGAATGTCAGGTGAAAACGATCCTGACTGTTGTGAGGACACTTGGACGATGGATCCATCTCTATATCATGACCAGTGATAAGAACTACGAAGCAACGACATCCTTCTTTGTAGAGCATAAGAATTTTGGATATAAGGAGGAGTATCTGCATTTCTTCAAACAGGAGCTTGTACCATCCGTTGATTTTAATGGAAAGATATTGATGGAAGCACCATCAAAGATCTGCCTGTCACCAAATGGAAATGGTGGCTGGTTCTCATCCATGAAACGGGCAGGACTGGTAGAACAGCTTGATAAAGAGGGCATTCGGTACATCAATGTATTTGCCGTGGACAATGTGTTACAGAAGATTGCAGATCCGGTATTCCTTGGTTCGATGATGATGGAAGATTACCAGTCGGCGGCAAAAGTCGTAAAGAAAGCAGATCCATATGAACGGGTAGGCGTGCTGTGTAAGAAAGACAATAAGCCTTACATAGTAGAATATTATGAATTGTCAGATGAGATGCGGTATAAGAAAACGGTTATGGGCGAGTATGCTTATAATTATGGAGTGATCTTAAATTATATCTTCCCGGTTAATCAGTTAAAACAGCTTTTGAATCAGAAAATGCCGCTTCATATGGCAAAAAAGGCGATACCTTATATGAATGAGAATCAGGAACTGGTGAAACCAACGGAGCCGAATGGTTATAAGTTTGAAACCCTTGCACTTGATATGCTTCAGTTTATGAATGACTGCTTACCATTTGAAGTTATCAGAGAGTATGAATTTGCACCGATCAAGAATGCAGAGGGCGTGGATTCACCGGAGACGGCGAGAGAGCTGTTAAAGAAGAATGGATATAAGTTGTAGAACTGCGTCGAATACTTTGGAAAAATTGCCTAAAATAACAGTATTATTTTCAGAAATTTCTACATTCAACTTAAGCTTAGAAAATTGACTTTTAATAGGAATTGAATTATAGTTGTTAGTGGTTAAGAAGCGTTAAGAATTTCTAAACCATTAACAACTATATTTATATAATTTGACCTGATAAAGATACATGATGAACACATTTATGAGGGAAATGAGGGAATAGAATGTATAGAAAAGGGCCGCAGGGCTGGTTAAAACATCTGGATTTTACAGTGCTGAATCTGGTAGCACTGCATGCATCTTATTGTATGGCGTATTTTATACGGATGGGAACAGAGAATCCGTATCATAGTAAGTTATATCGGACAATAGCCGTACTTCTGACATTATTTCAATTATTGGTTACCATAGTATGTCATATATATAAAGGCGTATTGAAACGTGGACATTTCCGTGAAGCAATCGCATCCGTGAAGCAGTCTGTACTGGTTGTACTTCTGGCAGTATTCGTTCTGTTCATGATGAAAATGGGTGCGGCCTATTCCAGAAAGGTTATGGCTTTGTTTGGCATGATTTATCTGGTCATAGGTTATGTGGTCACACTTCTCTGGAAGGAATATATACGAAGACATCGTGTGGCAAAGAAATCTATTGTGATCGTGACAGTCAAAGAATATCTGGATGCGTTGCTTGCAGAAATGGATACAGAATACTATAATCTGTATCGGGTTGCAGGTATAGTATTATTAGATGCAACTGAGGATGAGGCAGAAAGCTATAATACAGAATATACGGATCTGGAGCTTGGTATATATGCATATACAGATGAAGTTCTGGAGCAGATCATGCATGGCTGGGTAGATGAGGTCTATGTGAATATACCATTTGAGAGGCATATCCCTGAAAATCTTCTGGGACAACTCGCAGATATGGGGATTACGGTTCATGTACGTGTCCGTGTTCCGGCAGAGCTCTCCGATTATCAGTATGTATTCGATAAACAGCTTGGTCATCATGTATTGACCGTTAGTACTACATATATAACAACCTACCAGGCATTTGTGAAGCGTGCAATAGACATCTTAGGCGGAATCGTAGGATGTATCTTTACAGGTATCCTTACGATCATTCTTGCACCATGTATCTATATCGCATCACCGGGACCGATCTTCTTCTCCCAGTACCGTATCGGTAAGAATGGCAAGAAGTTCAAGATCTATAAATTCCGAAGTATGTATATGGATGCTGAAGCACGAAAAGCAGAGCTGATGGAGCAGAATCAGGTTAAGGATGGCATGATGTTCAAGATGGAATATGATCCGCGAATCATTGGCTGCAAGAAGCTGCCGGATGGTACGATCAAGAAGGGCATCGGAAACCGGATCCGTGACTGGTCACTCGATGAATTCCCGCAGTTCTTCAATGTGTTAAAGGGTGATATGAGTCTGATCGGAACCAGACCGCCAACAGAGGACGAATGGGAGAAGTATTCCGCCCATCATAGAGGACGTATGGCGATCAAACCGGGTATCACAGGACTCTGGCAAGTCAGCGGAAGAAGTAATATCACGGATTTCGATGAGGTTGTAAGATTAGACCGTAAGTATATCGATGAATGGAGTCTTGTAAACGATATCAAGATACTGTTCAAGACAGTGGGTGTTGTGTTGAAGGGCGAAGGGTCGATGTGATTCTGATTGGATATAATATGGAAGATAAATACATATGTGGAGAATAAGAACAGATGAAGATAGCGATGTTCGGACAAAAAAGAATTCCATCAAGAGAAGGTGGGGTTGAGATAGTTGTAGAAGAACTTAGCACTCGTATGGCTATGGCAGGGCATGATGTGACTTGCTATAACAGACGTGGACATCATGTGAGTGGTTCTGAGTATGATACAAAAGAGAAAAAAGAATATAAGAATGTTAGAATCAAATCTGTTCCTACTATAGAAAAGAAAGGACTTGCGGCAGTATCGTCGTCATTTTTTGCAGCACTTTGCAGTGCATTTGGAGGATATGATGTCGTGCATATACATGCAGAAGGCCCAGCAGCTTTTTGTTTTATACCAAAGATATTTAGAAAAAAGGTTATAGTAACGGTTCATGGATTAGACTGGCAGAGAGAAAAATGGAAGGCAGGATTTGGCTCCAAATATATTCATTTTGGAGAGAAAATGGCAGTCAAATATGCAGATGAAATTATTGTGCTTAGCAGTGAAGTCAAAAAGTATTTTAAAGATACATATGGAAGAAAGACAAGATATATACCCAATGGTGTTACCAGACCAGATAAGATAGAAGCTGATCTAATAGAGAAAAAGTTTGGTTTGAAAAAAGGTTCTTATATATTGTATCTGGGCAGGATTGTACCAGAAAAGGGTGAGCATTATCTGATAGAGGCATTTAAGAATATAGATACAGACAAGAGACTTCTGATAGCCGGTGGATCTTCTGATACAGATGAATATATGGACAAGTTAAAACAGATGGCTGGACAGGATGATAGAATTGTATTTACCGGATTTGTTCAGGGACAGCTATTACAGGAATTGTATAGTAATGCCTATGTATATGTACTTCCAAGTGATCTTGAGGGTATGCCGCTTAGTCTGTTAGAAGCAATGAGTTATGGTAACTGTTGTCTTACTTCGGATATAAAGGAATGTACAGAAGTTGTTGGAAATAAAGCGGTTGCATTTAAAAAATCAGATGTGAAAGACTTGCAGGATAAATTACAGAAATTATGTGATGATAGTAAGTTGGTTGACAATTATAAGAAGCAGGCAGCCGATTATATATGTAAGAAATATGATTGGAATGAGATAGTAGATAAAACATTGCAACTATATAGAAGGTAATAATTATGCGTATATTGATGATTAATAATCTTCTCTAACCAAACACAGGTAGTGAGATGTACATAGTGAAAATGGCGGAAAAATAGCGATAATACGCTAAAAACAAAGGCTTTGCGAGACGAGCATACCTCTTTTCAGTATCACTACCTACTTTCGTATAGAGCAGATGATGTTATCATCAGCCTTTTTAAGTATCACACCCTGCATTATGATATAGCACCTCGGTAATCATTAAGATTCGGAAACGACTATGACTATATCATACGAACGCAGGATGGGAAACAGAGCGAGGAACACGGAGAAAAAACAACGATACCTGCGTTATGAGAAAACGCATTGATTCAGGGGTAAAACCCGATTTTTTATATTAGTGAATAGTTGAATGCAAAGAATTTGATACGCCAAGATTATAGAAATAACATATTCAAGTATTAACGTCACAAATTCGCAATTTAAGTTGGCAGATAAAATGTGTAGTAGACGTGGCAATGCGGAGTTCTGTATTGCAAGCAAAAGAATATATAGGAGAGGAAAAATGATAAGAATCCTTCATTCTGTCAGCAATATGGATCGTGCCGGCATCGAAACAATGCTGATGAATTATTATCGCCATATTGACAGATCAAAAATACAATTTGACTTTTTATGCAATAAGAAAAAACCTGGTGCATATGATGCCGAAATAAAGGAAATGGGCGGCAACATCTATCATACACCTGGCTTGAATCCGGCGAAGTATTCTTCGTATCTAAAATGTATGAAGAAGATTTTTGAAGAGCATCCGGAATACAAAATTGTAGAAGCGCACAACGGAGCTCTTGGAGTATATGCACTTCATGCTGCAAAAGTTAATCACATCCCAGTGCGTATTTTTCACGCACATGGCGCAAGCATTACAAAAGACTGGAAATTGCCAATCAAACTTGTTTGCAAAGCGTTGCTGCCGTCCAATATGAATCAGCACTTTTCTTGCGGAATCGAAGCAGCCAGATGCTATTTCGGAGAAAAGATTGTAGAAAGAAACGATTATGAATTGATTCCAAATGCAATCGAGGTGAGCCGGTTTGTTTTCGACCCAACGATAAGAAATAGAATCCGACATGACAATCATTTGGAAAATAAACATATCATTGGTCACGTCGGACGCTTTATGTCTCAGAAGAATCACACATTCTTACTGGATGTTTTTGCTGAGGTTTCCAAAAGGGATTCGTTAGCACATCTTGTGCTGCTGGGTGACGGTGAGCTGATGGATGCCATGAAAGAAAAAGCAAGTAATCTTGGAATAAAAGATCGAGTGACATTTGTTGGAAATGTAGGCAATGCAAATGAGTGGTATCAGGCATTTGACTGCTTTATACTGCCATCGGTATGGGAGGGACTCCCTGTTGTTGGCGTTGAGGCTCAGGCGGCAGACTTGCCATGCATTTTTTCTTCTGCTGTAACACGTGAGGTTGGTTTGTCAGATCGTGCAAAATTTATCCCGCTTACAGCAGAAATTTCGATTTGGGCAACTGAAATATGTAATGCCTTACAGCAGAATGAACGTAACGATAACACAAAGTTGATAACGGAACATCACTACAACATTGAAATTGAGGCTAAAAAATTGCAGGAGCAGTATTTACAGTTGGCTGGAGAAGTGGAATGAAAATAGGAATTTTAACACATCAATACATCAATAATTACGGCGCATTTTTACAGGCATGGGCATTACGGGAAGCAATTGCAGAATTGTTTCCGAATGATGAAGTACAAATCATAGATTATGTAAATCTGAAGCATTTTATCATCAATGCTGGTGGATGGTTCCGATTTTATAAAAATAAAGAGTCGTTAGCCGATTGGGTACAGAAAATCAGGCTACCTATAACATTTGCAAAAGCTCGAAAGAAATATATGAATCTCACGCCTATATGTTATAAGGCAAAAGATATCGAAAAGCTCGGACTAGACTACGTTGTAGTTGGCAGTGACGAGGTGTGGAATTATCGAGAAACCAAGGGCAATGCAAGGGTTAAGTTCGGCATTGGATTAAATAACGAGAAATTGGTTGCCTATGCACCAAGTGTGGGGCAAACGCATGAATTAAATGTTCCAGAATATGTAAAAGAGGGAATCTTACAGTTTAAAGCAGTTTCCGCAAGAGATCAACTAACAGAGCAATTAGCAGAAGAAATTCGCAACGAAGGAATTGAGCGAGTTACAGACCCAACATTTCTTGTACATATTCCAGATGAGATAGTTTCGAGCGTGTCACAACCGTATATGCTGTTTTATTATTGTGATGGTTTGCCTGAGGCAGAAAAGCAGAGACTTATTGACTATGCTCATCAAAATGGAATGGCTGTGTATGGAGCAGGTGAATGTGATAAACGGTATTCGGATATAACCGTAAATCTCACACCTTTCCAATGGGTCTGGATGTTCCGAAACGCTGCTTGTGTAGTAACCGGAACTTTTCATGGAGCCGTGTTCTCTATGTTGAATCATCGTCAGTTCGCTTGTTATTTGACGAATCCGAGCAGAATACGAAAAGTATCATCGCTTCTTGAAGAATTCGGTTTGACGGATAGGCGCTGCGAAGGAAAAGCGTCTGAAATTATTAAAACACTTGCTAATGAGATAGACTATATTACGGTAGAAAAAAAATTTGAAGAGCGAAGAAATAAGAGCAAAGAGTTTCTTAGAAGAGCGATTCAGTAGGTAACTAAGATAAAAAATATACAGGCTGGATGGAATTATGGGAATAGAACTTTTTGAAAATAAAAAATCGTGTTGCGGCTGTGGTGCGTGCGCAAATATATGTCCCAAAGGGGCAATTACAATGAAACCGGATAAATGGGGATATGCCTATCCAGTTGTCGATTCGAGTCGTTGCGTTTCATGTGGGGCATGCAAAAAAGTGTGCTCGTATCAAAATGGCATTTCATTGCATGAACCGATTCGTGCTTATGCGGCAGTAAATAAAACGCAGCAGCAGCTTGAAAAATCAGCTTCTGGCGGTGCCTTTTCTGCGGTCGCAGCATACTTCTTGAAAAACGAAAGCGTAGTATACGGTGCTGCACTTGACTTTGAAGGAGGGCATCCAATAGCTCACTTGGTTGGGATTGATGATGCAAGTCAATTATGGCGACTTCAAGGATCAAAGTATGTCCAAAGCGCTGTCGAGCAAACATATAAGAAGGCAAAACAAAATTTGGATGCAGGGAAAAAGGTTCTTTTTTCAGGGACACCGTGTCAAATTGCGGGGCTGTATGGATATCTGAAAAAAGAATATGCCAATCTTTGGACAATTGATGTGATATGCCATGGTGTTCCAAATTTAAAATTTTTTGATGATTATCTCAGTATAGAAGGAAAAAAACGAGGTGGAGTCCCGACTGGTTATTCTTTCCGTGATAAAAAACGTGGCTGGGGAATGAACGCAAGACTGGACCTGAGATATTTATCGGGCAAAGAAAAAAGTACTTATATCCCGGCAAGACTAACATCATATAACACATTGTTCTTAGATGGTGATGTCTACAGAGAAAATTGTTATGCATGCCCGTATGCACGTAAAGAGCGCGTATCTGATATGACGATTGGGGATTTCTGGGGAATTGAACGAGAGCACCCTGAGTTGTTAAAACAGAGCGAGTTTGATGAAAAAAAGGGAATCTCCTGCATTCTGGTAAATACTCAAAAAGCTGCTGAATTGTGTGAAAAGCTGTCAGATAGGATGTATTTATATGAAAGCTCGTTCATGAAGATTGCAAAGAAAAATGGGCAGCTTGATCATCCATCGGCTAAATCTGAACGTCGGAAGACTGTTATGGAAATCTATAAAAAATTCGGATATGACGGTGTGGAAAAATGGTTTCGTAAAAAATACAAGAAGCAAATTATTATGCACAGAGTTTATAATGCGATTCCGAGAAAATTGAGGGTGGCATTGAAAAATGCGATAAAAAATAGAAAGGATAAATTGGATTATGTCGGCTAATCATATGAATCTAAAAAGAATATCACATCGTATAAAAGAAGAGTTTGAATCAACGATAGAGGTTGCAAAAGTCGTGGGAATTAAGGGGGCATTTGCAACTTTTAGAGGTAAGGTGGATATTCAGATTATGGTTCATAATGGACATATAGAATATCCTAGGATAAAAAAGCACCTGATGCAAAAGCATGAGGCTATGAATGCTTATTTTGCAAAGGTGTTTACAGAGATGACGGCCGAACGCATTGGAACACTCGACATTCCAAAACAGGATGAGAACTATAAGGATTGCATATGGATTTGCTGGTGGCAAGGACTGGGAAATGCACCTGAAATTGTAAAAAGATGCGTGGCATCTATTCAAAAACACGCCGGGAACCATAAAGTCATCATGATTACCGATGAAAACTATAAGGAATTTATCAGCTTTCCGGCGTGGATTGAAGAAAAATACGCGAGAGGAATTATCACCAAAACTCATCTTTCGGATTTGTTGAGAATTTCTCTTTTAGCACGGTATGGTGGAGTTTGGTTGGATTCTACATTCTTTTGCACAGGGAATTTGGAGCCGTGCTTTAAATCACCAATATGGTCTATTAAGCGCCCGGATTACCGCCATGTTTCTGTTTCTTGTGGAGAGTTTGCAAATTACTCATTCGGATGTACATCTGAATACCGGAAGGTTTTTGCCATTCTGCGGGAATATCTTTTGGATTACTGGAAGCAATATGATTATATGATAGATTATTTGTTTCTGGATTACTTGATTGTTCTTGCAAGAAAGCAAAATGCTTATGTAAATCAGGCATTTAATGAAATTATTCCAAACAATAAAAATTGTGACGAACTTTTGATAATACTGGGGACAGTTTACAATTCTGAAGATTGGGAAAAGCTTAAAGAAAATACAATGTTGTTTAAGTTGACGTGGAAGATAAACTTTCAGAAAGTTATAGACGATAAAAGTACATATTGGGGAAAAATGCTAGGTGGAGAACTTTGCTAATGGAGTGTGTTTGATAGTTTGAACTGAAAATTATAGAGAAGATAGATTAGAAAACTGGAGAGAGATAGATGATTCCAAAGGTTAGTATTGTTGTGCCCATGTATGGAGTGGAGCAATTTTTAAATAAATGCGTCGATAGTTTGTTAGTGCAATCATTACACGATATTGAGATTATTTTAGTTGATGATGGATCACCGGATAGATGTGGAGAAATTGCAGAAGAATATGCGACAAAGGATAATCGCATTAAAGTGATCCATCAGAAAAACAGCGGACTTGGTCCTGCACGAAATACAGGAATGGCAGCCGCAAAAGGCGAATATATAGGATTTGTAGATTCGGATGATTGGACAAATGCTTGTATGTTTGAAATGCTTTATAATGCGGCAAAACAAAATGATGCAGATATTGCTGTTAGTGGACATTGTGATTGGAGATATGGAAAGGTAATAAGAACAAAACGACATCCATTAGCAGGTAGTACGGTAACAAAACGATCCGAAATCGATGAAATACGGAAAAATTTATATGGTCGTAGCATCAATGATAAGGAAACAGAAGCTTTTCCAATGTCTGTTTGGATCGCAATATATAAAAAGACATTGATTGACAATTATCACTTGAATTTTCAAAATATTATTTCGGAGGATGTTATATTTAACATTTCGGCGTACAAATTTGCTAGGAAAATTACATTTACAGGTGATACAGATTATTGCTATCGAAATGAAAACCAAGCATCTATAATGCGAAGTTTTTCGAAAAGCAAATTGAAAAAATATGAAGACTACTTAGTGGCCTTAAAAGAAATAGCAGAACAGGAAAATGATCCGGATTGTCTTATGCGTGTAAAGAGGGCATCGATGAATATTTGTAGGTTGTACGTTGGACAGGTTGCTGATTCATCGATTTCACTCAAAGAAAAAAAGACTTTTGTTGATGCATATGCCAAATCCAAGGTGATTCAAGAGTGCTGGAAAGGGTATCCTGTTGATACTTTGCCTTTACAGCAAAGAATCTTTCAGGTGGCAGTGCAGAAAGGTCACTATGGAGTAGCATTGCTATTAAATGATATTAGGCAGATCTTGAAAAAGAATCTTAAAAAATGAACGAGATCTCGTGAGGAGAAAATTAAATGACAAGGAATGAATTGAAAAGTATCATAGAAAAGGATGTGGCTTTTTATAATTCTTATTCAAAAAAAACACATATTAAAATGATTTTAACTAATAGTCATTTCTATGTAATTAACAAGTATATGAGATTACTGAGATATGAAGAATATTATCGCAAAAAATCTGCGGGGGGGGGGACTTCATGTATTCAATAAAGTGATGGAGTTCATATATTCGAGAAGAAAAAATAAATTAGAAAACACACTTGGATTCTATATTAATCCGAATACTCTTGGAGCGAGAACAATTATTTACCATCATGGCTCAATCATCATTAATAGTGATGCTGTAGTAGGATGTGGATGCAAATTACACGGAAATAATTGCATTGGTAATGATGGAGTATCGTTGAAGGCACCCCACATTGGAAATAATGTTGAAATTGGTGCAGGAGCTGTTGTGGTTAAAAGCTGCTTAAAAAAGGAGCCTGTCTTGTAGGCGTGCCAGCAAAAGAAGTATAGTAGCAACATTTTGCTTTGGAATTCTATGACAAAAATCCAGGTGTATTCTTTAAATGGAGATGGAATACATGCTGTTAAAACAATTATTGAAGAAAGCTATTTATAGAGAAAAAAGTTCTTCGGAAAATTATATTAATTGGTTGCGTAGACAAGGTGTAACAATTGGTAAAGGGTGCACAGTTTATGATCCGAGATCTACACATATTGATACTCAAAATCCTGGAATGCTTGAAATCGGAGATTATGTCAGAATTACAGCTGGAACAACAATTTTGACACATGATTACAGTTTGTCAGTTTTAGCATGCGTCGAAGGCGATATAGTTGGAAGCGTTGAGAAAACGACTCTTGGTTCTAATATTTTTATTGGGAGAAATGCTATAATCTTGAAAGGTGTAACGATAGGAAATAATGTAATTATCGGGGCGGGAGCTGTTGTGACAAAAGACTGTGATAGTAATAGCGTTTATGCAGGAGTTCCGGCACTTAAAATTTGTACGATAGAATCGCTTTATAAAAAGAGAAAAGGAGACGAATTGAAAGCCGCTAAAAGTGTTGCGATAGCCTATTATGAGAAGTTCCATAAAAAACCAGATGAAAAAGTATTAAGAGAGTATCAAATGATATTTACAGATAGAAATAAGATACCGGAGTCATTAGAAATGCTGATGAAAGATACATCAGTAGAAGAAACATGCAAAATGTATTATAAGGAATCTAAACCTCAATTTTCAGATATTGATAGCTTTTTGAAATGGTGTGGGATAGAAGAGGAGAAATGATACGTGGATAAAATTAGCGTTATAATGAGTACATATAAGGAACCCATTGAATGGATACGAAGGGCAATAGAGTCAATTTTAAACCAAACATATAAAAATTTGGAATTTATAATTGTTGTAGATGCTCCTACGTATAAAGAGTTGATTTCTTTACTGAATAACTACAAAGATAAGGATGATAGAGTTAAAGTTGTAGTTAATGATTCCAATATTGGATTAGTAGAAAGCTTAAATAAAGCGTTATCATTATGCAATGGTAGTTATGTGGCAAGAATGGACGCTGATGATATATCGTTGCCGGAAAGATTAACTCGTCAGATTGAGTATATGAACAAAGAAAAATATGATCTTGTAGGATGCTTCTATGAAGTCTTTTATGAGGAGAGAGTTTTACGCATAGCTGAAGTGGCAAAAACTAGTGAGGTATGTGCTAAAATTCTTCAATATGAGAGTTGTTCAGCACATCCAGCATGGCTAGTGCGAAAGAAAGTATTTGATGAGCTTGGAGGATATAGGAATTTTGATGCATGCGAAGATTATGATTTTCTTATAAGAACGTCATTGGCTGGGTATAAAATTGGAAATGTACCTGAAGTCCTCTTCCGATATAGAGATAATCCTAAAAGTATTTCTCATGAGAAAAGCGGAAAGCAATATGCCATAACACAATTGCTAGCAGAAAATTATAGGGGTGGAAGAGAAACCCAAATAGATGAATATCAGTCATATTTGTCAAGCTCGAAATACAAAAAAATCCAAGAAACATATAAAAACATAGCAGACATAGATAGAAAACGATTTTTGGCAGATAATAAGCTAAAAAAAGTGACGTGTTTATGCAGGCTACTTTGCTTTCGCGAGTTTAGAAGAATGAAAGGCATAAGACGAAAGATTAATCAATGGAAGACAATAGAGCGAGTATAAACAGCATTAATATATTTATTGCACACGATATGGGGCAAATAGAAAAAATAATGTATTCTGTTATTTGTAAAATGTTTATATTTGATGAACTATAAAGTGACATGAGGGACAAGTTAATTACCGTTATGTAAAAAAGGAAAGCATGAAGATGAAGATTGAAATAAAAAAAAGCAATATACTTCCATTTTTAGCTGTGGGTACATTGTTTTATTCTTTGTTTCCTATATATATATGGGGAACTGCAATGGCAGCAAATTCAAGGACTATAGCGGTCTGCTTAGGGACGGCTTATATATTAACAAATATAAATATAATTAAATGCAAAAAATATGTATGGCATTTGATGTATATAGCCGTTATAGTACTGAGTTCTTATTTTAATTATCCGCATACATCTGTAAATAATATACTAAATATTATTATACCTGGACTATTTGTTTTGAATATTTTTTTAATACCGGATGTGCTAGTTTCAATAAAAAAGGAAAAAGAACTAATAAAATGGCTTACATTTTATTCGTTGATTTGGCTTGCCTTTTTAACGGTGTCGGTTTATACACAAGTGGGAATTGACGCTGGAGAGTATAATCCGTATTTTATTGGAAATAAATTTAATGCATCATATTTTTATATTATTCTGACCTGCTTGTTTGATTTGAAGCGAATGAGAAACCCAAATAAAAAAACGCGTTTGTTATGGGGGCTTTGCTGGCTTTTTTCTCTGATAACAGTATTAATAATGAAATGCTCGACAGCAGTTATTATGTTGCTGGTCATTAGCATATTGCATTTTTGCGTAAGCAAAAAGAACTTCATATTAAAGCATATCAAGTTCATTATATTTGCACTAATAATTTTTACAACAGCAATTATCTTGAAATTTGATGATATAATTTCATCACAAACAGTAAGCACATTCTTACATGATGTTGGTGAAGTTGGAACTATTGAGAGCAGAGCAAAGATTTATACTTATTTGCCGAATATAATAAGCCAAAAGATGTGGCTTGGATATGGATACAATTCAAATATTGTGGCAAAAGTGATTGCAGGAAATGCACAAAACGCTTTGCTTCATATAATTGTTCAATTTGGCGTTATTGGAGCGGTTGCGTTTATTATGATGACAATATCATCCATTAAATCTGCAATCAAAAAAAATGGCTATGACATAAGACCTGTAATTTATTATATAATAGCATTTATTTTTGCTGGAGTCATTGAAATTACTTTTGGTTTTTATTTCTATTTCTTATTGTCGCTTTTGATAATTGAAAATAGAAAAGAGGTGGCAGAAAATGGATGATTTAATATCGGTGATTGTTCCGGTTTATAATGCGGAAAATACGATAGAGAAAACGGTTGATTCTCTACAACAACAAGAGTATACATCTATAGAAATTATATTGGTAAATGACGGCTCTACAGATAGCTCAAAAGAAATATGTGAAAATTTACAAAAAAGAATCACAGGATTGGCAGTATACTCTATAAAAAACAGTGGACCATCGGCGGCCAGACAATATGGTTTGGATCGTGCAAAAGGAAAATATGTAGTGTTTTGTGATGCAGATGATACAATGGAAAAAACAATGATAAGTACATTGAGTCGTTTCATGCATGAAATGAAATGCCAACTATCAGTTTGTTCGTTTGACAATGGAGCTACCAATAAAGTAGCATCAGTTGATGGCGATATTGAGGCTTGGAATCAAATAGAAGCCATTCAACACTGTTTAACAGATGGTACAGTTGGCGGCTTTTTGTGGAACAAGATGTTTGATTTAAGAATAATTAGGAAATATAATATTCGCTTTGACGAGCAAGTATATTATTGTGAGGATATGGAGTTCGTTGTTGAGTATCTATTACATTGCAAGAAAATTGTGTATATTAGGAAAGCTTTATACAACTATATTTATCAAGAAGGCAGCTTGTCCGCTGGTGATTTTTCATGGAAAAAGTTAACTAATGTTTTGGCTAGAGCAAAAATATTGAATTTACTAAAGGACACAAACCTACACGCGGTAATTCCATTGGCGCAAAAAGAATTGGTATTACAGTCTGTTTATGCAGGTCGTTCAATTGAAAAAGCTGGTGCTTCGAAGGTGGAGAATGTTACAGAAAAACAGTTTCAAGCAATAACTAGCGCAATAACGCAAAATTGCCGTAAATATGGATGCAGTGTTTTGCTAAATGAAAAGTGTTCAATAAAAGATAAGATAAATATTATAAGGTTTGGTTTTTTGAAAAAATGGAAAAGAAATTAAAAGAAAACGTTGCAATAGTAACGATTATCAGTAATAACTATGGAAATAGATTGCAGAATTATGCATTACAAGAAACTTTAAAGAAACTTGATGCCCATGTTGAAACGATACCGATTAGAATAAAGTACGATATAAAAGGAAAGATAAAACTTTGGATAAAGACTGTTGCGTCTGGTTTTATAAAAAAGTATTCAGATGTTTGTTGGGGAATATTTGATCAAAATATAAAATGGAGTAAGTACACGATAGAGAGTTCTAATATCAGCGAACATTATAATTATTTTATTGCTGGAAGTGATCAAATCTGGAATCCGTTATTTGAGTGCAATTCTGATAGAGAATTTCTTACTTTTACAGCAAACGAAAAAAAATTTGCTTATGCTGCTAGTATTGGCTTAGATGAATTGCCCATTAATGAGATGAATAGGTATCGAAAGTATATTTCATCGTTTAAAAATGTATCGGTTCGAGAGAAAACGGCAGCTGATATTATTGAAAACTTGGGATGCGCTAGACCAAAAGTGGTATTAGACCCTACAATGCTTTTAAATGAAGAAGATTGGAAGAAAATTGTTAATCAAAGTAAGCTGAGGATAAAAGGACGATATGTTGTAGCATATTTTCTTGGGATTCGCACGGCAGAATATGATGCGTATATTACTCAAAAATCAATAGAAATGAAGGCGGATTTGATCGATATTGCGCAGCTTCCCCAAGATCAAAAAAGAAAAATCGGTCCGGCAGAATTTGTTTCACTATTATATTATAGTGAGGCCGTATTCACAGATTCTTTTCACGGCACAGTATTTTCAATACTTTTCCATAAGCCGTTTATTGTGTTTGAGAGACCGTATGAAGATGGTTATGGTAAAATGTCTTCAAGGCTGGATACATTACTTGAGACATTTGAATTAGAAAAACATAGGGTGAGTTGTATGGAGCAACTTTCAAAAATTCAGATGGATTGTGATTCCTCAAAAGTAAATGAGATACTTGAAAAAAGGAAGAAAGATTCAGTGAACTTTTTAAGGGAAGCACTGAATAGACAAGAATAAGAGGTTCAGTTGTGGCAAAGATAGAGAGAACAAAGAATGCAACTAGAAATATTATATTTGGAGTTATACTAAAGGTGTATCAGATACTTGTGCCATTTTTAATGCGCACAGCTATGATTTACCTTATGGGAGTTCAGTACTTGGGACTGAATTCTTTATTTGCTTCTGTTCTGCAGGTTCTTAATCTAGCAGAACTGGGTGTTGGATCAGCAATGATTTATAGTATGTATAAGCCGATTGCGGAAGACAACAATACAGCTATATGCGCATTGATGAAGTTATATAGAACCTATTATAGAATAATTGGATTTATTATTGCTGCAGTGGGGCTGGCTCTTACTCCATTTATTCCTAAACTGATTTCCGGGGATGTCCCACAGGGGATAAACATATATGTGCTCTATCTCCTGAATTTGGGTGCAACCGTACTTTCCTATTGGTTATTTGCTTATAAAAACAGTATTTTGCAGGCACATCAGAGAGTGGATGTTGTAAGCAAAGTGACGCTTGTTACAAGTACGGTTCAATATGCATTGCAGCTACTTGTGTTATGGGCATTTAAAAACTATTATTTGTATGTAGTAGTTTTACTGGCGATCCAGGCTCTAACCAATATAACAACCGCAATTTGCGCGGATAAGTTATATCCACAATTCAAACCAGCCGGTCAGGTTGCAACGGAAGAAAAGAAAGCTATTAATGGAAGAATCAAAGACCTCTTTACTTCAAAGATTGGTAGTATTATATATGATTCTGCGGATACGATCGTGATTTCTTCCTTTTTGGGACTTACTGCATTAGCGGTATATCAGAATTATTTTTATATTCTCAACGCTATTACTAGTTTGATTACAGTTGTTTTCTTTGCCTGTACAGCGGGAATAGGAAATAGCATTGTTGTGGAAACAAAGGAGAAAAACTACAGGGATTTTAATAAGTTCACCTTTATTATCTGCTGGGGGGCTGGATTCTGTTCGGTGTGTCTACTTTGCCTGTATCAGCCTTTTATGGAACTGTGGGTTGGTAAGAATCTGATGCTTTCTTTCTCAGCAGTTATTTGTTTTGTAGTGTATTTCTTTGTAAGGCAGATGAATTCTCTTTTTAATATGTATAAAGACGCATCCGGAATGTGGCATGAAGACCGTTTCCGACCATTGGTTGCGGCATTAACAAATTTGATTCTAAACCTAATCCTTGTTCAGTTTATTGGCATTTATGGCATTTTGATTTCGACTGTTGTTGCTATTATTTGCGTTGGAATGCCATGGCTTTTGCACAATCTATTTACTGTGATTTTTGAAAGAAAGTACCTTCTGGATTATTTGAAAAAACTTTTATACTATTGCATCATCATCCTTATCAGTTGCGTTGTAACTTATGCTATTTGTGCAAAAATCAACTTTGGATTGCTCACGACACTTATCGTTCGAGGTATTGTGTGCGTTTTGATTCCGAATGTTATTTATTTGGCTGCTTATAAAAAGAAAATGGAATTCAAGGATTCTCTTACTTTGATAAACAAAATGACTAAGGGAAAACTAAAGGGTCTTTTTTCTAAATTAGGGATGACAGAATGCTAAAAAGGAAAGGAGTTTGTACGTGGAACCGATGAAAGTATATGCAGGGTACAGTAAGAATCAAGATATGCGTATGAGTAGCTCTTCCGGAGCGGTCTTTTCTTCTTTGGCAGGGTATGTGCTTAAACAGCAGGGCATCGTATATGGCGTAAAAATGTCAGAAGATTGCTATTCAGCAGAGTTTACACGAGTATCAGATAGTTTGGAACTTGCTAAACTTCGAGGCTCAAAATATTTACAGGCTAAAGTTGGAAATACATATAAACAGGTCAAGGAAGATTTATTGGCAGATAAGCTGGTTCTGTTTAGTGGTACAGGATGCCAAGTAAATGGACTCAAAGCTTTTTTGGGAAAAGAATATAGTAATCTGCTATGTGTAGACGTGATTTGTCATGGAGCCCCTTCTCCAGCGTTGTGGAGAAAGTATGCTGAGCATCAGGAACAAAAGCTAGGCGGAAAACTGAGAGGCATTAATTTTCGGTGCAAAGATGACAGTTGGACAGATTTTGGCATGAAAGAAGTTTTGGATGGAATACCACAGGGGAACCAGAAGAAAATCTACGTCTCAAAAGATAAAGATCCGTATATGACAATGTTTTTACGCGACTATTGTCTTAGACCATCATGTTATGAATGTACAGCAAAAAATGTAAAGAAAGCAGACATGACGATTGCCGATTTTTGGGGAATCAATGATGTGGCTCCTGAAATGAATGATGGAAATGGAACGTCTCTTATCTTGATTCGGACAGATGCTGGAAGAAAAATATTTGAGAAAATTGCTACCGATTTCCAGTTGAAAGAAGTTTCATATGAAGATGGCGTGCGGAGTAATCCGGCAGAATACAAGTCATGTGCTAGGCCAATTCAGAGAAATACTTTTTTTGATGATATGCAAAGTATGAAATTTGAAGAGCTCGAAAAGAAGTATGCTGCGCCGATAAAAGTCCCGCTTAAAACCAAAGTAAAAAATATAATTAAATCCATGCTCCGAGTAATCGGGGGGGGGCAGAGAGTATAAACACAATGAAGAATATGGACTACTCTTTGTATTTCGTGTTTGATTGTCAGGAGAAGAAAGATGAAGGAAGCACCAGTATTATATAAAAGAAAAGAAGAATGCTGTGGATGTACTGCCTGTTATGCAATCTGTTCGAAAGAAGCTATCTCTATGGTAGAGGATGAAGAAGGATTTGAGTATCCTCAGATTGATGAAAGTAAGTGTGTGCGTTGCTATCAATGCATTAAGGTATGTCCGATAAAAGCAGCAAAAGCACAATAAGAGGATAGAAAAATAAACACAGCATTACTTATTATGGCGGCCGGAATCGGCAGCCGATTTGGGACAGGAATAAAATAGTTGGAGCCGGTCGATGATGCAAACCATATCATCATGGGCTACTCAATCCATGATGCAATTGAAGCTGGTTTCAATCATGTGGTGTTTATCATTCGTAAGGATATCGAGAAGGAGTTCAAAGAGGTTATCGGTGATCGCATTGCCTCCATTTGCTCTTCTCATAACGTAACAGTGGATTATGCATTCCAGGATATTAATGATATCCCTGGCACTCTGCCGGAAGACCGTACAAAGCCGTGGGAAACTGGTCAAGCTGTGCTTGCAGCAAAGAAAGTTCTTGATACACCGTTCATTGTGATCAATGCAGACGATTACTACGGCAAGGAGGGCTTTAAGGCTGTCTATGAGTATCTGGTGAATGGCGGAAAGTCCTGTATGGCTGGCTTCGTGCTGAAGAATACTCTGTCCGATAATGGTGGCGTGACCCGTGGCATCTGCAAGATGGATGAGAATGGAAACTTGACCGAGGTTGTTGAGACAAAGAATATCGCCAAGACTGCAGATGGAGCAGAGGCAGATGGCGTGGTTGTTGATGTAAATTCTTTGGTATCCATGAATATGTGGGGCTTGACTTCTGATTTCTTGGACGTGCTGGAGAAAGGTTTCAAAGAGTTCTTTGAGAAAGAAGTACCGGGCAATCCGCTGAAAGCAGAGTATCTGATCCCTATCTTCATCGGCGAACTGCTGGAGCAAGGAAAGATGTCAGTGAAAGTTCTGAAAACCAACGATACATGGTATGGTATGACCTACCATGAAGATGTCGCAGCAGTAAAGGACAGCTTTAAGAAGATGCTGGAGAACGGTGTGTACAAGGCTGATCTATTCAGTGATCTGTAATGGAAGCAATAAAGGTATTAACCAAAATCCTCACAAACATCCTGACTGCTTTGTACGAGCCGTTTGGGTTTTCACTCCTGCTGTCATTTCTGGCAATGTTTTTCTACCTATATGCGTATGAGTCTAGTGATATTTGTACATAGGATACTCATCCAATGGACAAATTTTTTGCGGATGTGCAGATATAGAAAATTCTGTAAAACATAGCTGTATAAATGTAAAGTAGATATGGGGGAAATCATGAAGGATATATTTCATTTTTTATATGAGCAGTTTTCAAATTTCTTTGATCCGAATAAAGCATTAGAGGCATTTCTGATCAGCCTGGTTCCGGGATTGATATGTACATTTATTGGTGGCAGACGATATGAACGTCACAAGAGTAATAAGATTCAGGCTGACCGGGTGCAGGGAAATATTTGTCAGAATGTAAGAAATGGTGCGGACAAACAAAAGAATGAGAAACAGACAAATAGTACAGAGAAGAACACAATTATGGTACAAAAGGTAAAGGGGGATATCTGGCAGGATGTGGAACGATAAACAAAAGACGAAGAACCAAATTCGTATAGGAGAGATGCATGGAGATATCGTGCAGGGAAGTACGATTATAGATAATTCAGTTCACTATACTGTGCTTCAGGATCCGGCAGATGTAATTTGTGAATTGAAAGGAGATCCGGCCGCGCTTCAGAAGTTTATGAGGAATATGAATGGATCTTTGGAGAAGAGTCATGCACTGTATCCATATTACGGAGTTGGTATACAGGAGTGTGAAGGTGAAAATTATCTGTATAGTAAAGCGTTGATACCGGAAGCAAAAGAGAGGTATCCGGAGTCCGTAAAAGGTCAGTTTACGATTACTGTTCCGGAAGGAATTTCATTGGATGATTATAAGAGACAATCTTATATATCACAGACCCCGATTCCCATTGATAAAGCAGTCATTACAAAGATGTTAGGGGATGATCCGGATCCTTTTCAAGAAGGTTTTCAGAAAGAAATGAGCGAAGCTCATTTTGAGATTGTTCCGGAACCATTACCAAAGCCGATTGAATGTGAACTTGGCGTTTCCGGATGGAATGATACATATCAGTTGTCATACCAGATACAGCCGGTAGATCCGGCTGCACATATTTTACATCTTGTAACAGAACAGATACATGAGGGCTTCTTGTCTGAAATAATATTTCACCCTGACACAGGAGAGATGAATTTTTCGTATAAGATCAATTGTCAGACGTGGAGAGAATGTAGGAAATTTCTTGAATTTGAGATGGCGGCTGTTCGTGGAGCTACCATGTCTATTCGGGTAAAGAAGGATAATCAGGAGCTGATGTCATCGGTACTTGAACATTCGATATCCGGCTGCAGTATGAAGGATCTGCAAAATGAATTAGATATGATCAAAGCGGTTATGTTGGTAGAAGCACAGTATGGTGTGACATTTTCTGTTAGTGAACCATTAAAAAAGGAAGATCTGGCAGCTATCCATTTCTTGGCAAACAGTATTCGAGGAATACCGGAGAATTGCACATGGGAATCCTTTAAGATGACAGCCAGATTTCAGAATCAGGCAGCTTCAGAAGATGAATTTCGAAAGGCGGGGATAGATATTCAATATCGTGTTCTCGTAGATCTGACAATCCAGAACGTGGAACTGAAACAGATTCCTATAAGGGTGAATCTTCAAAATGCAAAGCTCAAGGATCCTGACAAGGCGATTGTTGATTGGAAGAATGCACAGCTGCAGGAAGATAAATCAATCGAGCTTGAATTTGTCGCATGTTCCGGTAATGACAAGACCATAAGAATTGCGGAGTGTTGAGCCGGCAGGATAGATGGTTTATATTATGAGATAAGTGTGTTGTAAAAGAAAGAAGGGAGAATATGTGCGGAAGAGGATAGTAGATAATAGAATATCATTGGTCATTTCACTTGCATTTGTTCTGATTACTTTATGTATATTGTTCTACCTGACATTCCAGACACCGGATGATACGGTTGCCCTTTCGGAAAGAGTAGGACATTTGCCTTTTGTGGAAAATTTCCTTAATTGGGTCGGCGTATTTGTTGATTGGTCAGTACGTCAGTGGGCGCATGTATTTGAATTCCTGATCATTGGTATGTGTGTTAGTATTTTTTATAAATTTGCAACGGAGAATATATGGACTATGTTGGTGTTGGCAGTATTAACTTGTATTTGTATATCATTGTGCGATCAGTCAGTTAGGATATTCATTGCCGGAAGACATTTTGATTCCTTTGATCTGGCGTTGGATGCGCTGGGGTATGTGAGTGCTATCATGATTGTGAGCATATGCAGAGGTATATATAGATTGGTGGTTAATAGAGATAAATGAGATTGAGCTGGAACGGCGGAAACTTGGAGTGGAGAGGGGAGGCTGGGCTAGCTTTTTTATTAGGGTATCGATATATGGGGCATTTACAATATTTATCTGTATATATTGGGCAGGAGTAATGATATTATTTCATTATATTAAATTAATATTGTCAGACAGATTTTAGTTTGAATCAATGTTTATTTCTGTTGTGAGAATTTTGCAATACATATTAGCAAAAGAATAGAAATAGATATAATACATTTGTTGATGCTGAAAATACTGTTGTAACCATAAAAGTGTATAACATCGGGGCTATGCAAGAACTCATGAACAAAAATTATTAAGAGGAGGATAGTATATGGACTTAACATGGATGAACAATGGATTTATTTGTAAGGATTTGTATGCACCGTTTGTGTTGGAAAAGGATTCAGATTATCTTGATGATCTGAAAAAGAAATATGAGATTGTGCTTAAACAAGCAGGAGATGCAGAAGCTGATAGGGAGAGTCTTAAGATACTTAAAAAGTTCAAAAATAAGATATTGGAGGCATTAAAGTATTATTATCAAGCAGATATTGAAAAATGTAATACGATCATAAGAAATCTTATCAAGGATATAGGTGAAAATTCATTTGCAGTTAGTTCATTGAATGAGAGCTGTGCTTTCCCTGGTATTTCGGGAACAGAGATACAGTTTTTTAGAGGTCGAACGGGAAATCCTTCTAATGCTTATTTAGCAAAAGATATGCTACATTTACCATTAAAATTAAGAGCAAAGTCGGGCAATTATCGTTTTAGTATTCCGGGAAATCCTAGTTTATATTTGGCAAATTCTTCATATGGATGCTGGATAGAAATGGGTTTTCCACCTGAAAATGATTTTAATGTGTCGCCAGTTCTTCTGGATGGAACGCAAAAAGTTTTTAATCTAGCGGTTTCTATAAGAAATTTTCATGCTTTGAACAATTTTGAAGAAAGTAGAGTTCATTGTTGGTTGAAACTATATATGCTCACAATCGCTACTTCATACAGAATTAAAGAAACGGGAAGAACATTTAAGTCAGAGTATATTATTTCACAATCGATAATGATGGCATGTAAAAGATTGGGATATGATGGAGTAGCATATTATTCTAAAAGAGTTTATGATGAGACATTTGCGCAATGCGCAATTAATCTTGCACTTTTTGTAGATTATAAGGGTGATTACTCAGAGCTTATTAAGCATATGAAAATGGATGACGCATTTAACTATGCTTTGTACAAGCAATTGTGTGCATCACTTACATATAGAGATTATGAATTGCGTTGCGCATCAACGGAATTTATTACGAATATAGGAAATTATGATAGACAGTATCCTTATGTGGAAACCAAATATGCTGCCTTCGATAAATTTCTGTTTACATCATGGAAAAACAAACCGGATGGAAAAGGAAAAGATCAGATTCCGTGGGGCGTATCAATTAATTAGTATTTTTGTTATATTGCCCTTATCATTTCATAGCACTAGTCTCATAAACGAAATGTTAATATTCAAATACAGGTTTGTGAGTGATAGTTTGTAGGTTAAAGTGAGTTTTTGTATCAAGAATATAGACGTTCTTGGTAATAATAAGATGTGTTATTTGTAACACATAAGGAGTTTGCAGAGAAAAGTTGTTCCAAATTTTATTTGGTATGAATGTGAGTGCAGTTAACATGTCGAATGATGTTGACTTTGCGTATAAATAGGGGTAATATGTAAAATATAAATAATCGAATAGAGGGGGGATTTCTTTATGCTTTTTAAGGGACAAATCTAATTAAAATCCATCAAGAGAAAATATATAAATTAATATAAGAAAAAGAGGACTTTATGAATAATAATCAAGCAATGATAAGTGCTGTTATGTTAGAATCAATGTGGGCGAGTCGAAAGAAAGATATGGTAGATTTGATATCACCATTTATATTATATGCAACAGGGACGTTGACAGCACCTGGAGAACAAATAGATACAAAGAAGGTTTTGGATTATGTTCAAAAGAATTTTGCATATCCTGATATGCCAGAGGAAATTATAAAGAGAGGGTTGGAAAGATCATCCAAGATAAGTAGAAAAAAGTTAAAATATTATCTGACAGAAAACCTGGATTCAGAAGTTGAAAATATGTCGCTTCGGAGTCAAAAATGTGAACAATCAATAGACGATTTGGGGAAAGAGCTATCAGAATATTTGAATATGCATTGTAAAGTTAGAGGGCATAAGTTAAATCCAAATGATGCAGTAAATATGTTACATCAGTTTTTTTCAAGATATGGTTTACAGGTAGGAATTGAAAGCTTAGCTGATGTACATATTTCGCCTAAGGAATACGAGATAGACTATTATATAGCACAGTTTATTTTTGAAAATAAAGATAGGGATAATGCAATATATCAGAAAATTATTGATCTTGTAAAAGGCTATTTTTTAAGATTAGCTATATATATTCAACCTACAGATGGTAATATTGCTTCCGCTACATATAAAGATACCATTTTTATTTATGACACACCATTATTGCTAGATTTATTAGGATATAGTGGAAAGGAAAGGGAAGATAGTGCATTAGCGTTACATAAGGCGATTGTACGACAGAATGGAAAAATATGTTATTTTCCGCATATAAAAGATGAGATTATAAGCATACTTACTGCTTACAAGCATAGTTTAGACGGAAGTAAGAAATCAAGCAAATCCAGAACTTTGGAAGGATTGGATGATAAAGGTTACAAAGCCTTAGATGTCGAGAGAGAAATAAGCTTGTTAAGTACTAAACTGGAGAATAAATTTAAAATTGAAGAATATCCTATGCCATTATACGAGCAGAAATCAGATGAAACCGTCGATGAAAGCAAAATATTAGGCGAAGAAGAAATTAAGCAATATATTAAGGATAATACTAAACATTATTTGGACGATAATCTGGAAAATGATGTTAATTCAGCATTGGCAGTTCATAGGTTAAGAGCAGGGATAAGTTGTGATACTGTTGAATCAAGTCGTTTTTTATTTGTGACCAATAATACGGATTTTTTATATGCATTTAACATATACTATAGAGATAATGTTAATAAAAAGATGTTTCCAATTGTTATATCAGATAGTAATTTATCTGCTATTACTTGGGTTAAAAGTGGAGAGATAGAAAATATATCAGAGACACAATTATTAAAAAATGCATATGTTGCAATGCAGCCAATACCTGAGATTATGGCTAAGGTAGAAGATATTTTTGAAAAAATGAAATCACAAGGACAGATAACTCCAGAGCAAGTTGTAGTATTGAGGGCAAGTAGATGCTTTAAAAATGAAATATGGCAAAATTCTTATGGGGAGGTAGATAATATAAGTGAGTTGACCGTACAAGAAGCGCAAAAGAAGTACGAAGAGCAACTAATTAAAGAAGAAACAGACAAGCACAAGAAAGAATTGGAAGATAAAGACAGTGCTTATGGTATACAAATTAGCAAATTAAATCAAGAGTTAGAAGAAAAAGATATAAAATATGCTCGCAAAACAGAAAAGTTACAGCAGAATATAATAGAGTCGCAGGAAGAAACAAGTAGAGTAAAAAGAGAGTTTAGTCAATATAAAGACGAAGAAAAAAAGAGTAAAAAGGAACATCAGGAAAAAATAAGAAAACAAATTGATGAAATAGCGAAGCAGGAACGAGACAAAATATTAAAAAAAGCAAAGATGATAGTCAATATTTTTATAGGTTTTGCAATAGTTATTTTTATTTTTCTTACAATATATACAACGGTATTTCAAGGGGCGGATTGGTTATGGATTCCTAATGCATTTTTGGCGGCGGTCTCAGCATATTCTTTATTTGATTTATTAATGTCAAAGAAAAAAGTTATAATGAATATATTAGAAAAGTTTGCTAACAGATATGAGACGAAAGTGAGAGAAGAAAAGTATCAAGAATATAAAAAATTATTTGATATTAATATTCACAACGAAAGTAAAAATGATTCTCTTTAGTTTCTTTGCTTTGACTAATGGGGAATGAATTATTTTATTATGACAGATAAAATAATTATTAGATGCTGGACTTCATGAATGTGATTTATGCAAATTGCTTTAGACTTGTAAAACACTATCATTGATGATATAATTTTGATTAACCATTAAGATAGAATTTTCATGGAGGATTATTTCATGTTCATAGAGGATAATAGAATAGAGTATGAGAAACAGCGAGAAGAAAGAGTTAAGAGGCTGACGGCTTATGCGAATGGAATTCAGCAGGAGGTACAGAGCCAGACGTCCGATATTGTTAAAGTACTGGTAGAAGAACGGCATAGACAAGGCTTAACACAATGCGATATGGCGGATTTGACAGGAATGATGGCGTCTAATATAGCCAGATTTGAAAGCGGAGCAAGGGTTCCAACATTTGTTGTTTTACAGAAATATGCATGGGCACTGGGGAAACATATTGAGATACAGGTATGTGATGGAACGGAATAGTAATGCAGGCGGATCTAAAAATAGATCCGCTAAATGTTAATATCATTTATGATAGTATAATATTGGATGTTGTTATAAAGGAATGGTTGACATTATGGCATATATGCCATACAATGATTACAAAGGAGATTATATGAGGGGATTTAAATTGATTGCATATGAAAAAGAAAATGGGGAAGTTCCGGTAGAGGAGTTTCTCGATTCTATTAATCCAAAGATGCGAGCTAAATTGTATGGATTAATGGAAATTTTACAAGAAAAGGGAAATATGCTTAGGGAACCATATAGCAAGCATTTGGACGATGGTATATTTGAATTACGTTGTCAATTTGGCAATGATATTATCAGAATTTTATATTTTTTCTTTTATGAGGGGAAAATTATAATGACAAATGGATTTGTGAAGAAAACACAGAAAACTCCAAAAGAAGAAATACAGCTTGCAAAAGAGAGAAGAAAAGATTTTATAGAAAGGATGATGAAAAATGAGATCATTTGATGATATGCTTTCTAAACAATTGCAGGATGAAGAATTTAGAAAAGAATATGAAGCTATTCAGCCAGAGATGGATGTTATAAGAGCTATCGTAGATGCGAGAACTTCACAGAATATGACGCAGAAAGAACTTGCAGAGCGTACAGGCATTAATCAGGCAGATATCAGTAAGCTTGAGAATGGAACGAGAAATCCTTCTGTTAATTTATTAAAAAGATTAGCAGAGGGTATGGGGATGACTCTCAAGATTGAGTTTATACCTAAACAGAAGATATAATTATAAGTATTATAGATATAAATATGTTTTTGGTAAGGAGAAAGCGAATAGTAAACAAATGAAAAGGCATATCAATAATCCATATAAAGTTAATTGGATGTTATATAGTTTGATTGGTGGTTAATAGAAGATAAACAAGATTAAGCTGGAATAGCGGAACCTTGAATTGATAAGGGGAGGCAGTTCTGGCTTTTTTATTTGCCCTGTTGAGGGCAACATATCAAAAATCATTACTTAGTTTGATATAGAAAGTAAGGCAAAGGAAGATAAGAATACATTAATTTAGATTTGAAAAACTTTTTTAATTTATACAAACCTTTTAATGTATCGTATAAGATACTGACATACTTTTTATCTTTTGATATAATATTTAAAAATTAAAAAGGAGATGTGACCATGATAGAAGATAATTTAAATATTGATTATGAAATGATAAAAAACAAAAGGATTGAATTAAATATGTCGCAGGATAAGCTGAGCGAGCTCGCGAATATTTCACGAAGTCAGATTCAAAGGTTGGAAACGGGAGCATCAGATTCTAAAATTAGTACAGTTTGTAAGGTTTGTTTAATCTTAAATATTGATTTAAATGATTTAATTAAGAAGTAGACTAATATTTAGAAAATAAAGCAAATATTAATTATAAATTACATTGTATATATAGGAGAAAAAAATTATGAATAAAATGGCAACAACACAGGATATAATACTTGAATTATTGAGTGATAATAATTTACATTCTATTAAGGAAATAAAAGCAAAAATTTATGAAATAGACTCCAGTTTATTAGAGAACGATAATTTTATATATGTTGTGCTAAATTATCTAAAAAATAAGAAGGGACTGATAGAATCTGGGAAAAAGGGAATGTATAGAAAAAAGATGCTGACCAATCAAGAAATTGATTTAGAAAGTAAATTGAAAAATGATGAAAATAGAGCCAATATATTAAAAGGATGGAGACAATATTATACAAGGTATATAAATAAATATGATATAAGTTTAGAGATGTCAGAAGAGGAATTTCGAAATGCTAAATGGTTATATGAACTGAATAAAGAAATAGAAAAAATGATTATAACTTATGATATTGATCATTCATAGAAATAGTTTATTCAAAGTTATAGTATTATGATACAGATGTAAACAAAGCTTTTGAGTTAAAAATACGGAATTTCCTGACTGTATTTATATTGAAAAATTATATAAATATGATAAAAGAGATTTTGGATGATATAGTGTTGTTATAACGGAATAGATGCTTTCCACTCCTTAATAAAGTGGAATGGAATAGATTCTTTATAAGAAGGGGGAGATATACGACTATGTAAACACGGGGGGTATTTCTGGTTAGAGTTTGTCTCTACGATTCAAAGATCTATTTTAGAATATACTTGCACAGAAAGAACATTTGTTCTGCAATATTTATGGGTGCTATCCTTAGGCTAAGGTGGATGAAAGTCTGTTGTAACCTATTGAGATGGTAGGCGGCTGGCCCTCTTGCGAAAAGGAGGGACTGTTACAAAAGCCCTCCGTATGGGAAAGGAGGGTGGTGCAGTTATGATGATGGAGTACATAAGCTTAGTAGGATTTTTTTTTACTATTTTTATAGCCGGAATTGCAGTTGGAAAAACTGTTGAGAAGATCGAAAGATTTTTACGCAGGAAAGAAGATGAAGAACATAATGACACAAACAAAAACGACCGCCGTTAGTCCTGACAAGATTAGAACGGGGTCGTTTTTGCCTTTTTTGAATATATAAAAACCGTTGCTATATAATATATCATATGCTATATTTTATTCAAATTGATTTTATTAAAAATGCTTTGAATTAAATGCATATCAGAGGGAGATCGTTATATGTTTATTGGAAGAGAAAGAGAATTGGCATCTTTGAAAGAATTTTATGACAAAGATGGAATTGGCATGACAGTTATATATGGTCGTAGACGTATTGGAAAGTCTACACTTATTGCAGAATTCATCAAAGATAAGAAAACTATATTTTATACTGCGACCAAGGTTGGCAAAAATAGGAACCTGGAATTATTTTCAAAACAGGTTTTGGATTTATTTATGCCTGGTGTGGAAGACGTTAGTTTTAATACGATAGAGGCGGTATTTGATTTTATTGATAAAAATATGGGCAATGATAAGTTGATTCTTGTAATAGATGAATTGCCGTATTGGGCAGAAAAAGACGATGCACTTTTATCTGTATTGCAGAAATATATAGATACTGTTTGGAAAAATAAAAATTTAAAAATTATTTTATGTGGTTCAGCACTCAGTTTTATGGAAAAGAAGGTACTTAGCGAAAAGAGTCCTTTGTTTGGAAGAAGAGATTCGCAAATTAAATTAGAGGTATTTGACTATTTAGATGCAGCTAAATTTGTTCCAAATTATTCAAATGAGGATAAAGCAATTTGTTATGGTATTACCGGTGGTGTTGCAAAGTATTTGTCAATGATTGATCCAAGAAAGAGTATTGATGAAAATATCGTAAGATTATTTTTTAAGAAGGATGGATATCTGTATGATGAAACAAGAAATATGTTGATGCAGGAATTTTCAGATATAACAATAGTGAATAATATTGTTGAACAAATTGCTTCTGGTAATAATACACTTAATACGATTGCAGGAAAAATTGGTGAGAAAGAACCAACAGTATTGTATTCATTAGATAAGTTGATCAGTGTTGGATTAGTTGAAAAGAAAAAATGTATTACAGAGGAGAAGAATAAGAAAAAAACGCAGTATGTTTTGAAAGATTACATGTTTAAGTTCTGGTATGAGTTTATTCCAAAAGCAACCAGTGTCATTGAAATAGGACAAGGAGAGATTTATTATCAAAAAGCAGTAAAACCAATTTTACATTCTTTTATGGGGGCAGTGTTTGAAGATATGTGCAGATATTATACCTTGAAGAAGGGAATTATAGGAGAATATGGTTGCTTTATCACTTCTGTAGGAACATGGTGGGGAGTAGAGAATATTAAGGATAAGTATGGCAATATGAGAACACAATCTGTAGACATAGATGTTGTTGCTTTGTCAGAGGTAGACAAAAAAGCTCTTGTTGGAGAATGTAAGTTCAAAAATGAAAAGATTGATAAATCTATATATGAAACCTTGGTTAGTAGAGGAAAACTTTTACCTGCTAAGTATAAGGTTTCGAAATATATATTATTTTCATTAGCAGGATATACAGATTGGGTTGAATCATTATCAGATGAAGATGTTGTATTACTCACTTTGGATTCAATTTATGAATAGAGTTTTTATATGGTGAATTATAGGGCAAATGCAACATCTTTTTGAGTCACTTATTGTAGAATGAACGAGAGAGTAGGATACATTATTATGAAAGATAAAAGAAAACCACAGATAAGAAAAAATGTATATTTATTTGAATTGGATTCTGTTCGAAAAACAGATGAGGAGATTGAGGTTGCACAGAATGCGTTATTAGACGAGATTGTTTTAAACGGAAATGTAGTCGTTATGACATACAACCAGTTGGTTGATTCACGCGGCTTTTTCAGTCTGCTTTGTAATGAGAAATATGAAGAGAAACTGATCCGGTTATTTGAAATGGGTGCGATCCGTATTTCACGGTTTGGAGATGTTCGTACCGTTTCCCAGTATTTGTTGAATTCGGTTGATGCAGATAAGGAATTTATATATTCCGCAATTCCGATTAAATACAGCCAGAAACGTTTGCTTGCCTTGATGAAACGTTGTTTGACATACTCTGATCTTTCAGAATTGAATGAATATACAAAAGATAATTTGGATGACCAGGAAAAAGATAAGCTGGAAGATTTATTTGTGGAAGTAATAAATGGGGAGGAACAGCATGTTGATTATCTGTCCGAGAAGGATCGTGATTATCAATTAGGAAAATATCAGGAAATTTTAAAGAATCTGAGAGGTTTACTGTCAACGGTATTGCGAATCAGTATGCTGCCTGATATTTATTTGGATCCCAGAAATGAATCGGAATATAAAGAGTTGAAATTTGTAAATTTCATGGCTGCTGTTTTAGCTTTTTATGACCTTCCGGATGATAAAATGATAAATGTAGATGCGGAAGCCTTTCGGCGTTCACTTGGAATATTGGGAGAATTGGAAGCCTGGAAAAATAAAAATAATAATCGTTCAGTATATATTCGTGAAATAAAAAAAGCATGGCAGACTGCGCCTGAAAGAATTGCAGATGAACTTTCATATCAGTATGCAGAGGTTATAGTTGATCTTTGTTATAATTATGCATGTGAGAATAGTATTTGCAATATTTCCAAGCATTATAATGTGGATGAACTTTGGCGGGAATCAGGGGACAAGTCAAGCTTTCGTGTGGATTTCTTTGGCAGATTTGCGAAAACTTGGAGGAATGGAGCAGGAGCGAAAGATCGTTTCTTAACGGATGAGACAAATAAGTTTGAGCCGTTTGCTGACAAGGATGATCAATTATATAAGCAGTTAGACCGTGTAGTCCGTCTTGTAGAATATATCGATTATTCACAGGCTGGGCGTGCAGATGAAACGAATGACCAGGTTGTTTATCGTTATGAATATAAGGATGAGGAACAACGCAGGCAGAATAAGAGAAATATAATAGGGAAAATTGCACATGGGTTTGGAATGGCTGCGCTTTGCATTATTGTGGCATGTGGCATTGAGCTGGTATTTAATAAATTACAAAGTATGATGGAAGGGATTATTTCCTTTAATACAGCACTGCTCAGTGTGATTGAGACAATTGTCTGGTTGTTTGTAACAGAGATGCTTTCAACGATAATTTCTTTGAAATTTCCAAGGCTCTTACCATTATCAGATGCTTTGGCAAAGATCAGAGAGTCAGTTGTAGATGGATGGCGGATCTGCCGGCGTAAATTTACAGCCTATTCTTGTTCGAACAAGGTGCAGACGGAACAGACAGAACCATATAATATAGGAAAAACGATTTCCTATATTTGTCCGGCAGAATTGAAGAAATATCGGGCATTACGCAAATCAGAACCAGAACCTAAAAAGTGTTTTGCTGAATCTTCCATTTATCCTATTGCGAATGTGGAAGATAGTGATCTGACCGCACAATTGATCCGGCAGGAAGAATTATTTCACCGGAAGTATGGATTGGTATATCAGAGCAAATACAATACTATGATCGTAGATCCAATTGAGGGCGAAAATGGCATTTTCCCATATGAGCGTGTACTACCAACAGGTAAAAATGGTGTTGTGATCATTGCGAGATATAAAGGAACATTTGTGTTGTTAAAGCAGTATCGGCATGCGATTCGACGTATGCAATATGCTTTCCCAAGGGGATTTGCAGAGGAGGATGACAAGACTCCTGCTGACAATGCGATTCGTGAGTTACAGGAGGAAATCCATGCTGTCATCACGAAATCACCGGTATTTCTTGGACGGATTGTTGCTGACAGCGGATTGACTGGCGGATGTGCATATGTGTACAGTGTCGATATAGATTCATTGGAATTGGTCGAGGATCATGAAGGCATAGTAGCCATTGAACAGCTCAGTGACCGTGAGTTGACATCCTGGATAAATGAAGGGAAGATTGATGATGGTTTCACGCTTGGAGCTTATGCATTGTATAAATGTGAGGCTTCAGAAACAGAAAACAAACATAGTTGATTTTAAAGTTTTACTGAGAATAACTGAAAGTCATACATAAAATATATACATGATGGGATAGACATATGAGAATCAGAACAATAATAGTGACCGGTGGAGCCGGATTCATAGGCAGCAATTTTATATTTTACATGAAGAGAAAATATCCGGACTACAGGCTTATTTGTCTGGATAAGCTTACCTATGCGGGGAATCTTGTAACATTACAACCGCTTATGGAGGAGGCGAATTTCCGGTTTTATAAGGCAGATATATGTGACCGGGATGCTGTTTATAAGGTGTTTGAAGAGGAACATCCGGATGTGGTTGTGAATTTTGCTGCGGAGTCACATGTGGATCGTTCTATTGAGTCTCCAGAAATTTTTCTTGATACCAATATAAAAGGAACAGCGGTTTTGATGGATGCGTGTATTAAATATCAGGTGGGACGGTTTCATCAGATCAGCACGGATGAAGTATACGGAGATTTGCCGCTTGACAGACCAGAGCTGTTATTTACGGAAGAAACGCCATTATGTACCAGTTCACCATATAGCAGTTCAAAGGCCGCTGCGGATCTGCTTGCTATGTCCTATTACAGAACCTATGGACTTCCAGTGACGATCAGCAGATGTTCCAATAACTACGGACCATATCAGTTTACGGAGAAATTGATTCCATTGATGATAACACGGGCATTGGCAGATCAGCCGCTTCCGGTATATGGACAAGGTATAAACGTCCGGGATTGGATATATGTAGAAGATCATTGTAAAGCAGTTGACCGGATTATTCATGCCGGAACTCCGGGAGAAATTTATAATGTTGGTGGACATAATGAGCTGCGGAATATTGATATTGTTCGTTTGATCTGCAAAGAATTGAATAAACAGGAGAGCTTGATCACTTATGTGGCGGATCGGAAAGGGCATGATCTGCGGTATGCAATTGATGCGTCAAAGATATATAAGGAGCTTGGCTGGTTACCGGAGATGAAGTTTGAAGATGGCATCAGGAAAACGATTCAATGGTATGTCAGTCATTCGGAGTGGTGGATGCATTCATGATTTATAATTTAAATGTTAAATAGAAGAATATAGGAATTATGCTATAATAGATATAGCAGGATATTTTTGACGTATATGCAAACGAACTATAATTGTTATATGTTGCAACAACAAAGTTAAAAAAATAACAGGAAAGGATATCGTATAGATCATAGTTATTATTATGAAAGTTATACGATATATAAGGCAGAAGATTTATAAAAGGTAGAAAACAAAGGACAAACATGCAACCAAACACCAAAACATTCAACAACCTATATCAAACCACATTAAAATTAGCTGCCCAGTTCCGCACCCACACATGGCAGGATAATAACCGGTCAATAGACGAATGTGAAGCAGCTATAAAAAGTCTGGCGACATTCATCGACGACGGGAAAACAAATAATATAGACAAGCGGGAAGAAGCCAGAGAAAAGGCGTATGAAGGAATCTGGTTCCGGAGCAGTGATTTTCGTCCAGTGATTGTGCAGTTACAGCTTGAGGAAGCGATAAGCCATATGGATCTGCAGCTTGAGATGGAAATCTTAGGACATGCGCTTGCGTGTCTGCCAAATGGAACCTATTTTAAGATGGATGATCTGCCACAGGTCATGGAGGCTGTCGGACATCTTTACAGGGCATCGAAAAAAGCCGATAAGCCATATGCGCCAAAGGTATCAGAAGAGACAAAAGTCCTGATTGGATCAACAAAGAATCTGATAAATGCAGGATTTTCAGTTCATATTGTGAATGGGGAACCGGAGTTTGATGCAGATTCTGAGCAACGGTTGGTTGCTGAACTGGGAAGACGGGTAAAAGAGCTTGGCGGAATGTATGTGATCCGGCAGTTATTTGATCGGGAGATATCTGACCGGTATCATGAAAGGCTCGGAAGATATCTGGTTTATCGGAATAAAAGATCGCTTGGCGAAAGAAAAACGATCAGAACAAGAACCCCATATCAGTATTTGCTGCAGTTGTCCTTAAAATATCTTAAATCAGAATCCATATTTACAGACGCACATAGAGAGCATAGATATCAGGAGTTGATCCAACTGGCACAGGATTATCTGGAAGTCCTGCAGCTTCAGGGATATATGATATGGGAGGATGTCTATGCAGAGATAGAGGATTTTCCGCATAAGCTGGCAAAAAATCTTTGTTTTGAAAAGTTATGTATACCAAGACAATATCATCCGGAGTATGTCAGACTTCTTTTAAAGAATATGCTGGAACCGTTCTATGGCACAGGCAGAGAGAAGGTAAGAGTCTATTCGTTTTGCAATTATCTGGAATTTGCCATGTATGTGATGGAAGAGGCAAGGGGACCGAGGATATTTAAAAGGGAGGAGCTGGCAGACCGGCTTGGCATCAGTTCATACAAATTAGACCAGATCCTGCAGGATGTTGCAATGGATGCGGAACTTGTAAATGTTGATTTTTCTTATTATCTGGATGCGACAAATAGTTGGAAGAAGCCGCTTGTCCGATTGGATACTGATACATATTTCTGTCTGGATGGCAGAATGGAAGGGTATGCGTTTTATGAAGTGATGTTTCAGATCATATATGCGAAACGAGGCTCGGTGTTCAGCAAATATCAGGGCAAACTTCTGGAGCAAATGGTTTATCGGATGTTTCGTGAGAAGCATTTCCCCTATGTTACAGGGGAGTATAGACGGGATGGAGATCTGCCGGAACGGGATTGCGATATGATCTTGGAAGGAAACGAGCGGGTGATGTTTGTGGAACTCAAGAAATGTCCGCTTCCGGGCAGCTATGAGCAGGCAGATGATGTAGATGTTCTTAGAGCACTTGGCGAGGGGATGCTGTATGCACAGGAACAGATTTTATGGCATAAGATCCGTTTAAAAGAGAAAGGCGTACTTGTCTTATATGACAAAGAGGGAAATCATATACAGGATTATACACCGGGGAAGAAACCGGTTATTGCAATGAGTATCTGTATGCCGGAGTACGATTTCCTGACGGACCAGATGATGACTGAGACATTTTTAGAGAGCATATTGCGTGTTACTTATCATGCAATTGATCCGTCGCAGGAAAAGAAGCTGGACAAATTGAATAAACGGACGGAAAATATCCAGATGGTTACAGCAAGGCTGTTTGATGGAGTGCAATATACAACCAGAGATGTATTTTTCAATTCATCATTTCGCAGTCTGCAGCAGGTATGGACGATGCTTCGTGTGTGTGATTCACTGGATGCATTTTTAGATATGTGTGAGACCCAGCTGCTGATGATCACAGGCGCAGGGGATGTCTATGTGGATATATTAAATGTGCTGAAGCTTAAGGGGTAATATAGTCCTTATCATAATGATTGATACTTGCCTTTCCTTCAATGATAGAGTACAGTAAGAGAAAGTGACTTATAAAGACTTGTGAAAAGGACAACAAACAAATGAAAAACAAAAAATCCTTTCTGTATGTGATGTTAACGATTGCATTTCCCATCGCATTACAGAATTTATTAACTACAACAGCCAGTATGGTCGATACGATCATGATTGGAAGGCTGGGAGAGTCGTGCGTGGCAGCAGTTGGTATCTGTTCGCAGATCAGCTCGCTGTTCTTCAGCTGCTACTGGGGATTTGCCAGCGCATCGATCCTGTTTTTCTCCCAGTACTGGGGAGCAGATGATGAAAAGGGAATTAATCGTACATTCGGTATCACTTTCATCTGTATGGCAATCGTAGGATTTGCATTTGCATCCCTTTGTATTATCAGACCGGAATTTTTACTGGGTGTATATACAGATAAAGAAGTATTTATCCAGATCGGAAAGCCATATATGCGGATTGTCGGATGGGCATATCCGCTTCAGGTATTTGCTGTACTTATCAGCTTCCTGCTCCGTTCCACAGAGCGGGTGAAAGCACCACTAATCTGTTCCATCGTAGGACTGGTAGTGAACTTCTGCTTGAACTTCGTGTTGATATATGGTAAATTCGGCGCACCGAAAATGGGGGCTGCCGGTGCGGCAGTCGGAACACTTGCATCTGCGATCATCAATTTAATATTGCTGCTTATCTACCTGCTGCGTTCGGAATGTAAGGTGCGGATTCGTCTGAGTCAGATGTTCTTATTCCATGGCGGATTTATCAGGGTATATCTGGCAAATGCATTTCCAATCCTCTGTAACGAATTGTTTTATGGAGTTGGACAAATGCTGATCAATATCGTGATCGGACACCAGAATGAATCTGCGATCGCCGCCATGGCAGCTTTCCGTGTATGCGAGGGCTTTGTCTATGCATTTTTTGGCGGCTTATCAAATGCAACCAGCGTTGTGATCGGACAGTCTGTCGGTGCCGGTGACCATAAGGGGGCATATCGGTTTATGAAGCGGTCGGCATTGTTCTGCCCGGCAGTTACTTTCGGAATCGTGTTGATCTGTGCGTTATTACATGAACCATTGTTTGGCTTATTTGGACTGGGTGATCAGGCACTTCGGTATGGCATGTATATGTTATACATTTACTTGTTCTTCGGTGCAGTTCGAACCTGTAACTATATTATGAATGAGGGATACCGGGCAGCAGGCGAGACGAGAGTCGGAACCTATGTGGAGATTGGCGGTTTATTCTTAGTCAGCGTTCCGGCAACGTGGATCGCAGGTATGGTCTTACATCTGCCTTTCCTCGCGGTATTTTCATTTGTATATACGGATGAACTGGTGCGCCTGGCAATCGAGCTTGCCTATACCAGATCAGGCAAATGGGTGAAGCCGGTTACAGAAGCCGGAAGAAAGACTTTGCCGGAGTTCAAAGATTGGTTAAAGAACCGTAACAATCGTAAACGAAATGCAACATCTATAAAGAATAATTAAGCTGACAAAATCAGATAACGGACATATACTTTGTATATTCCAAAAACAGCCGAAGAAAAGCATTGTGATGAGATTCACAATAAGAATTCCAGAAACGTATTTACAGATGAATGCAGGAGGATTGTAAGGTATGAGAAAGAATAGAACCAGGTCGGGAAAGATTATGACGGTAGCACTTGCGGCAACATTTGCAGTTAGTTTGCTGGCAGGATGCAATGGCACAGACTCAGAGTCAACAGAAAAGAACAAAGGAACAACCGAGGTATCAACCGAAGCAACGACAGAGAAGACGGAAGCGCAGGCAACAGAGGCAGCCAGTACAGAAGTCGGGATGGAAGCGCAGACAACAGAGGCAGCCAGCACAGAAGCTAAGACTGAGACGCAGACCACCGAAGCGGCTTCTTCCGAAGAAGATGCCGGTGCTACAGAGGAAGGTACTTCTACAGCAGAATTACAGGAAGAAGCTGTATCCGCTCTGCCGGGTACATATCCGATAGACATGATCTTTAGCAGTGGAGCCGGTGGATGGAGTACAACATTAACATTATCACAGGATGGATCATTTACAGGAGCATTTTCTGATTCCGAAATGGGAGAACGAGATGAGAATGAATACCCAAATGGGACCGTATATGTTTGTAATTTCAGCGGACAATTCAAAGATATCAAGAAGGTAAACGATTATACATATTCGATGACTCTGGATAGCGTGAAAGTAGCAGAAGATGAGGAAAAAATCGAAGATGGTATCCGTTATAAAGCGGGTGCACCATCCGGAATGGACAGTGGAACGGAGATCTATTTCTACACTCCGGATGCACCTGTCTCAGAATTGCCGGAAGCATTCCTTTCCTGGTGGCAGGAAAGTGCTGATGGATCAGCAACACTTGACTGTTATGCAATCTATAATAAATCCGCGGATTCCGGATTTTTTGAGTACGCAAAGTAAGTACTGCAAATGAAGAGATCATTAAGAAGATGAAAGAGAAAATATAATACAATGAAAAAGGCTTTGCCTGAAACAGCAGGCTCTTTGGGGATCTAAAGAGAGCAGCTGTTTTGGACAAAGTCTTTTTTATGGTTCAGGATAAACGAGGTGAAGTAAATGGGAAGCAATACATATAAGGATCTTCAGAACTCACATCCGTGTTTTGGAGGACAGAAAAATAATGCCGGGCGGATTCATATGCCGGTGAGTCCGGGATGAAACATCGGATGCCGTTTTTGTGAGCGGACGATCAATGATGTGGAGGAGCGACCGGGCGTAACATCAAAGGTGATCATACAGAAGCAGGCTGTTGTGGTGGACATGGTGGTCATGGTGGCTGTGGATGTGGAACACCGGATGGATTGCCATAAAAAATAAATTTGTACTTGATAAAACCTATATAAATAGTATACTATAATGCAAAATGATAATTTATCATGTTTGCAGAAAAAGTAGATGAGATTCAGATGATGTACAGATGTATGGAATCATTTGAATCAGATAACAACGACAGGGAGGTCAAGATGAAGATATCAACAAAAGGAAGATATGCGATAAAACTGATGTTGGATCTGGCCACCTATTATAATGGTGAGCCGGTTAAGATAAAGGATATTGCAAGAAGACAGCATATTTCAGACAAATATCTGGAGCAGATCGTTGCAATATTAAATAAGGCATCACTGGTAAAAAGTATCCGTGGAGCGCGTGGAGGATACATGTTATATGCTTCACCGGAGAATTATACGGTGAGGCAGATATTAGAAACGGTAGAAGGAAGTCTGGCACCTGCTGACTGTGTAGGTGCTAACGCAGCCTATTGCGAAAACAGAAGTATGTGTGTCAGTGTACTGATCTGGGAGAAACTTGACCAGGCAATACAGGATGTATTAGAGGGCATCACATTAGCCGATCTCGTCGATTGGCAAAACAACCTGATGGTAGATCAGTACGTCATTTAATAATTATAAAATAACGAACCTAAAGAGAGGTAGCAAACATGGCAAACGTTCAATATTCCAGTGTGCGTGAGAGCAGGCTCGGCAGGGTCAACAGATCAACAGTATGGCAGCACTGATGTCATTAGAGGATTCCGTATTTTATCCCATTCACCACAAGAAGAAAATCTGGTAAATAAGCTGAAGCCGGATGCATTTATCGGAGTGCCGGATTGGGCTGCCAAGCTTGGTATCCCGATAACTCATGTCTTAGACGGTAAACGTCCGACGATGGGATACGACGGACTGCTTTATTTGGTCAAGTATATCAAAGGGGGCGTGTAAGATGTCACAGGTTTTAGAGAATCCAAGAGGCGGTTGTGTGCTTGCCGGTATCAATTCTGTCCTTGGAGCAATTCATAAAGTATGTCCGGTCTACCATTCAGGTCCGGGCTGCTGTATGCAGACAACAGCAGCAGATCAGGGACAGTCCGGTCATAAGTCCTCCTGGTTTGTCAGCAGTGTTTCGATCCCATCCAGTAATATGCTGGAAAAGGAAGTTGTCTTTGGTGGAACAGATAAGCTTTGTACCACGATCCAGGGTGCGATCGATATTATAGATGCAGATGCTTATTTCGTTCTGACCGGATGTACGGCAGGTATTATCGGTGAATACATTTTTTACGAAAAATCAGGGCATTGAGACGGTTAAGAAATGTTCGGGAGCAGCCCTTAATATAATTATAAATCCTTGGCAGCAGCAATAACCGCGAAGTGGCATTGACAAAGGATTGCCAGTTTATACTGACCTCCTTCCCGATGAATGAACGGCTGGTATTTAACCGGACATATGCGGGATATCGGGGAAGCCTGACTTTTACCGAAGATTTATACGATAATCTGTAAAAGCAGATACCACATTTCACTCTGAAAAATTCAGAAAGAAATGTGGTATTTTTTTGTTCTAATTTTCATTTGTCATGCATACATTATAACTATCAGAAGTGTGTAACAGCCTACTTTAGGTATCAGATCATATCAGAAAAGCAGATGCTTTTCGAGTATTGGCAGATGATGGAACTGACAGGTGAAAATGGTTACAGATGACATATGCATGAGGTGGATCAGTTTGGAAAAAAGCAGAGAGAATGAGATATTGAAGATATTATCCGTAGCGTTAAGGAGAATATTTTCGAGTGAGATATATGATTATAACAAGCTTCAGGAGATAAGGCTTAGGATGAATGAACCCTTGATCGTGATCTATGATAATCGGGAATATTTTGTGACGGAGAAGGGAAAGCGAACCACAGAATGTAAGAAAGCATATATGGTAGCACCTGCCGATATCAGGGAAACGCTGGAATATATCAGTAACTATTCACTCTATGCATATGAGGATGAGATCCGGCAGGGGTTTATAACGATCCAAGGGGGACATCGTGTAGGGCTTGCAGGAAAAGTCATTCTGGAATCTGGAATGATCAAAAGTGTCAGACATATATCATTTATCAATATCCGTTTGTCACATCAGGTAAAGGGATGCTGTAAGAAGGTCCTTCCGTACATAATAAATGGAAATGAGACATTTCATACACTGATCATTTCCCCACCGCGATGTGGCAAAACCACACTTCTTAGAGATATGATCCGGATGTTGTCAGATGGATTTCCGGGATTCAAAGGAAATACTATCGGTGTCGTAGATGAACGATCTGAGATCGGAGCCTGTTATAAAGGAGTACCACAAAATGATATCGGCATACGGACAGATATTCTTGACTGTTGTCCAAAATCTTATGGAATGCTGATGCTGCTTCGTTCGATGTCACCGCAGATCATAGCGGTGGATGAGATCGGCAGCCGGGATGATATCGATGCGATCTACAGCGTGATCAACTGCGGCTGTAAGCTGATCGCAACCGTGCATGGCAATTCCATTGATGATATCAGAAATCGTCCGGGACTTCGGAAGCTGGTCGATGAGAGGGTATTTGAACGGTATATCGTACTCAGTAATCGCAAACGGACAGGAGAGATCCGGACGATATTTGACGATCGGGGAAGTGTTCTCTTTATGGCAAAGGATGAACGCCTGACATCGGCATATGAAAATGAAGCGGCTGTAGCAGAACTGTCATAAGTGCAGGGAGGCGTACATATGTTATATATAAAGATTCTTGGAATGCTTCTGGTGGTCGCAGCCTCCTATGGGATAGGAAAGACGATAGGAGTTTATCAGAACCGGCGCGTGGAAGATATCTACGAGCTTCTGATATTTGTTCGGATGGCAAATGGACATCTGGCATACAGTGCATCGGAGATCACAGAGATCATCCGGGAAGGATCGGATAAAGCAGGGGGAAGGATCGGAGACTGGCTTGCCGGGCTGGCTTTGCAGTTTCGGACGGAGGAGTATGCTTCTTCTTTTGAGCAGATCTGGACAGGCAGTATCGGAAGTCTTGAGGAACACAGCTATCTGACGGACGCACAGATCGGTGCGGTAAAAGAGCTTGGAAAATGGCTGTGTTATATGGATGTCGATATGCAGATCAGGAATCTGAAGCTGTGGGAGCAGAACATGCAGACAGAGTATGAAGAACAAAAGGACAGGGCACGCAGGATAAATAAAGTATCCAGATCACTTGGATTACTCGGAGGGATCTTTTTGATAATACTGATAGGGTAAGGGTGGCAGGAGCTTATGACGATACAGTTATTATTGAAGATAGGTGCGGTAGGAATCCTTGTAGCACTGTTGAATCAGATATTAAAGCATTCGGGGAAGGACGAGCTGGCATTCCTGCTGAATCTGGCAGGACTGATTCTTGTACTTTCGTGGATCATTCCATATATCGTAGAATTCTTTAATGACATTATGAAGCTTGTAAATATCGGTGGATAGGGGAGAAAAGGCATGAGTCTTGTTACGGTATGTATGGCATCGGTTCTGGTCGTTCTGGTCGCGATAAAACTAAAGAAAATGAATGCAGAATACAGCACGCTCTTAAGTATTGGAGCGTGTTTATTTATTGTCAGCTTTATCATAGGAAGACTTGGAAATGTACTGGATTCCATCGACCGCATCACAGGTTACATCAATATCAATATGGAGTATATATCGATCCTGCTTAAGATGCTTGGCATTTCCTATATCTGTGAATTTGCGACAAATATCTGTAAGGATGCAGGCTATGGTGCGATCGCTTCACATATTGAGCTTGCCGGACGGGTGACAATGGTGGTGATGAGTCTGCCGATCCTGTTCCATTTGATCGATATGGTTGTTCGTCTGATGGGGTAGAACTATGAGAGGACAAAAAACGAAAATGATTATAGCGGGCGTTGTGGCAGGACTGATCATAATCGCAGTAGTGTTAATTGCAGGGAAGAAGCAGAAAACGTTTGCTATGCAGGAATCGGGTAATGGAAGATCGCCCGGGTTTGTCCCGGAACTTATAAATACCGAATCGGGAGAGTTCGCTGGATATCGAAGACCGAATATGAAAATGGCAGATGTGGATACAGATATATCGGATGTGGATGAGACAGATCTGGGACTTGACGAAAACACTTTTGACGAGATGGACATGCTGACAGAAGAACAGGTAGGATTTTCCTTTCAGAAGGTCGTATCCTATATCCGAAATGGGGATCTTCAGGGGATTCTTGACTACAGTCTGGAAACCATACAGCAGACACTTACAGGAGAGATAAAAAGCAATAACCGCCTGCTCCTTCAGCTTCTTGCCGTTGTCGTTCTTGGTTCGGTGTTCACGAATCTGTCCGGAAAGTTTGGAAAGATGGTAGGTGGAAACGGATTCTTCGTCACCTATCTGATGGTGGTATCCATCCTGCTTGGAATGTTTGCGATCGTTTCCGATATAGCGGTGTCGGCAGTCTCGGATCTTACGGATCTGATGATCACCTTTATACCTGCTTATACGTTGGCTGTCTCCTATACAAATGGTGCAGGTACGGCGGAATTTACCTATCAGATCACGGTGCTGATCATTTTTCTGTGCGAGAAGGTGATCGTTCAGATCGTATTTCCGCTTGCCAAATGCAGTGGCGTGGTCGGGCTTGTGAATAAGTTAAATGCCGAGGATCATTTTTCAAGGACAGTTACGTTATTGAGGAATATTGCAGGATGGATCCTGAAAACCATGTTTGCAGTCGTAACCGGAATGAATGTGATAAAGGGAGTGATCGTTCCATCGGTGGACAAGCTGGAGAGAAATGCCGTCTTAAAAGCCTTTGGGATGCTGCCGGGTGGAAATACGGTTAAGAATGTCTCGGATATCCTGCTCGGTTCCGGGATGGTATTAAAGAATGCGATCGGGATTGCAGGTGCAGTCGTTGTACTACTAGCGGTGCTTCTGCCGGTTACCAAGATCGCAGTGATCTATCTGACTCTCCGTATCGTATCCGCATTTGTGCAGCCCTTGGGAGATAAACGGTTTTCCGACGGCATTAACATTATGGCACAGACCATCGGACTGATGCTGCGTGGCATCTGGTGTGCTTCCTTTTTATTTATCATCTCCCTCACACTCATGACGTTGCTTGCGAGGTGAAAAGCTGGTTATGCATGTGTCTGGATGGAATATTGGTAAGTCAAGTTGTCCATTCAGACACATGTATAGCCGTTTGGTGGCAATTATTGGAAAGGAGCGCTATATGTTGTTAGCCTGGATCAAAAATATCGTCCTTTTTATATTATTCTCCTCGCTGGTATTTTTCTTGCTTCCGGATGAAAAATACAGAAAATACATGCAGACAGCGGTTGGTTTTGTATTGGCGATCATTGTTCTGACACCTGTATTAAGTGCGGGTGGCTTAAATGATATTCTAAGCTTTGATTATTACTATGAATCTGTTGCAGGCGCACCGGGAAATGGCGATGTTACATATTATACAGATGTCATGGAGACGATGATTGAAGATCATTTGCGTGATGTGTTTCAGCTGGATAGCAAGGTAGTGATCACCTTTGATGAGAACTATACGATCACAGCGGTTGAGGTTGATGTTATAACCGGAGAATTAGATACAAAGAATGACATTGAAGACAATATTGTAAGTGAAAAAACAGCAGAGAAAGAGAAATCATTCGATCGCGCAGCAGATACAACAGAAAAAGAGAGAGTATCTGGCATTGCAGCAAATACAACAGTGGAGATAGAAAAGCTCCGTCAGGAGATCGCAAAAGAGTATAAGATCAGTGAGGACAGGATCAAAGTATTTGTAAATGGATATCAGGCAAAATAACATGTACTAAAAGCGGACATGTTACATATAATGGAGTGAGAGAACATGGAAGGAATATGGAATAACATCAAACAAAAGCTGCAGGAACTGAAAAAAGACAAAAATGCGGCATTTCGAAAGTGCATGGGAATTTTGCTTGCAGGTATTTGTCTGCTGGTTATTCTCTGGCCGTCTGATAAGGAAAACGGATTTTCCGGACTTGATGCTTTAACCGGAACGAAGCAGGATAAAACGTCCGGTGGAATGACCGGAAAACAACAGAACGGAGAGTATGCCTCAGACAATGGACAGGGAATTTCAGGAGAAGAATCATCGGCAAACAGCAGTTATGAAGATTATATAGCATTTCAGGAGGAGAAGCTGCGTGGGATATTGTCTCAGGTGAAGGGCGTTGGAACGGTAAGTGTCATGATCACATTAAAAGATGGCGGTGAAAAAATTATAGAAAAAGATGTGACGAAGTCCGATAGTGAGTCAGATGGCAGCAGTCAGAAGAGCAGGAGTGAGACTTCTGTTATGACAAATGCAGACAGCGGCGAATATCCCTATGTGAGCAAAACACTGGAGCCGGAGATTGAAGGCGTTCTGGTCAGTTGTACAGGTGCTTCCGATCCGACGATTGCGATAAAAATAACCGAAGCGGTGCAGGCATTATTTGATGTTCCGGCGCATAAGATAGTTGTATTAGAACAAGAATAAAGCATGGAGGATATGGATGAAGAAAAAGATCTTTAAGAAAAACCGTCTGGTGATACTTGCCCTGTCGGTTATGATCGGAGTTGCAGGCTATCTGAATTTCAATGCAGGAAAAAGAGACGACCTGTTGCGGCAAAAGGCAAAGGAGACAAATGCGGATGCCGAAGTTATCAGCTATGATAGTGAGAAAGCTGACGCTTCCGACACTTCAGAAAAAGAGCTTACAGATCAGGCAGATAAAGAAGTGATGGGAGCTGCGGATAATACAGAAGCAGGCGGAGAAGCTGCATCGGAGAATATCGATCCTACATATCTGGAACAGGCGGCTTTAGAGGAAAATGTGGAGTTAAACAGTGATGAAGAAGACATAGGAGAAGCAGTTCTTACCAGTGCACAGGCAATGAGAACGAATCTCGCAACTGCAAAACTGAACCGGGAGCAGAGCCGCGCAAGAAGCAAAGAAGCATTGCTTGCGATCATCAACGATGAAACGATGGACAGTGCAGCAAAAGACGAAGCAGTAAGCAGCTATGTTAAACTTACCGATACGATCGAGAAAGAGACAGATGCAGAAACCGTCCTGACAGCAAAAGGCTATACCGACTGCATCGTAACCGTAAATGATGATACCGTCGATGTTACACTTCCTGTTGCAAACCTGTCCGACACCGAACGGGCACAGGTGGAAGACATCGTAACCAGAAAAACCGGCTACGATGTATCCCAGCTTGTAATAACAGTTGCCGAAGATAAGTAGGAATACACCTATTGGGTCTATGACATAAATATGATGCCCTCTATAAATGACTTGCTGCGCTTTCGACTCAAAGCACAGCGGACGGCCCTATAACAAGAACCGGATACCCCATTGTAAATGACTTGCTGTGCTTTCGATTCGAAGTAAATGCCTTATTCGTAAATACTCCTGTGCCAACTCGCCTTCGGCTCAAACAGGCACCCGTATTTACCGGCAATTTACTTCTCCTGTCGAAATGCTCGCGGATGTCATGTTACAAGGGAGATCCGGTTCTTGTTATAGTGCCTGTCTGAAGATATAGAATCAGCGAATCGAAACCGCAATAAGTCATTTATAGAGGGAATTTGATTTGTATTATCCACCAACAGGCACAATGGAAAAACTGCACAAAAACAACTGGATATTTTGTATAAATAGAATGCGTTACCTTGTTTTTATGTTGGGCGTCAGATATAATGAAACTATATGTCTATATAGCAGAAAAAGACGCAGAATAACATAAAAACAAGGTATTTTTACAGGGAGGTATGAATGAAAAACGGAAGAACAACAATGATAAAAAGGTTTTTTGCCTTGGCTCTGGCATTTGCGGTAGCTGTCTCGATCCTGACAGTGCCGGTACAGGAATCGTATGCAGCCGGTGGCAAGGTAAAAACGGTGGCAGTCACAAACCTGCCGGCAAAACAACTGACACTAAAAAAAGGAAAGACATTTACCTTAAAATCAAAGGTAACCGTAACCGGAAAGGCTTCAAAGAAGGTTACATATAAGACAAGCAATAAAAAGATTGCGACGGTAAATGCAAAAGGCAAGATTACAGCGAAGAAAAAAGGAACCGCTAAGATCTATGTGATCTCAAAGGCAGATAAGAAGAAAAAATGCACGGTCACAGTGACAGTCGGTACACCGGTTACCAAGGTAAAGCTGAACAAAACCAAGTCCACGATGACAATTGGCAAAAAGCAGACCTTAAAGGCAACGGTTACACCGAAGAAAGCCAGTAGCAAGGCAGTCGTATGGAAGTCATCCAATAAGAAGGTTGCAACTGTAACCAGCAAGGGTGTTGTAAAGGCAAAGAAAGCAGGAACAGCTACGATCACAGCAACAGCAAAGGATGGCTCCGGTAAGAAAGCCACCTGTAAGATTACAGTGAAGAAAGCAGCTTCGATCATACCGATGCCAACACCGGAAGAACCGCTGATCGTTAAGAGCCTGAATATAGCACAGCCGGATCTGTTAACCGTTACATTAACAAAGCAGGCCGCACTCACGGCTTCGGACTTTCAGGTATGGGCAAAGAAATATGAAAGTGCAGACTATCTGAAACAGTATACGATCGGACAGATAACAACAACGGATTCGCTTACTTATAAGATTAAGCTTACAGGAGATTCGGTGTTACAGAAAAACTCCTATATAAAAGTAGTAGTTCCCAAATTAAATCTGTCAAGAGAATGTATCTATCGGGATGAAACTTATACGATAGAAAAATCAGAAACATATGTATACAAACTTGGAGATTCTGTTGATGAGAGTCAGACACTTGGAAAGGGCTATTCCAATTGCTCTGTCAGCGGACTGCCGGCAGGGGTTAGATATCAGATCAAGACAGCTGCTGCCACATGTACACTTAAATTTAACGGTAATGTGACAAAGAAAGGAAAATATACAAGTAAATTAGTCTATGAAGATGAACTTGGTAACAAATTCAGTATGACTATCATCTGGCTGGTTTATGATGGAACGGAACTGCTTGTAAAGGATACGGAAAAGGTTCTGACAACTGCGTGGGGAACTACGCTTCCACAGCTTGCGGTATATGGCGGAAACGGAACTTCTACAAGTGATTACACATATGAGCTTCTACAAGAAGGCAGTGACAGCGCTGCATTAGCAGTTTCTTCACTTATCAATGGTGGAGCCGGGATACAGGTATCATCCCCAAAACTGTCGGTCGGAACCTACAAGCTTCGTATCCGTGCGACAGATAAGACAGACACTTCTATGACAAGCACAGGAACTCTTACACTAAAAATTATAGAAGGTGGTTATTTACAGGGAAAAGTAAAAGATGCAAATGGCGATCCACTGACCAGTTTTCAATTCACTATGAAGAACCAAAATGAATATGCGGAGTATACGGATGAGGTAAGTGGCAGATGGAATGGTGTTGGTAAGGATGGAGCCATTTTAATGCAGGATCTGGAAGCCGGTACTTATGATGTTACGGTATCCAGTTATAGTGGAACAGTAAGTACTACTGTTTATAATCTGAAGACTCAGAAAGCGGCATATGGAACAGATGATGTGTATCCGGTCTGGTCATTTGATGTCACACTTCCCGTATATAAGGTTACTATAGAGCTGGACCCGGATGTACCGGATGCAGTGAAAAATATAACCGGTTTTGGCAATTGGCAGGATGTTTCAGACGGAAGTTATTACGGATCTAGCAAAATTGTTTATCTGGAAAATGGAACTCATCATTTAACCTGTCGAAAGAGTATAAGTGGTGAAATTTATAATTTTTATCTGGATGTGACGGTGAACGGAAGTAATACGACCGCATATGCATATGTCAAAGAATAAGGTTCGTATGAGAATAGATTAGGGAATCTACAGAAGGAGAGTATAGATGAAAGAAAGACGATATAATTTGTCTGTGAAAAGATTTCTGGCATGGGTGATAGCGATCGCAGTTGCAGTATCCATTCTTACTGTCCCACAGACAGAGAGCTATGCAGCCGGTGGTAAGATCAAAACCATAGCGGTTACGAATCTGCCGGCAAAGCAGCTTACATTGAAAAAGGGCAAAACTTTTACATTAAAGACGAAGGTAACAACGACCGGTAAGATATCAAAGAAAGTCACATTTAAAACAAGCAATAAAAAGATCGTGACTGTAAATACCAAGGGGAAGATCACAGCGAAGAAAAAAGGAACCGCCAAGATCTATGTTATTTCCAAAGCAGATAAGAAGAAAAAATGTACGATCACGGTTACGGTCGGTACCCCGGTTACCAAGGTGAAGTTAAATAAGACAAAGGCAAACTTAAATGTTGGTAAATCACTGACCTTAAAGACAACCCTTTCACCAAAGAAACCAAGCAATAAAGGAATCATTTGGAAAAGTTCAAATACCAAGGTTGCAACCGTTACAAGCAAAGGTGTCGTAAAGGCAAAGAAAGCGGGAACCGTTACGATCACAGCGACAGCAAAGGATGGTTCCGGTAAGAAAGCAGCCTGTAAGATCACTGTGAAGAAAGCGGCGGTGACTCCGGTTGTTCCGGAAGTACCGGTTGTGATCCAGAACGTGAGTATTGTGAATAAAGCAGTGCTTCAGGTGACATTAAATAAAGCAAAAGTATTACAGACATCGGATTTCGCGGTATCCAGTAAGGTATATGGATACGGAAGCTTTGTAAGAAAATGTGTGATCGATCATCTGGAAACAACAGATAACATTACATATAAGCTTTATCTGGACAAACAGGATATTTTTTATAATGGAGATATTGTTCAGGTATCTGTTCCGACATTAAACAGTACAAAAGAACTGACATATCGGACAAAGCCGACAGAGATAACAATAAGATCGGAAGTACGACGTAAGAAAGGAACAGTGGTAGGGACCAGTTCCTCAGATACTTCAGGAGTTTATGATCCGGATGTACAGGGCTATGCAGTATATACAGTAAGCAATCTTCCAACCGGTCTTTCATACAAGGTGGTAGATGACGCAGATCAATCCGGTTATCTGCAGTTTTATGGTACCCTGAAAGAGACAGGAATTTGGGAGACAAAGGTTGATGTCGTAGATGAATTTGGAAATAAGATTCATTATATCAAGGTATGGAAAGTATATGATGAAAGGACAGTCATAGCACAGGATATTACAAAATATGGATGTCTGAGTTTTCCAGCTCCAAACAAACCAAATGGAACTTATACAGTAAAGCATGGAGCACAGATAAGTCCTATTGGTGGAAATGGCAGTTACAAATATGAAGTTGTGTCAAAAGCAGATTGTCTGGATTTGGTGATGTCAACAACCGGAGTACAGTATTGTTCGATTGATACAGATCAGGCTGGTGAATATACCATGAAGATAAAGATCTCTGACAGCAGGGATGCCAGTGTTTTCACATACTGTACAGTAACCTTTGTTATAAAGCCGGGAGTCCTGCTCCAGATTACAGCTACCGATCTGGATGGGAATAAGATCAAATATACCGGTATAGATACTTATTTGTGCAGACTTAAATCCCAGTGGAAGGATAATTCATACAGTGAGATCAGCTATGCACGAGAGGTCGGGGAGATTAGCGATGGAATGGCAATATACAGCTATGTACCGGAAGGAGTCTATGATATCTCGATTGAGGATGAAAGAGGCGGAACAGGAGCCTATGCAAGTGATTATTTTGTAAGTGCAGCTACGAATGAAGTTACGTTTGCTCTTCCTGTATATCAGCAGACTGTCGTGTCGGATAATACGGATTTTGCAGATCTTAGCGAAATGGGAGAGTGGAAGGATGAGAATGGAGTTGTACAGGGAAAAGGCGGATACCTCTATCTGGCGGTTGGCAATTATACACTGACCGGTACCGCGGAGAAAGATGGGGTAACCTATCAGGCAACTCTTAAGATATCAGTTACAAATACTACACGGGCCAATATGGTAACCGCCCATGTAGTGGCTCAATAAATAAAAGGGGAGACTATTTTATGAAAAAACATACGAAAATGTCAGTATTAAAACGTATTCTGGCAATTGTGATCGCAGCAGCAGTAGCGGTTTCCATACTTACGGTTCAGGATGTGGAAGTAAGTGCGGCGACCGGTAAAGTAAGATCTGTGGCAGTCACAAATCTGCCGGCAAAACAACTGACACTTAAAAAAGGAAAGACATTTACCTTAAAATCAAAGGTAACAGTAACCGGAAAGGCTTCAAAGAAGGTTACATATAAGACAAGCAATAAAAAGATTGCGACGGTAAATGCAAAGGGCAAGATCACAGCGAAGAAAAAAGGAACCGCTAAGATCTATGTGATCTCAAAGGCAGATAAGAAGAAAAAATGCACGGTCACAGTGACAGTCGATACACCGGTTACCAAGGTAAAGCTGAACAAGACCAAGTCCACGATGACAATTGGCAAAAAGCAGACCTTAAAGGCAACGGTTACACCGAAGAAAGCCAGCAGCAAGGCAGTCGTATGGAAGTCATCCAATAAGAAGGTTGCAACTGTAACCAGCAAGGGTGTTGTAAAGGCAAAGAAAGCAGGAACCGTTACGATCACAGCAACAGCAAAGGATGGCTCCGGTAAGAAGGCATCCTGCAAGGTAACAGTGAAGAAAGCGTCTGCAGCGAAACCGGACAATCCAGTTCCAGTAACGCCGCTTGGTATCAAGAGTGTGAAGATCGTACAGGGTGATATGATGGAGGTTACCTTTACAAAGGCAACAGTACTTACGGCAGCAGATTTTAATGTGTGGGCAAAACGATATGAAAGTGCAGACTATCTGAAGAAATATACAGTGAGTCAGGTAACGACAAAGGATTCCATTACTTACAAGGTCTATATCACGGGAGATATGGTATTTGGCAAAGGGCTTTATATCAAGGTAGAGGTACCAAAGTTAAAGTTGTCAAAAGAGTGTGTGTATATGGAAGATACATACAATGTCGAAAATTCTGTAACATTATCATATAAAGTAGGAGCTACAGTAAAAGATATAAGACAGAGACTGGGAACAGGTTATGCGAATTATTCGATCAGCGGGCTTCCTGCCGGTATTCAATATGAGGTCACAACAGAGGCAACGAAACGGGTGATGGAATTTTCAGGATCACCGAGAAAGGCCGGGGTGTATGACAGCGTTCTGGTTTACGAAGATGAGATTGGCAGTAAATATCGTTTGACAATCCGTTGGATCATATATGACGAGAACAATCTGATCGTATGTGATAAAGAAGAAGGGGCAATAAATACTGATTGGAGTAGTTTATTTACACCGGTGTATGCATATGGAGGAAGCGGTTCTTATACATATGAGATCATAAGAGCAGAAAGTGACAGTGCGATCCTGGATAACTGTAAGATTACAGATGATGGAGATAAGATCAATATCAATGCAAAAGGGATTGCATCAGGGGTATATAAGATCCGTATCCGTGTCATAGATCAGAAGGATGGTACAAAGACAGGAACGGGAACACTTACTTTTACAATTGTAGATTCCTATTATATCAAGGGAATTGTAAGAGATGCGAACGGAGATCCGATAGAGCAGTACCGTTATTCAATAATTAATAAGAATAAATATGCGGAATATTCAAATACGATAAGCGGAGTAAGGTATAGCACCTATAATCTCAGTACCAAAAAATATGATGGTACGTTTTACAATGAAGGTCTGGAAAGCGGCATATATGATATCACGATATCCGATCGAAGCGGGTCTGTAAGCAAGAGTATTTATAATCTGACAGCATTACCAAGAAAGGAAGGGCAGACATCGACGGATACGGATCTGAAGATGATGTTTGATGTTACACTTCCGGTTTATAAGATCAAGATTGAGATGGACCCAAATGCGCCGGAAGAAGTACAGGGATTTACGAAATTCGCTACCTGGCACGATGTAGCCGGATCGAAATATTACAATGAAGGAACAACACAATACCTTCCAAACGGAACTTATCATCTAAGCTGTACCGGTACGGTGAATGGCACAAAATATGTCTTTTATGTGGATATAACCGTGAATGGCAGCAATAAAACAGCATATGCTTATGTAAAAGAATAAGATATGGGGATGGATGTTACATGAGTCTGAAGAAATATGGAAGGAGAGTATAAATGAAGGAAAGACGAAGAAATTCACGGGTAAGAAGAATACTTGTATGGGTGATCGCAGCAGCGGTGGCAGTATCCATTCTTACCATTCCACAGACAGAAAGTTATGCGGCAGGGGGTAAGGTAACAAAGGTAGCGGTATCCAATCTTCCGGCAAAGCAGCTGACACTGAAAAAAGGAAAAACATTTACTTTAAAGCCCAAGGTAACAGTAACCGGAAAAATTTCAAAGAAGGTTACTTATAAGACAAGCAACAAAAAGGTTGTGGCAGTGAATGCAAAAGGTAAGATCACAGCAAAGAAAAAAGGAACAGCAAAGATCTATGTGATCTCAAAGGCAGATAAGAAGAAAAAATGCACGATCACGGTAACGGTCGGAACACCGGTTACCAAGGTGAAGCTGAACAAGACGAAATCAACAATGACAGTCGGAAAAAAGCAGACCTTAAAGGCAACGGTCACACCGAAGAAAGCAAGCAGCAGGGCAGTCGTATGGAAGTCATCCAATAAGAAGGTTGCAACGGTTACAAGCAAAGGTGTTGTAAAAGCAAAGAAAGCCGGAACGGTTACGATCACTGCGACGGCAAAGGATGGCTCCGGTAAGAAAGCAGCCTGCAAGATCACAGTAAAGAAGAAAACGACAGTAAAACCTGCAGATCCGGAACCAACAGCACCGACTGTGATCAAGAGTCTGACGATCCTTGGAAATGCAGATATTCAGGTGGTACTTAGTGCCAAACAGGCATTAAAAGCATCGGATTTTACAGTTTCCAGTAAAGTGAATGGATATGGTAAATATGTAAGAAAATGCGTACTTGACAGTGTGACAACAACAGATCAGATCACATATCGGATTCATTTGAACAGACAGGATGTGCTCTTTAACAGTAATATGGTTCAGGTATCTGTTCCAAAATTGAAGACCAGTAAAGAAGCGGTATATCGAAAAGCTGCCAGTACAATAACGACCAGCGAAGTAAAGATATTTGCAAAGGGTGACGGATTCAACACAAAGAAGGATGTAACCTATTATAAACCGGATATATCAGGACTTGCTGTTTTTACAGTTGGAGAACTGCCGCCGGGCGTTTCTTATAAAGAGGTACAGACAGGCAGTAATTCAAATTATCTTGAATTTACAGGCGTACTTACTGCGAGCGGGATCTATACAACAAAGATCGATGTAGTAGATGAACTTGGAAATAAGATACATCATACGATCACCTGGAAGGTATGGGATGATCAGACAATCGTTGCAGAAGATATTATACAATATGGGAATTTAAAGAATCCGGATGCAGCCGCCGGTAAACCGGATGGTGCGTATACATCCAAAGAAGATGCGCAGATTCTGCCACGAGGCGGAAGCAGTACTTACACATATGAAGTTGTTTCGAAGGCAGACTGCATGGAACTGACACCGGATGGATTTTATGCTTATGGTACGATAGATACCAGGCAGGCGGGAACTTATTCTATGAAAGTAAAGATCACAGACAAGAAAGATTCCTCTATTTTTACATACTGTACAGTGACATTTGTCATTACAAAGGGAATTCGTGTGAAAGGAACATTTGTGGATCTGGATGGTCATAAGATCAAGAATACAGTTTCAGATACCTTTTTGTGTTATATCAAGTCCAGGTGGACGGATCGGGCATACTCCATTGATCTGAAAAAAGAGATTGGAAAGTACAATAGTAGTACCGGAACGGTATATTTTGATGTCCCGGAAGGCAATTACGACATAAGAGTGGTAAATAAGGCCGGAGGGGTAGAAAAATATCTTGAAAATTATACAGTAAGTGCATCAACAAGCAATAATTACCAGATCGTGCTTCCGTTATATCAGATCACGGTTGCATCAGATAATACAGCATTAAGTGCTTCATCTTTTGGAGAATGGGAAGAAGCAGATGGTACTTTGAGAGGAAAAGGTGAGTATCTGTATCTTCCGGTTGGAAGTTATACACTGACCAGTACAGCAGAGAAAAATGGGGTAACCTATCAGGCAACACTCAAGATATCAGTTACGAATACTACACGGTCTGCAACAGTGACCGCACATGTAGTGGCACAGTAAATTAAAGGGAGGACATTTTATGAAAAAACACGCAAGAATGTCAGTGTTAAAACGCATTCTGGCAGTTGTGATCGCAGCAGCAGTAGCAGTGTCCATACTTACGGTTCCGGATACGGAAGTAAGTGCGGCAACCGGTAAAGTAAAATCTGTAGCGGTTACCAACCTGCCGGCAAAACAACTGACACTCAAAAAAGGAAAAACATTTACCTTGAAATCAAAGGTAACCGTAACAGGAAAAGCTTCAAAGAAGGTTACCTATAAGACAAGCAATAAAAAGATTGCAACGGTAAATGCAAAGGGTAAGATCACAGCGAAAAAAAAAGGAACCGCTAAGATCTATGTGATCTCAAAGGCAAATAAAAAGAAAAAATGCACGATCACAGTAACCGTCGGTACACCGGTTACTAAGGTAAAGCTGAATAAGACCAAGTCTACAATGGCAGTCGGCAAAAAGCAGACCTTAAAGGCAACGGTTACACCGAAGAAAGCCAGCAGCAAGGCAGTCGTATGGAAGTCATCCAATAAGAAGGTTGCAACTGTAACCAGCAAGGGTGTTGTAAAGGCAAAGAAAGCAGGAACCGTCACGATTACGGCAACAGCAAAGGATGGCTCCGGAAAGAAGGCCGCCTGCAAGGTAACAGTAAAGAAAGCATCTGCAGCAAAGCCGGTTGCTCCAACTCCGGCTGCACCGGACTATGCGATCAAAAGTATGAAGGTAGTTGGAGTGGAGAGCATAGAAATCACTCTTTCCAAGGCAGTCGTACTCACAAAGGCAGACTTTGAGATCTTTGCGAAGCAGTATTCATATGGTACCTATAAGAAACCGTATCAGGTAGTTCAGGCAGAAACCAAGGATCACCGACAGAAGCAGGTGAGATTCAGAGCCTGTTGACCTGTGAGGACGAACTGGGAAATAAATATCAGACGACCATTATCTGGATAATCTATGATGAAAACCAGTTGTATTCACGTAGTACGACATGTCAGTATTTTTCACGGGAGAATGGCGTCTATCATAAGCCATATGATGTATACGGTGGAAGTGGGCAGTATACATATGAATTAGTCGGGGGTGATTATGAACTTTTCCAGGCGACAATCTGGACATCAGGCTATATGAGTGTATCATTTGAAAATGTAGATGCAGGCGAATATCAGATTCAGGTTAAGGCAACAGATAAGAATAACCCGGCCCTATATACGGTTGCGACAATTACATATACCATTATTGATGGAGCACATATCAGTGCGATTGTCCGGGATGCAAATGGTGATCCGATCCGAAGAGGAACTTATTCCTTTCATGGATATTCGGATGATCCATCACAGGAATTGAGTTCTACCAGTGGTTCAATACAAGATGGTACAATGTCTTATACCATTATTCCGGGAAATTATAATATTACCTTTTATAATGCAAGTCATACAGCAAAGTATACGTTTTACAATCAGAAATGTCCGGTGAATTCCGGTGATGAGCCGATGACTTTTGATGTGACACTTCCGGTCTATCCGGTAACGATCGTTCCGGATCCGGAAAAGAGTACAGCCACATCATTTGGATATTGGGTAGATGTGAATGGTGCAAATGCGTATGGATATGAATCAGGAGATACGCTCTATCTTCCAAATGGTACTTATTATATTAAGACGGAAGATGGTAAAAGTTATGCCAGATTTACTGTGAACGGCAAGAGTCTGACAGTAAAGGCATATGATCGTCAGTAAGGAGGACAGGATATGAATCGAATACATAATATGAGCTATGCCAAACGGATCCTTGCATGGGTGCTTGCTGTAACAGTCGTACTATCTATCCTTACTATTCCACAGGGAGAGAGCTATGCTGCTGCAGGAACGGTGAAGTCAGTTGCTGTAACAAATCTTCCGGCAAAGCAGTTGACACTGAAAAAAGGAAAAACATTTACTTTAAAAACAAAGGTAACGGTATCCGGTAAGGCGTCCAAGAAGGTTACTTATAAGACAAGCAATAAAAAGATCGTGACAGTAAATGCAAAGGGTAAGATCACAGCAAAGAAAAAGGGAACAGCAAAGATTTATGTGATCTCAAAGGCAAATAAAAAGAAAAAATGCACGATCACAGTGACCGTCGGGACACCGGTTACCAAGGTAAAGCTGAATAAGACAAAATCAACCATGACAGTTGGTAAGAAGCAGACCTTAAAGGCAACGGTTACACCGAAGAAAGCCAGCAATAAGGCAGTTGTATGGAAGTCATCCAACACAAAGGTTGCAACAGTATCAGGCAAAGGCGTTGTAAAGGCAAAGAAAGCCGGAACCGTTACGATCACAGCAACCGCAAAGGATGGTTCCGGTAAGAAAGCCACCTGTAAGATTACAGTAAAGAACAAGGTAAAGCCGGCTCCGGCACCTGTAACTGTAAAAAGTGTGAAGGCGATTGGAATGATGCAGGTTCAGGTAGAATTAACAGGTGCCAAGGAATTAAGCAGTTCGGATTTTAAAATCTATAAAAGAAAGTACTCCTTTGGCAGTTATAAGAAAGAATGTAATATTGATTCGGTTAAGACCTCCGATAAGATAACATACAAGATAACACTGGATACTTTAGATGCGCTTGTAACAGGAGATATGGTACAGGTTGTGATTGCCAAAATGAATTATAAGGGAGAGGCTGCATATAAGGGAATCATAAGAGAGCAGACGACAAAGTCCGAGATCATAAAAAGTGTTGGATATAGTATCAATCACTATTCCGATGAAAAATATTATGAACCGGGACTGGTCGGGCTGTGTTCGTTTAAGATAACAGGAGAGCTTCCTCCGGGAATTACATATAAGATAATAAAAGACGATGATATGTTTAATGGTATAACCGATTGTCTGGAGTTTTCAGGAAGTTTTACAAAAGGCGGAATTTATACCACGAAAATTGAGGTAGAAGACGAGATCGGTAATAAGGTCCATCATACGATCACATGGAAGATAGCCGATGAGAACCGGTTAATGGCAGCAGATATTGTGCAATATGATTATCTGCGGCAGGAAAAAGGAGAAACAAAGAAATCATGCCATGTTGATCTGGATGCCTCAGTTTATGGCGGAAACGGAAGTGTGGAATATGAGATACTTAAGTGTTCAAATGAAATAAGTTACAGCAAAAGTGCATTTGGACTTAACTGCATTCTGGATACAGAAAAAACAGGCACCTATACACTGAAAGCCAAAGTAACAGATACTCAGGATGCTTCCATAACAACGATTTTATCAGTTACAATAATTGTGAAGGATAGTGTAGCATTTAAGGGCTGTGTGTATGATCTGGACGGACACAAGATTACATCAACGGTCGCGGATGTGGCTGCACCATACTATATATCTTTATATGCAAAAGAAAAAGATACGTTGTGTGATGCGTCAGAATTTAATGATCCGGAATCAGATGGATCATTTCAGATTTTTGTTCCGGACGGAACCTATGATGTCTTTGTAGCAAGCGAGGCACAAGATATAGGAACCTGGGTATGCGACAGCAAGGTAACCGCATCTACCCCATATCAGAAAATCGTACTTCCGGTATATCAGATCACGATCGGATCGGACAATCCGGCAATCGACATTCGTAATTTTACAAAATGGAGATCCAATGAGAGAAAAACAATATATGGAAACGTAATATATCTTACAGCCGGAACCCATATCTGGACAAGCACCGCCACTATAGATGGCGTAGAATATACTGCTACATTAAACGTAACAGTAACAGATAAAACACGATCCACAACCGTAAAGGCACATGTAGTGGCGAAGTAAAATAAAAGAATACTAATCGTAAAAGATTATAATTATGAGACGGATACCTGTTATAATGATTTGATCCACATATCACATTATGATAGGTATTCGTTTTTTTATGTGAAAAATTGTATTTTTGTCAAAACTGTAAACACAGTAATGTGTATATATTTTATTTATATTATATGAAAATATAAATAAACAACATTAACAATGCAAATACTATGCTGGAAACTATAAATTAGTATAAAGTCATAAGATATTCAAAGAATATGAACAAATTCAGAATTAGCTATTCTACAAAGGTGAATGAATATGCAGGTATGATCTGTCTGGCTGGTGCTTGTATCCTATAACAACATTAGCGAAGCTTCCGTTATGAAGTGCACATTGTCAGCACATACGGGTGCATATACCTCACAAAACCAGTGGCTAATTCTGAATTATCCCCGCCAATTCCGGGTGTTGAATGTTTTTTATAATTGCGGTATAATATTGAATCAATATGTACAAATACAGGAAGTCTGGAGGTATACAGAATGAGTGAAGAGAATACAAGCACGTATGAAAATATAGAAGAAGAAAATTCCATCGGCCATGTACAGATCGCAGGCGAGGTAATCGCGATCATTGCAGGTCTGGCAGCAACCGAGGTAGACGGCGTATCAAGACTTGCCGGCTCGCTATCAAATGAACTCGCAAGCCGTCTAGGCAAGAAGAATCCGGCAAAGGGCGTGAAAGTAGAGTTACTGCCGGGCGAAGTAAAAGTAGATCTTGCGATCGATGTATTATATGAATACAGCATTCCAACTGTGACAACACAGGTTCAGGATAAAGTAAAGCAGGCGATCGAGACTATGACAGGTCTTAATGTAACCAAGGTAAATATACGTGTAGCCGGCGTTCGCATGGCAGACGCAAACTAGAGAGGAACATATGACAAGACGAGAGATAAGAGAAACCGTATTTAAAATTTTATTCAGTCTGGAATTCAATGACATTTCAGAGATCAGAGAAGAAGCAGAACTCGAACTGGAGCATGCCAGCCTTTATGATGAAGACGATAACAAGATGGATGCAGTAGCCATGACAGAGGAAGAAAAAGCCTATGTTATAGATCGAGTAGAGGCAGTCGTAGCCCATATTACAGAGATCGATGAAACGATCAGTGGTATTTCACAGGGATGGAAGCTTGGCAGAATCGGAAAAGCGGAGCTTGCGATTCTCAGACTGGCTGTATACGAGATCAAATTTGATGAAGATATTCCTGTAAAGGTAGCGATCAATGAAGCAGTAGAGCTTGCAAAGACATACTGCGATGTAGAAGCAAAGAGCTTCATTAATGCACTTCTTGCAAAGCTTGCAGATTAGGTGAGAATATGGCAAAGAAAAGCTATACCGTCGGACAGGTAAATGGATATATCAAGAATCTGATCAGCAGTGATTATCTGCTTGGTGATATTTATGTGAAGGGAGAAGTCTCTAACTGCAAATATCACAGTTCCGGGCATATCTATTTTTCATTGAAGGATGAGACCGGTTCGATCATGGCTGTTATGTTTAAAAGTTATGCATATTCCGGTCTTGATTTCAAACTGGAAAACGGGCAGCAGGTAGTCTGCCACGGAAGTGTGAATATCTACGAACGGGATGGCAGATATCAGTTATATGTAAAAGAGATCAAGCTGGATGGGATTGGAAATCTCTATGAGCGGTATGAACAGTTGAAACAGAAGCTGTATGAACAGGGACTGTTTGAATTTGATATCAAGAAGCCGATACCGGCATATCCGAAGCGGGTAGGCATCGTGACAGCACAGACAGGTGCGGCGATCCAGGATATCAGAAACATCGCAAAGAGAAGAAATCCATATGTCCAGCTTATCCTGTATCCGGCAAAGGTACAGGGAGATGGGGCAGCAGAAGATATTGCGCATGGAATCGAAGTGTTGGATAACATGGGCGTAGATACGATCATTATCGGTCGTGGCGGCGGCTCGATCGAAGACCTCTGGGCGTTTAATGAGGAGGTCGTTGCATGGGCAATCTACCATGCAACGACGCCGATCATTTCCGGTACAGGTCATGAGATTGATAATACGATCGCAGATTATGCGGCCGATCTTCGAGCACCGACACCATCAGCCGCCTGTGAGCAGGCAATCCCGGATGTGATGTCTACAGTCCATCAGGTCACAAATCAGGGCAGACAGATGGATTATCTGATGAAACGGAGACTTGCAGCATATCAGGAGAAGCTGCAGGCTGCAGAAAGGCATCTTCGTATCCTGAATCCGAAGCAGAGGCTTGCACAGCAGCAGATTTATCTGGATGATCTGTCAGATCGTTTAAACCGTGCTATGAAGAACAAATACGACAGATACGAACATCGGGTGATGCTTCTTGCAGAACGTCTGCATGGTCTGTCACCATCGGCGAAGCTTATAAATGGATTTGGATATATCGAAAAGACCGGAACGCCGGTAACGACGATAAAAGAGATAGAAAAAGATGACCACATTACCATCCGTGTTCATGATGGTCTGATCGAGACAAGAGTAACGGATGTGAAAGAGGAAGATTAGAAATGGCAGAGAAGATGGAAAAGGAGGATTTCTCGATCGAGGAATCCCTGAAGAAAATAGAAGCGATCACGGCTGTCTTAGAGAATCCTGCGACATCGTTAAAGGACAGTCTGGCAGCCTATGCTGAGGGCGTACAGCTTGTTCAGGCATGTAAGGATGATCTGTGTGATGTAGAAAAAGAAATGATCGTATTAAGTGGAGAGAACAGTGGAAAAGAATAAATTAGAACTTCGTACAAAAGAAGTACAGGATATTATATACACATATGCACCGACAGAAGAAGGGTTTCAGAAAACTATCTTTACGGCAATGAACTATTCCTTTCAGGCAGGAGGAAAGAGACTCCGTCCGTTATTAATGCAGGAAACCTACCGTTTATTTGGCGGAACAGGAAAAGTTGTAGAGCCTTTCATGGCAGCAATCGAGATGATACATACCTATTCCCTGATCCATGATGATCTGCCGGCATTGGATAATGATGAGTACCGCAGAGGCAGAAAGACTTCTCATGTGGTATTTGGTGAGGCAATGGCGATCCTTGCAGGAGATGCCCTTTTAAATTATGCATTTGAAACAGCCTGTAAGGCATTTGAACTGGAACCGGGGAATCAGACTGTTGCCAGGGCATTCATGATCCTTGCAAAAAAAGCAGGTGTAAACGGAATGATCGGTGGCCAGGTTGTAGATGTAGAGATGACAGGGAAACAGATGAGTGGTGATCAGCTTCATTTTGTGTATGAGAATAAGACCGGTGCGTTGATCGAAGCATCCATGATGATCGGTGCAGTTCTTGCCGGAGCAACGGAAGACGAATTGAAGCAGGTTGAGATGATCGCATCGGATATCGGACTGGCATTCCAAATCCAGGATGATCTTCTGGATATTCTGGGTGACAGCGCAGTGCTTGGAAAACCTGTCTGCTCAGATGAAGAAAATGGTAAAGTAACTTATGTCACGGTCCACGGACTTGAGGAGTCCAAGAAGGATGTCGCGGAGATATCCAGGCGTGCGGTTACAAGACTGGATCAGCTTCCGTATAAGAATGAATTTCTGGATGAATTGATTCTGGAACTGATCAACAGAAATAAATAACAGAGATGAAAGATATGAGTATACTGGATCGAATACAAGAACCAAATGACATAAAGAAAATAGATGAGAAAGATCTGCCGGAGCTGGCACAGGATATCCGAGAGTTTCTGATTGCAAATGTCAGCGAGACGGGTGGGCATCTGGCGTCAAACCTTGGGTGCGTGGAACTTACGATCGCACTTCACCGTGCGATGGATTTCCCGGCTGATAAGCTGGTATGGGATGTAGGACATCAGTCCTATGTGCATAAGATCCTGACCGGACGAAAAGATCAGATGACAACGTTACGGAAGTTTGGCGGTTTAAGCGGATTTCCCAAGACCAGTGAGAGTGATTGTGATGCTTTTAATACAGGACACAGTTCGACTGCGATGTCAGCAGCACTTGGTATGGCATGCGCAAGAGGGATCAAAGGAACACAGGAGAAGATCGCAGCCGTTGTTGGTGACGGTTCTTTCACCGGTGGTATGGTTTATGAAGCGCTAAATAACATGGCAGAGGTCAAGACCGGATGTCTGGTCGTGCTGAATGACAATGAGATGTCGATCGACCACAATGTAGGTGGAATGTCAAGCTACCTGAGTAAGCTTCGTGTCGGTCAGCCATATAATGATCTGAAAAATGGAATCGAGAAAGCACTGATGCATATACCGGTAGCAGGTGAGAAGCTTGCGAAAGGATTGAAGCGGTCAAAGGACTCTTTAAAGCAGATATTCGTTCCCGGAATGTTCTTTGAAGAAATGGGTGTTACTTATATCGGACCGATCGATGGTCATAATATACGCATGATGGAAGAAACCTTCCGGCGTGCATTTAAGTTAAATAAACCGATTCTGGTTCATGTGAAAACGATCAAAGGAAAAGGGTATAAATATGCGGAGAAGCATCCATGCTATTTCCATGGGATCAGTTCTTTTGATGTTGCAACCGGAAAAGTGAAAAATGTAGAAAAAGGTTTATCTTATACTGCTGTATTTGCGAGAAAACTGATAGAACTTGGAACAGAAAATAATCGAATCGTTGCGATCACGGCAGCAATGAGCAAGGGAACCGGAGTCAATAAATTTGCAGAGAGATTCCCGGATCGAACCTTTGATGTGGGAATCGCAGAAGAACATGCGGTCACATTTGCGGCAGGACTTGCTGCGGAAGGTATGATCCCTGTGGTAGCAGTGTATTCTTCCTTCTTACAGCGGGCTTACGATCAGATTCTGCACGATGTCTGTATGCAGGACCTGCATGTGATATTTGCAATCGACCGGTCAGGGCTGGTCGGGGCAGATGGTGAGACACATCAGGGAATCTTTGATACGGCATTTTTATCGCATATTCCGAATCTGGTCATTATGGCTCCGAAGAACCGCTATGAGCTCACTAGAGCGATGGAATGGGCAGTAGCCTATGACGGACCGGTAGCGATCAAATACGCCAGAGGACAGGCATATTATGGCTTAAAAGATTATAATGAGCCGGTTGAATACGGAAAGAGTGAGATCCTTCGTGAGGGAAGTGAGATCGCGTTAGTAGCGGTTGGAAATATGGTGGAAGAAACCGAGAAATTGTATAATCGGTTCTTACAGGAAGGCAGACAGGTGACCTTTGTCAATGCAAGGTTTATCAAGCCGTTAGACAAAGCAATGATCGATCATTTGGCAGAGTCACATAAGCTGATCGTGACGATCGAGGAAGGTATCCTGCATGGCGGTTATGGTGCTCTGGTTGAGGAATATCTGGAATCAAAGGCAAGTGATGTGAAGGTGCTTCCGATCGCAATCGAAGATACCTTTGTCCGTCACGGAAGCATAGAAGAACTGAGAAAGATGCTAAAGATAGATGCTGAATCCATATATGACCGGATTCAGGATATGATGGAGTAGAGATGAAAGAACGACTGGATGTAATGATGGTAAATCGTGGGCTTGCAGAGTCCAGAGAAAAAGCAAAGGCGATCATCATGTCGGGCATTGTCTATGTGGATAACATAAAGGAAGACAAGGCCGGATCGACATTTGATGAGAAAGCACAGATAGAAGTAAGAGGAAATACATTAAAATATGTGAGCCGCGGCGGTTTAAAGCTTGAAAAGGCAATGGACTGCTTCGGAGTAAGTCTTGCGGGAAAAGTGGCAATGGATGTCGGGTCTTCAACCGGTGGATTTACAGATTGTATGCTGCAAAATGGTGCGGTCAAGGTATATTCGGTGGATGTCGGACACGGACAGCTTGCATGGAAGCTTCGAAACGATGAGCGGGTTGTCTGTATGGAGAAAACAAATATTCGTTATGTGACACCGGATGATATCGAAGACAGGATTGAATTTGCATCGATCGACGTATCCTTTATCTCCTTGACAAAGGTACTTCCTCCGGTAAAAGAGCTGTTGACAGATGACGGAGAGATCGTGTGTCTGATCAAGCCGCAGTTTGAAGCCGGCAGAGAAAAGGTCGGTAAAAAAGGCGTTGTCAGAGATCAGAAGGTGCATGTGGAAGTGGTTGAAATGATCGTTGATTTTGCACGACAGATCGGATTTAAAACACTTGACTTAAGCTATTCACCGATCAAGGGACCGGAAGGAAATATCGAGTATCTTTTGTACATAACAAAGGATCAGACAAAGGAAAATAAAGAATTTGATATAAAGGCTATGGTGGAAGAGTCACACAGAAGCCTGTAAGAGGAGTAAAGATCCGATGAATCGTTTTATGATCGTGGTGAATCCCGATAAGGACACCGATTCGACAGTTACAAACAGAATACAGAGTTACTTGGAAGCACATGGAGCAGTCTGTATGGTGCGGGATGTATTCCATCTGGAGTTTTCGGACTGGGAAGCTTTAAAGAAAGAGCAGTTTGACTGTGTACTGGTTCTTGGTGGTGATGGAACGCTTTTGCGCATGGCAGGTGAGACAGAAGATATTGATATACCGTTATTTGGGATCAATCTGGGTACGGTAGGCTTTCTGACAGAAGGGGAAGTTGCAAATATCGAAGAGATACTGGATCGGCTGCTGACGGATGATTTTACGATCGAAGAACGAATGATGGTCACAGGTACGGTTACGAAAGCGGATGGCACAACGTATCGCAAGAGTGCTTTAAATGATATCGTGATCAGCCGGGCAGGATTTTCCAGACTGATCGGACTTAATGTGTCTGTTGATGGACAGGTGCTTGATACATATGAGGCAGATGGTGTTGTGATATCGACACCGACAGGCTCAACCGGCTATAATCTGTCAGCGGGAGGGCCAATCGTCAGCCCGGATGCAGAGCTATTAGTGATCACGCCGGTATCACCACATTCATTGACTGCAAAGAGTATCGTATTATCTGGTAAAGAGGAGATTACGATAGAGATCACCAAGAAGCGTAAGACACAGGATACAGAGGCGATCTGTTCCTTTGATGGTGGTAATGATGTGGAATTATCTGTTGGTGACCGGGTAGATATCCGCAAGGCGGAGAAGATCACCAGACTGATCAAAGCAAGTAATGTGAATTTTTATGAGATACTTAGAAATAAATTAGGAGGAAACTGAGATGAAATATCAAAGACAGGCAAAGATACTGGAGCTTGTTGAAAAATATGATATTGAAACACAGGATGATCTTCTGGAGAAACTGAAGGAAGAGGGATTTCAGGCAACACAGGCAACTGTTTCCAGAGATATTCGGGAAATGAATCTGACCAAGGTATCCGTACCGGGAGCCAGACAGAAGTACGCCGTTGAGAAGAACAATCGTTATGAGACGCTGGATTCCTATAAGAAGGTTCTGAGCACAGGAATTATTTCTGTAGATGCAGCAGAGAACCTGATCGTGATCAAGACAATCTCCGGTGTTGCCATGGCTGTAGCGGCAGCGCTGGATCATATGGATATTGATGGGCTGATGGGCTGTATCGCGGGAGATGATACGATCTTCCTTGCTGTGAAGGATAAGAGCCTGACGATGTCGATCAAGGCGCAGATTGAAAAGATGTAAATTCTGTTATTTTGTGCATGGAATACACAGGAGGACATATGCTTTTAAATGTACACATAAAAAATATTGCATTGATTGAAGATGCAAATATCAATTTTACAGATGGACTGAATATCTTAACCGGTGAGACCGGTGCAGGTAAGTCTATTATTATGGGAGCTTTAAAGATTGGTATGGGAGGCAAGCTCCCAAAAGATATGCTGAGAGATCCGGAAAAAGAAGGCTTCTGTCAGTTATTATTTTTTATTGATGATGAATCATTGTTTGAGCAGCTGCAGGAGCTTGACGTTACACCATCAGAGGATGGAGAGATCATCATAACCAGACGAATAGTAAATGGCAGAACCATGAATACTATTAATGACCGGACAGTAACAGCAGCAAAGTTAAAAGATGTTTCGGCACTTCTTGTGGATATGCATGCACAGCATGAGCAGCAGATCCTGTTGAAGAAGGCAGAGCATTTGAATATTCTGGATAAATTTGCAAAAAGACCGCTTGCATCATTAAAACAGAAATATGAAGACTGCTATAAAACATTTGAAGATCTTCGAAAAGAACTGGAAGAAGGACAGATGGATGAGGGCGAGCGGAAACGGAAGCTGGAATATATCCAGTTTGAAGCAGGAGAGATTGAAGGTGCCAGGCTGGTTCCGGGAGAAGATGAAGAACTGGAAAAACAGTATCGTAAGATGGTGAATGCCAAGGATATCGTGGAAGCAGTTTCTGAGGTTTATTCGATCACAGGGTATAATCGGAACGCATCTGCCGGAAATGAGATCGGACGTGCGCTTGCAAGCTTAAAAGCGGTAAAAGGTCTGGACGAGGAGATGGAGAGCATCTTCAGTGAGCTTACCAATATTGATTCGTTGTTAAATGATTTTAATGTATCGGTCAGTGATTATATGCAGAGTATGGAATTCGATGAGTCTGAATTCCATGAGGTTGAAGACCGGCTGAATACCATTAATAATTTAAAAGGGAAATATGGAAGAACCCTAGATGATGTACTTGCTTATCTGGAGCAGCTGAAGCAGGATGAAGCAAAGCTTGTGCAGTATGAGGAATATGCGGAAGAATTGCAGCAGAAAGTGAAAACAGCAAAAAAAGAACTGGATCAGGCAGCGGAAGCTTTAAGTGCAGAACGAAAGATTCAGGCAAAAGAATTATGTAAGCGGGTATCAGAGGCACTGGAGGATCTGAGTTTTAATCAGATCCGGTTCGATATGCATTTTGATCGTCTGACACATCCGGGAACTTCCGGTATCGACGACTGTTACTTTGTTGTATCGACAAATGTCGGAGAAAAGGAACGTCCGCTTTATGAGGTTGCATCCGGCGGTGAGCTTTCGAGGATCATGCTTGCGATCAAATCCTGCATGGCATCGGAAGACAACATTGATACTCTGATATTTGATGAGATTGATGTTGGTATCAGCGGCAGAGCAGCATCAAGTGTGGCAGCAAAGCTTGCGGTTATATCAAAAGCGCATCAGGTGATCAGTATTACGCATCTGCCACAGATTGCAGCAATGGCGGACAGCCATTACAGAATTGAAAAAGTGGTAAAGGATGGCAAGACGATCACGCAGATCTCCAAGTTAGACCGGGAAGAATCTGTGCTTGAGATTGCCAGACTGCTTGGCGGTGCAGAGATCACAAATGCCGCGGTTGAAAATGCCAGGGATATGAAAGAACTGGCAGACAAAGCAAAAATACACTAATTAAAAACAGAACAAAAAAACCAATACTAAGAGTAGCAATAAAACAATTGCTGCTCTTTTTTTCTTATGGTCTGTGCAGCATTTACAGAAAGGAGTATTGGGATGGAAGAAGGAACAAAGACGTCGAACCGTTACCGTTCGCTGCTGATCGGATTTTTGATCTTGGATCTGATCGCATTTACACTGCTGGCAGTCGCTTATTTCTGGAACGGAGATATCGGAGATCAGGAGATCAAGTATGAAGATGCGGAGCTTGTATTCGATGATCTGTCCGGACAGAAAGTGATCCCGTCCGGCGAACCGGTCGGGATCTATCTGAAAACAGATGGCGTTATGGTCGTAGATTGTGACGAGGTGGAAACTGCACAGGGAGAGATTTGCTCTCCCTGTAACGGCCTGCTTCAGACAGGAGATTACATCACAGCTGTAAATGAAACAGCCATATCAACAAAAAAGGAACTGATGCAGGCTTTATCCGGGAATAATACCGGAACTGTGAGACTTACATTTCTGCGGGACGGAAAGTCACAGGTAGCAGAGGTTACACCTGTGAAAACAAATAAGAATGCTTATATGTTAGGACTGTGGGTGAAGGATGACATATCGGGTATCGGAACAGTGACCTTCCTATGTGGCAATCAGTTTATGGCACTTGGACACAGCGTATCGGATAATGATACCGGGCTTAAGATCAGCAGCACCGGTGGGGGTATCTATACTACACATATAACGAAGATCAACCGATCCTTTGTGTCGATGCCGGGGCAGCTTCAGGGAACGATCCTTTACAAGAAGGATCTGATCGGAATTGTAGAAGGTAATTATGATAACGGAATCGGCGGATATCTCGATGAAGAATATGTGGCGAAGCATTACAAAGCTGCAGAAGCCATGTATATCGCAGATCCTGATGAAGTTCAGACCGGAGAGGCATATATTTATTCCAGATTGGATGGGAATCTGAAAAAATACAAGATCAACATTCTGGCGGTTCATACCGATACAGCCAATAAAAATATGGAATTTAAGGTAGAGGACGAGGATCTGATCGCACTTACCGGCGGTGTCTGTCAGGGCATGAGTGGAAGCCCAATCGTACAGAATGGCAAGCTGATCGGTGCGGTTACACATGTGCTTGTGGATGATCCTACGGAAGGGTATGCTGTATTTATTGAAAATATGATAAAGTAGTGACTTAATCGATCATTCATGTTAGAATCGAAGCTGTACACTGTTAAAAGAAAAAAGAGAAGGGATATTTTGCTTCAGGGTACATGGAGCAGAAGTTAGAGTACGATGGATATACAAAACAATAACAACAGAAGTTCATTTTCGGGGAAGATAGGATATGTGCTGTCGGCGGCAGGAGCGTCGGTCGGTCTTGGAAATATATGGCGGTTTCCGTATCTGGCAGCAAAGTACGGAGGAGGAATCTTTCTTCTGATCTATATTCTGCTGGCACTCACATTTGGATATACGATGATTGTTGCTGAGTCTGCGATCGGTCGTATGACAAGAAAGAGTCCGGTCGGAGCGTTTCGGTCATTTGGTAAGAAGAAATGGTTGTCCTTTGGCGGCTGGATCAATGCGATCATACCGGTGCTGATTGTACCGTATTATTCGGTGATCGGTGGTTGGGTTATCAAATATCTGGTGGAATATGTCAAAGGAAATGGAAAGAATCTGGCAAAGGATGGATATTTTACAGACTTTATCTCGAATGGCGTTTCGACAGAGCTTTGTTTCATCGTATTTTGTCTGTTTACGCTGGGGATCATCTTTGCAGGTGTTCAGAATGGTATTGAGCGTGTATCAAAGATCATGATGCCGGTACTGATCGTGTTATCGATCCTTATTGCTGTATATTCAGTGACAAGACCGGGGGCATTAAAGGGCGTGAGGTATTTTCTTGTTCCGAATTTTGATAATTTCTCATGGATGACTGTGGTAGCGGCGATGGGGCAGATGTTTTATTCCCTGTCGATCGCAATGGGTATTCTGATCACATTTGGTTCTTATATGAAAAAGGATACGGCGATCGAGGATGCTACAAGGAATGTTGAGGTGTTTGATACGGCGATTGCAATCATGGCAGGACTTATGATCATTCCTGCGGTATTCGCATTTTCAGGCGGTAATCCTGATACCTTACAGGCAGGTCCTTCATTGATGTTTATAACGATCCCTAAGGTATTTCAGAATATGGGACTTGGAACAATAGTTGGTATTCTGTTCTTCCTGTTGGTTTTATTTGCAGCAGTAACCAGCTCAATCGCACTGACTGAGAGTGCAGTATCCACATTTGAGGATGAGATCGGTTGGAGCAGAAAGAAAGCAACTGTTTTTGTAGGTGTGATCATGCTGATCCTTGGAAGTCTGTCATCACTTGGATATGGACCGCTCGCCTGTGTAAAGATCATCGGTATGCAGTTCTTAGATCTGTTTGATTTTCTGACGAATTCGGTTATGATGCCGATCGCAGCACTTATGACCTGCTTATTGGTTTCAAGAGTTGTGGGAATCGATAAGATAGAAGAAGAGATTCGTCATGGCGAGGGTGCATTCCGCAGAAAGAAGATCTTTGTTGTGATGATCAAATACATATGTCCGATCTTTGCTTTGATCATTCTTGCAAGCTCGGTTGCAAATGCACTTGGTTGGATCTCGATGTAGCTTCAATCTCCTTATGTTAGAAATGGATGTGCTATTTATGGCATTTATTTCCTGCAGAAGGAGATTTTTGCTTTGTATGTTTATGGTGGAAACTGGTTTGCCGATATCAGTCGAAGAAGGGCTGACCTTGACCGGATTGAAGCCCTTGGAAGAAGTCATAACATTATTATGCTTCAAATGCATTTTTAAAATTCTGTTTCTGTTCACCGCGGTAAAAGAGGACGGAGACTGCAGTTCCGCAGCACCAGCCGACCGGCCAGGAGCACCAGATACCGACAGAACCGAACATCTTTGAAAAGATGATGGATAAGACTACTCGAAGGATCAGATCGGTAAAGGTGGAGATCATGAATTTGTTCATGATACCTGCGCCACGCAGGATTCCGTCTGCCATTAATTTGATGGAAACGATGAAATAAAATGGTGCAAGGATACACAGGAAAACGATACCTGTCTTGATCGCAGTTGCAGTCGGGTTATCAAGAAAGAGTAGCAACAGCCATCTTCCGCAGGTGAAATACAACAATGCAAATGGAATACATAACAGCCAGACCAGCTTTAAGGAAGCCTTGAAGCCGGAACGGATACGGTCGATCTTGCCTGCACCGATATTCTGGGCGGTATAGTTCGAGATACCATTTCCCAGTGTGGTGAGAGAGGTAATGACCAGATTGTTCAGCTTGACAGCCGCAGAATATCCGGCGATAACGCTGGTTCCGAAGTCGTTGATAACGCTCTGGATGATAATATTTCCGATGGATATAAAGCTCTGCTGTAAGGTGCTTGGGATAGCAACAACCAAGATTTGTTTTAAGATGCTGCCATCAAAGAACCGGAAACGGCCGTCTGTCTTGATACCGGTAAGACGGCGTATCACAACAGCGACAGCCAGAATAGCACTGACACCCTGACAGAGGAAGGTCGCCCAGGCAACACCTGCGATTCCCATCTGAAAGGATTTTACAAATAAGATATCGATAAATATATTGGAAACGGATGATATTGCAAGGAAGATGAATGGAGTTCTGGAATCACCGAGAGCGGAGAAAATTCCGGTTGCAATGTTGTAAAAGAACATAAATGGAAGACCATAGATATAGATGTTCAGATACAGCAGGGAAGCATCCATGATATCGTCCGGAGTGTGGATCAGAGCAAGCAGTTCCCGGCTGGTGAGCAGACCGGCGATCACCATAACAGCCAGTAAAACAGCCGTAAAGATAAAGGTGGTCGATACAGCCGTCTTCATATTCCGATATTCTTTTGCTCCAAATAATCTGGATACGATAACCGAGCATCCCATATTGCATCCAAATGCAAATGCGATAAAGATCAACGTGATCTCATAGCTGTTTCCAACGGCAGCAAGAGCACTTTCATTGATAAATTTTCCGGCAACCAGACTGTCGGCAATGTTATAGAGCTGCTGGAAGATCACACTTCCAAAGAGTGGCAGACAGAAACGCCACAGCACAGATTCCGGTTTCCCTACGGTCAGATCCTTGTTCATTTTTATTCGTCCTTATTTCTTTTTTTATGACATGATGAATTATAGAACGATAAAATAAAATGTCAAGAATGATTAAAGGTTCCCGTGGAGTAATTGGGATAAATCATCAGGTGTATCAATATCCCTTAGTTCGTTTATATCTGAAACAGAAAAGGTACGGATACGATCAGGATGATTATTTATTACCAGACTGCCGCCTTTTCTTAAAGGAAGATTCTGAAGTTCCTCAAAAAATTCAGACGGGAAGATAACAGGAGAACCGACTATATCTCCATAACAGGTTCGCCAGATTGAGTTTCTGTCATTTTCCGCACAAAGAAGCAGCGAGATCATGGATTCTTTTTGAAGCAAAGGCTGGTCGGCGGGGAGAAAGACGCAGCGATCGATATGATCACCAATGGTTTCCAGACCGAGGCGAATCATGTCGTTTCGATGCGGAAAGGTATGAAGCAGTACCGGAATATTTTGTTTTATACATAGGCTCTGAATTTCCTTGTGAATGGTTACCACGACAGATGTTGTAAACAGATTCTTAATAATGTTAAGAGAGAAATCGATCAATGGTTGTCCATTGAAATCAGCAAGCAGCTTATTTCCACCAAAGCGGGTACCCTGACCGGATGCCATGATGATACAGCCTGCATTTCCATATGGTTGATCGAGATCCACAAGGAAAACATCCTTATGGTTACGCAGTTCCTCCAGGAACGGAAGCTTTTGTTTTCGCACGACCATGAGAAGCTGTTTGTGCTTCATTAAGGTTCGTATAGCTTGCCGGTATTTGCAGGAATTACTTTCCAGAAAACCGATTTCATCAATCGTGATCCATTTGGAAGTTGCATGCAGACAGGAATGTAAGAATGCGGTTCCTTTTTCATCAAAGCATTCGGGAATAGCAAGCATCTGATTTCTCTTATGGGTTGGATCCGGATGATAACGTCCAATCTGGATTATTTCTTTTGACAAGTTGTTTTTCAGGTAGACTCCTTTTTCCGGTACTACCCAGGAGGTAACACCGGGCATCGGGGAGGAAAAGAGAGATGCCAGAAGTGTTGTTTTTCCACTTCCGGATGCTCCTGTCAGAACCAGATGTTTTTTTCCACTAGTCTGAAAAGATCTCCATATAGAGTTTGCTGTTGGCCTCGTTACAGGCATTCCGGTAGGTTTCATATTTTTTCAGCCATTCCTTTCCCTCTGGAGTCAGAGTACTTCCACCACCGGATCTGCCGCCGGTGCTACGTTTTGTCAGAGAAAATCCCAGTTCTTTTTCTGCCTTATTGATCATACGGAGTGCCTTTGTATAGGCAAGTCCCATAGAGATTGATGCAGAACGGAGAGAGCCGGTTTCTTCGATCATATGAAGCAGTTGGCATGGCCCGGCCCCAAAAAATTTTTCGTTATTATCATTTACAAAATAAATTTTTGTTATTGCTTTCAAGATGTTTCAGCCTCCTTTATCATAACAAGCCTGCTATTTCCAAGACGGTCGTTAAGCTTTGACAGACTGATTGTACCATATATTTTGGTAAGAAGGTGTTCCATCTCGGAAATTGATGTTTCGGATGGAATGATCTTGCCGATCAATCTGCCGTCTGACAGGATCAGAAGTGAATCACAATAATTTAGCGCCAGAGCTGAATCATGTAGTGTGATCAGGGCAGAAGCATGATTTTGTTGGATATAATCCTGTAAAAGCTCCATTGCCTGATAACGTAGCCGAAAATCTAAGGCACTTTCCGGTTCATCCAAAAGAAGAAGTTTTCGTTTGCCTGCAAATGTACGTGCTAATATACATAACTGTTTCTGACCGGCACTCAGACTTTGAAAATTATCATACATCCGGTTACCAAGACCAACATCGATAAGTGCCTGTATAGCTGTTTCTTTCATTTGCCGGGTTGGAGTCTGCAACAGTTTCAGTTCAGGGTTGAACCCCATCATAACTACATCAAAAAGCGTGAGATCTAAAGAGATACTGTTATTTTGTGGTATATATCCACAAAGCCTTGCCAGTTCCTTTGGGGAAATTGATTCTACGGTAATTGTATCAATCTGACAGTTTCCCGTATGGGGAAGCAGATTTGCCAGGGACTTGATCAAGGTGGTTTTTCCGCAACCGTTTGCCCCCAGTATACCAATAATCTGACCGGAGTCGACGGAAAAACTGATATTTTTGATAATGTCTGTTCCATTATATCCGGCAGACAGATTGTTTACAGTCAGTAATTTCATATCCGATCACTTCTCCTTATACATAGATAGATTAAGAATGGAACTCCTAAAAGACTTGTAAAGATACTTACAGGCAGTTCTGTGGATGCTATACTACGAGCAAATATATCTCCCATGGTTAGCAGACATCCGCCGATCAGTCCGCTTAGCAGCATAGTGGATAGTCGGTTGTTTTTTAGTAATAAACGTGCTCCGTGTGGTGCCAGAAGAGATACGAAGCTGATCAGTCCGGTCATACTGATCACACCGGAAACAGCCAGTGTCGCAATCAACAAAACAATCAGACGAATCTGCTGTACATTTACACCGAGCATTTTTCCCTCATTATCATCTAAAGAGAGAAGAATGATCTGTCGATATAATAAGAACAGAAGACCTGAAGAGAAAAGGCATAGAATAATATTTCCTTTTATGGAGTAGATGCTGATTCCATTTAGGCTTCCCATGATCCAATATTCAATTGACGCCAGTTGTTTTTCCGGATCTGCGATTAATTTCAGACAAACCAGTGCCGTCTGTGCGAGACTGTGAACAGCGATTCCGGCAAGTACAATGCTGCGGCCATCCCGGTCTGCGGTTAAGGAAGATAATACCAGTGCAAGGATAACAGAACAAACAGCCCCTGCAAAAGCAGAGACTGTGATCGCCATAGAACCGGATAAGAACAGAATTCCAAATGCTGCACCGGCACTGGCTCCCGAAGATACGCCAATGATATCAGGGGAGGCCAGAGGATTCCGAAAAACGGTCTGATAGACAAAACCTGCCATGCCAAGGACAAATCCTCCGATAGCACCGATAACAGCGCGGCTGGCGCGGAGCGTAAGAAATACTCGCCATTGCATGGAGTCTCCGGCTATCAGACCGGTCAGGGTGATCCTGTATTTTCCGATAAACAGGGAAGCTGCTGTCAGAAGAATCAGACCTATGCTTCCGGCAATAAGATATAAATTCGCTTTATTTTTTGATTCCATAGAATGTTTCATAGAAAGAATTCATCTCTTTCGTATAAGTATCAGTTGAAACCTGATCAGGATGCAGGATTCCGGCAAGCCAGATGGAAGCCAGGATACTTGCAGGTACAGGACTGTCCAGTGCTTCGATATCCCCCGGAATGGCATAAACGTGGTTATTTTTTACTGCTGTGCAGTCTTTCAGGTTCGGATCGCTTAATACATCATCTACTGTATATTCTGCATCGGAAGCAAGAATAATATAATCAGGATTCCAGGAGAGAAGCTGTTCATAGCTAATCTCGGTCCAATAGGTATCAGAGATATCAGATGCTACATTTTTACCGCCTGCAAGTTCGATAATACCTGATTGGTACATAGCTGGACCGGCAGTTGACAGGAGAGAAGAATTACCTGCAAGGTAAATATTCGGAGTGTCGTCTGCGGTTGCAAGAGAAGTAGTAAGCATTTCTTTTTCCTGATGAATGAAGTCAAGCAGCTTGTCTGCTTTATCCTGGGTATTTGTAGCTGTGGCAATAAGACTGATCATATCGGATAACTGATCCGGACTTTCTGGATTTACCAGCAGCACAGGAATACCAAGCTCTGTCAGACTCTTTGCGGCATCTTTTAGCTTTAACGGTAAAATTACAAGATCCGGTGAAAGAGAAGCACAGGTTTCCAGATCGAATTCCTTTGCTGTTCCGACATTTGGAAGTTCCAGAAGCTCCGGAGCAGCCAGTTTGTAGATTGGTCTTTTGTCTGCCTTTGCTTCAATACCTACCATCTTGTCCGATAATCCAAGTGCGATCAGAAGGCTGGAAGGAATGTAATATCCGCTTACAATCTTAGCTGGCTCTTTTTCAATGGTAACGGTGCGGTCTGCCTGATCCGTAACTGTGACCGGATAAGAGGTTTCTTTTTCGGCAGCTTCTGTAGACACATCATCTGAAGAAGTTTCTGATGATAATTCTGAGGTCGCTTCTGATGAAGCGGTTGTTCCTGTGCCTGCAGGCTTTGATGAAGTATTGCAGCCTGCCAGAGATAAAAGCAGGGAACAGATTAATAATAAGGACAAGCATTTTTTTAGGGTGTTTTTCATAATAACTCCTTTTCGTTATACTTTAAATAATACAACGGTATTGTAGCAAAGCATCTTTTCAAAAACAAGTATTTTTACTATAATATATCTTGATATAGTGCGGCTAAGGCAACATTTAAAGGAGCTTTTTATGGTAACAATTCAGAATTATATACGTGTTAAAAGTCTGGAAGAGGCTTATCAGTTAAATCAAAAAAAAGGTAGCTGTATAATCGGGGGAATGTTATGGACAAAGATGCAGAACCGGACGATATTGACAGCAATTGATCTGTGTGATCTGAAACTGGATCAGATCGAGGAGACAGAGAATGAGATCATTATCGGTTCGATGGTATCTCTACGACAGCTTGAATTGCATAGAGGCTTAAATAATTATACACAAAATTCTGTCAGAGACGCTGTAAAAGATATTGTCGGTGTACAGTTTCGTAACTTGGCAACGGTAGGTGGAAGTATCTGGGGACGTTTTGGTTTCTCTGATGTGCTGACGGTATTTCTTGCCATGGATACATATGTGGAATTATATCAGGGTGGGAGAATACCACTTAGAGAATTTGTGGGGCAGAAACCGGATCAGGATATTCTGGTTCGTCTTGTCATAAAGAAAACGTCCGGGTGCTTCTCTTATGCATCTGTAAGAAATCAAAGTACTGATTTTCCGGTGATCGCATGTGCGGCTTCTGTTGTAGGTGGGGAATATCGTTTATCAGTGGGAGCAAGACCGGGACGAGCGATGCTTCTTCTGGATGAAGAAGGACTTCTGTCAGAGGGACTGACAGAAGACTCTATAAAGAACTTTGCTATGTGGGCAGAGAAACATATTCCGACAGGAAGTAATCATCGAGCCGGAGCAAAGTATCGTTCCAGATTGGTTCGTGTATTATGTCAGAGATTGTTAAATAAATTGAGAGAGGAGCAGAAATGGAGATAACAATAATTGTAAATGGAAAAAAACTGGTGGATTCTATTGAACCGGATCTGCTTCTGATCGATTTTCTGAGAAAGCATGGATGCTATAGTGTAAAGCGAGGCTGTGAAACTGCAAATTGCGGATTGTGTACAGTCTTTTTGGACGGCATTCCTGTGCTTTCCTGCTCAGTGCCGGCAGCAAGGGCAGCTGGTCATGAGGTACAGACATTAGAGGGACTTCAGGAGGAAGCTTCTGAATTTGTCGGTTTTATTGCAGATCAGGGAGCTGATCAGTGCGGATTTTGCAATCCCGGATTTGTCATGAACACGATTGCATTATTGCGAGAGAATCCGGATCCTACAGATGATGAGATCCGTGCTTATCTGGCAGGAAATCTTTGCAGATGTTCCGGATATGAAGGCCAGTTGCGGGGAATTCGAAATTATCTGGAACATAAGAGATCAGAGGAGGGCATTCATGGAAGAAAAGAAGTATAATTCAGTCAATCATTCGGTTCGTAAAAAAGATGCAATGCAGCTCCTTTTGGGAAAACCGGTTTATGTTGATGATATTACATCATCAGATGCTTTGACGGTAAAGCTTTTAAGAAGCCCATATGCCAATGCTATTGTAGAAGATATCAACGTAGCAATAGCAAAAAAAGTTCCGGGAGTTGTAGATGTTTATACATGGAAGGATGTTCCAAAGCAGAGGTTTGCGATTGCAGGACAGACATATCCGGAACCATCTCCCTATGATCGGCTGATCATAGACCGGCATGTACGTTTTGTAGGGGATGTTGTTGCTATTATTGCGGCTACGGATGAGAAAGCTGCTTTAAAAGCAATGAAGCTGATAAAAGTGAAATATGATATCCTCGAACCGGTTCTTGATTTTCATCAGGCAAAGGATAGTGCTGTCCTTGTACACCCGGAGGAGGACTGGTTTCCACCTATGGAAGTTGGAGGAGATCCCAGACGGAATCTGGTTGCAAGTGAAAAAAACGGAGATGGTGATGTGGATGCTGTAATAGCGGATTGTGATGAGGTGTTCGAACACACATATCATATGCGGGCGTTTAACCAGGCAATGATGGAAACTTTCCGCACATATACCTGTTTTGACCGATATGGAAGGCTTCATGTGATCTCATCTACACAGATTGTATTTCATGTGCGTCGTATCCTTTCCAGAGCACTGGGCATTCCAAAGAGCAGGATACGTGTTGAGAAACCAAGAATCGGTGGGGGTTTTGGAGCAAAACAGACAGCAGTCAGTGAAGTATATCCGGCGTTTGTCACACTGAAGACCGGACAACCCGCCAAACTTATATTTACAAGAGAAGAGAGTCAGATTGCCGGTTCTCCGCGGCATGAGATGGAAGTCCGTGTACGCCTGGGAGCAGACCGGGACGGACATATCCGCGGACTGGATCTGTATACACTTTCAAATACAGGAGCATATGGAGAACACGGACCTACAACAGTTGGTCTGAGCGGACATAAATCGATTCCCCTTTATACAGGTGGACTTGAAGCATATCGGTTTAATTATGATGTAGTATATACCAATACGATGGCAGCCGGTGCTTACCGGGGATATGGTGCGACACAGGGTATATTTGCACTGGAAAGTGCTGTAAATGAACTTGCAGAAAGACTTGGAATTGATCCGACTGTAATCCGTGAAAACAACATGATCCGTGAAGGAATGAAGATGCCGGCATATTATGGAGAGACAGCAAATGCTTGCGCACTTGATAAATGTATGGCAAAATGCAAAGAATTATTTCATTGGGACGAGAAATATCCTGTTCGTGAGATAGGAGATGGGAAGGTAAGAACAGCCGGAGTAGCTATGGCGATGCAAGGCTCCTGTATCTCCAATCTGGATGTCGGATCGGCAACGGTAAAGCTGGCCGATGACGGAACATTTAATCTGATCATCGGTGCGGCAGATATGGGAACCGGATGTGACACGATCCTGGCTCAGATGGTGGCAGAATGTATGGATTGTTCCGTGGATGATGTAGCTGTATTTGGGGCAGATACGGATGCATCACCATATGATTCCGGTTCGTACGCATCATCTACAACATATGTTACGGGTAAGGCCGTAGAACTTGCCTGTGAGAAACTGAAAAAAAAGCTTTGTGCGATAGCAGCCGGTATGCTTTCCTGCAGTCCGGAGGAAATGATCTTTGAAAATGGAAGGGCATGTCGGGTCAATACAGATCAAAGTGTGTCACTTGCCGAGATTAGTGTAAAAGACCAGATTGCAAATGATATCGCAGCAGTAGCAACGGTTTCCCATTCTTCACCTGTATCGCCTCCGCCTTATATGGTCGGCATGGTTGAGATTGAGTTAGATCGATATACAGGAGAGGTAAAAATTCTGGATTATGTAGCTGTTGTTGATTGTGGAATTCCTATCAACCCGGCATTGGCACGTATTCAGGCAGAAGGCGGCATCGTACAGGGAATCGGGCATACACTGTTTGAGAATGTCACCTACAATGAAAGAGGATGTCCGATTGAATCCAGTTTCATGCAGTATAAGATTCCAACCCGCCTTGATATGGGACATCTTCAGGTAGAATTTGAACACAGTTATGAACCGACAGGCCCATTTGGAGCCAAGTCTATAGGAGAGATAGTGATCAATACACCTGCACCTGCAATTGCACATGCAATCTATCGTGCAACAGGCGTATGGCACAGAGAACTTCCGATCACTCCGGAAAAGATACTGATGTCTATGTTGGATGAAAAAGAATAAAGATGAGGAGAATTCACAAATGAAAAAAATATTTAAGCTGTCTGAGACAGCATTTCAGATGGATGGAAAGATGCCGCTTTCGCAGGCGATTCCGTTAGGATTACAGCATGTTTTGGCAATGTTTGTAGGAAACCTGACCCCACTTCTGATCATCACAGGAGCATGTGGCCTGGCAGGCGGTGAGTTCGCAGATCTACAGCTTTCTTTGCTTCAGAATGCGATGCTGATCGCAGGAATTGTGACCCTGGTACAGTTGTTTGGAATTGGCCCGGTAGGAGGCCGGGTACCGATCATAATGGGAACGTCTTCCGGATTTATAGGTGTCTTTAACAGTGTAGCAGCAACCATGGGTGGTGGTATACTGGCATATGGTGCGATCATGGGAGCATCTATTATAGGTGGTCTTTTTGAAACAGTGCTTGGCTTTTTCTTAAAGCCCCTTCGTAAGTTCTTTCCATCGGTCGTAACCGGTACCGTGGTAATGTCGATCGGATTAAGCCTGATTTCGGTAGGTATCAATTCTTTTGGTGGAGGAAATAAAGCAGAAGATTTTGGCTCCATTGAGAATCTGTTACTTGCGTTGTTTGTGCTTATTGTAATCTTGTTTTTCAAACATGCGACAAAAGGCTTTTTGAGTTCGTCATCTATTTTATTTGGCATTATTTTCGGATACATTGCAGCAATGATCATGGGCTTTGTTTTGCCGAAAACCGGAGTGACGGCAGATGGTGTAGAATATACAAAGGCATGGGTGTTGAACTGGGATAAAGTTGCGGAAGCCTCCTGGTTTGCGGTTCCGAAGCTTTTGCCTGTAAAACCTGTTTTCGATCTGCGGGCGATTCTTCCGGTTCTTATTATGTTCATTGTAACTGCAGTTGAGACGGTTGGAGATATTTCAGGTGTTATGGAAGGCGGATTGGACAGAGAAGCAACAGATAAAGAACTTGCAGGCGGTGTTATGTGTGACGGACTGGGTTCTTCATTTGCAGCGATATTTGGTGTCCTGCCAAATACATCATTCAGTCAGAACGTTGGATTGGTAGCCATGACAAAGGTTGTAAACCGGTTCGCTCTTGCAACCGGAGCCATTTTCCTTGTCCTTTGCGGCTTATGTCCAAAGCTTGCAGCGTTGGTATCAATCATGCCACAGTCTGTACTTGGTGGCGCAGCAGTCATGATGTTTTCCTCGATTGTAATCAGTGGTATTCAGTTGATCACGAAGAATCCGTTGAATGCCAGAAATCTTTCCATTGTATCAGTAGCACTGGGCGTTGGATATGGAATGGGAGCTAATCCCGGAATTCTGGTACATACACCGGAGGTGGTACAGTTGGTATTTGGCGGATCGGGAATTGTACCGGCAGCAATGGTAGCAATCCTTTTAAATATTATTTTGCCGAAAGAGGAAAAATAAATACTATTTATACAGCATATGAAACAACTGCAGATATTCCTGTTCGACATCCTCAAACGAACGAACCTCATAAGAAAGGTTGATGTGAAGCTCAGGCTCCGGTCTGTCCGATGGCTCATTTAACAATGTGAGAAGATCGAAATAGAGCATGTCGTCGTCGATGCATTTGATCCTGCGTTCTTCTTCCTCTGTCAGAGGAGAACCCAGATATTTTGTATAGATCACATTTAACAGATTCTGTTCCAGATCTTTATATGCAGGAAGATGCTTCTTAAAAGGTCTTGGAACATCTGACAGGTAGGCTTCACTTGCATCGTGAAGCAGACAGGCAAGCGCCAGTCGGTCGGAATACCCACGGGCAGCCGCTTCCTTTGCACAGTTGATACAATGACTGCCGACGGAAAAGAAGGTCTTTACATGACCATTTCCACGACAAATTAGTGATAATGCGTGTGCGATGTCCTCGATATGAAGATGTTCTGCCTCCGGCAGAGTCGGATCAAAATGATCCCCGGTATAAGTTGTAATATAATCAGCCATATAAAAATCATCCTGTCGAAAATAGTTATTTCTCACTGATTATATAACAAAAGCAGATAAAATCAACTTTATTTTCTTTATTCAATTACGGCTCTGTTATAGATTCACTATTATAAAGCAAGCCTTTTTCAACGCCGGTACTTAGTGAGTCGCCTTATAGGCGAGGAGCTTAGCACCGTTGCGTTGAAATAGAGTGCAAACGACTTGCGTAATAATATGTGAACTATAACAGAGCCGTAATTTTGGAAATGTAAGTTATTTCAAAATATACATAAGAAAAAGGAAACCGATATACTATGTATATCGGTTTCCTTTTTCGTAGGGATTCCTACGCCTTCTTGCCGGCTGCTTCAAACTCCCGGACGATTTCTTCATCAGGAGCTTTTGTAAGCAGGCTGACCACAATGATGAAGATCAGGGATACGATAAATGCAGGAAGCAGTTCGTAGATATCAAGAATTCCTCCAAGTGGACGAATCAGATACTTCCAGATAAATACGGTAGCACCACCGGATATGATACCGGCGATCGCACCTGCAAGATTACAACGTTTCCAGAATAAAGAACAAAGCACAACAGCACCAAATGCACCGCCGAAGCCTGCCCATGCGAAGGAAACGATCTTGAATACACTGGAGTCAGGATTTCTTGCAAGGAAGATACTTACGATCGCAATACCAACGATTGTTAAACGTGCGATCAGAAGATTTGTCTTCTCGGAAATCTTGATCTTTAAGAAATCATGTACTATATTCTGTGAAACACCGGATGCAGCAGCAAGCATCTGACTGTCTGCGGTAGACATCGTAGCGGCAAGGATACCGGCAAGGATGATACCTGCGATAAGAGCAGTTAATGCATTATGCTGGCTGATGATACCTGCGATACGAACGATAATAGTTTCACTGTTTGAACCGGTCAGAGTTTCAAGTGCGCCTGCTTTGGTCATACCAAGACCGACAATACCGATCAGAACACCTGCGGTCATAGCGATCACGACCCATACAGAGGCAATACGGCGGGAAAGTACCAGTTTTTTCTCATCCTCGATTGCCATGAAACGGACAAGGATATGAGGCATACCAAAGTAACCGAGTCCCCATGCTGCGGTTGAGAAAATTGTCAAAAAGTTATATTTGACTTCAGAACCGGAGGCAACATCAAAGGTAGATGTCAGAGACAGATAACCCGGAAGGGCGGCTGCATTGTCCATAACGGCTGTCCAACCACCTGCTCTTGAGATTCCATAGATCAGAACGATTGCAAGTGCACCGGTCATAACGATACTCTGAACAAGGTCTGTAACACATACGGCATTGAACCCACCGGTGATTGTGTAACCAACAATCAACAGGGCGGACAACATCATGGCAACCTGATAATTGATACCGAATAAGCTGTTGAACAGCTTACCACAGGCAGCAAAACCGGATGCTGTGTAAGGGATGAAGAAGATAATGATAACAAGAGCGGAAAGTGCTGTGATAACATTATTCTTATCATGGAATCGTTTTGCAAAGAAATCAGGCACAGTGATCGCGCCGATATTATTTGAATAACGTCTGAGTTTTCTGGACACGAAGAACCAGTTCAACCATGTACCAACGGCAAGACCGATGGCAGTCCATGCGGCATCGCAGATACCGGACAGATATGCAACGCCCGGAAGTCCCATCAGGAGCCAGCTTGACATATCACTTGCTTCAGCACTCATGGCTGTTACGAGAGGTCCCATCTTACGGCCGCCAAGATAGAAATCTTCTGTACTGTTGTTACGCTTGCTGTAAACAAAGCCGATCACAAGCATGATCGCCAGGTAGACAACGATTGCAAGCATGATGAAAAAGTTAGTTGTCATAAACATTTAAATATCCTCCAATTTTTTATTGCGTATGCATAACATGGACAAAATCGTTAAATTTCGTAATAGAATACATAACTAAAAAATCATAGCGTAATATGAGAAAAAAGTCAAACAAATACGATCTGCTTTAGAAAAACAGGTAAAATTATGTCCTGGCTAAAGAATGGTAAAGAATTTGTAAAAAATACTTGAAAAAATAAATCAGGTCTGCTAGTATGTCTTCAGACAAAGACGTCAGTTGAACGAGATACGTTCGATTGGCGTCTTTTCTGTTTTACAAAAAAAGTACCATGGAATTTTGTAAAAAAGTGAAGCGAAACCTGTCGGGGGATGCGCACCTGCCGGAGATTTCAAAAAGAATTTCAGAAAAAAATGGAGGAAATAGTTATGAATACTGGTGATACTGGTTTTATGCTGATCTGTACAGCATTGGTATTTTTTATGACACCGGGACTTGCTTTCTTTTATGGTGGAATGGTGCGAAGGAAAAATGTCGTTAATACGATGATGGCATGTACTTTTATTATGGGACTTTCGGTTGTGATGTGGATATTATTTGGTTACTCCCTTTCCTTTGGGGGAAATCACGGAGGAATCATTGGTGATCTCAGATGGTTTGCGTTAAATGGCATATCCATGAATGAGGCCGGACCGTATGCAGACAATATTCCGCATTTTGTATATATTGCATTCCAGATGATGTTTGCAATGATCACGCCGGCACTGATCACAGGATCATTAGTCGGACGTGTAAAGTTTAAGGCTTTATTCTTCTTTATCATGTTCTGGTCGATTCTGGTTTACTATCCGATGGCACACATGGTATGGGGACAGGGCGGTTTCCTTGCAGAGATCGGTTCGGTTGATTTTGCAGGCGGAAATGTCGTACATATCAGCTCCGGTGTAAGCGCATTGGTATTTGCGATCATCCTTGGCAGACGAAAAGGTTATGAGAATACTGCTTATCGTGTTCATAACATTCCATTCGTTGCTCTTGGTGCATTTATCCTTTGGTTCGGATGGTTCGGCTTCAATGCAGGAAGTGCCCTCGGAGCAAATGGTCTTGCAGCTCATGCATTCTTAACCTCAGCGATCGCAAGTGCGAGTGCCATGATGTCATGGATGCTGATCGATGTGATAAAAGACGGAAAGCCAACCTTGGTTGGTGCTTCGACCGGTCTTGTTGTCGGACTGGTTGCGATCACACCGGGAGCAGGCTTTGTTCCAATCTGGTCTGCATTTATTATCGGTGCACTTGTAAGTCCGATTTGTTGTGGTATGATTACTTTATTAAAGAAGAAATTGAAAATAGATGATGCACTCGATGCTTTTGGATGTCATGGTATCGGTGGTGTCTGGGGTGGTATCGCGACCGGATTATTTGGTAAGAGTTCGATCAACAGCGTTGCCAGATGGGATGGACTGTTCTTCGGAGACTATCACCTTTTTGTTGCACAGTTGATCGGTATCGTTGTGACAATAGCAGTTGCAGTGGTCGGAACGTTTATCTGTCTTGGACTTGTAAGACTGATCACGCCGCTTCGTGTATCGGATAAGGAAGAAAAGATCGGTCTGGATCTTGCAGAACAGGGAGAAAGTGCATATCCGACATTTAACGGATTGGATTCATAGAAGTTGCGGAAAGGAGTAGGAGAATATGATGATCAAGATAGAAGCAATCGTGCGAGAAGAAGTATTTGAAGATGTAAAAGAAGCACTGAATGCGATTGATGTAAATGGTATTACAGTATCTCAGGTAATGGGATGCGGTGCACAGCGAGGATATAAGAAGCTTGTACGTGGTACAGAGGTTGATGTCGTTATGCAGCCGAAGATCAAATTTGAGATCGTAGTTTCTTCGGAAGAATGGGAGAAGAAGACGATCGATGCAATCCAGAAGGCAGCATACACCGGAGAAGTCGGAGACGGCAAGATCTTCAGTTATGAGATCCGCACCGCCATGAAGATTCGTACGAAGGAAAGCGGCTATGATGCGCTGAATTAGACAAACAGGAGGAGCCTGTAAGACGGGTTCCTCTTATTTTTCTGTCTTAAATTCCATTTACAAGCCATGAAAAACAGTTTATAGTTATAGGCAGTTAAAATTGTTCAGGACGGTGTATAAAATATGAAATTTAAGAGTACAAATGAGATAGAAACCATTCAGTTACGGGATGCACAGATCAAAGAAATGAAGCTTGTCGGAGTCGGAGAAGTGGAAACAGATGGCGAAGCAGCAGAGAGTGTTGAAAAAGTGAAAGCAGACGACGCGGCAGGGAGTGTCAGAGATGCAGAAACTTCCCTTAAAGGGCTTCGGGCAAGATGGCTGGAATTCTATGTAGAAGGTGCGGTTGTAAAGGATAACAATTCTCAGAACGAATACTATACAGACAAATATGCCGATCAGATGGAGATACGGTTTAAGAATCCGGTCATTGAAGCGGTATTGTTGGAAGGTCATAAGTATTATGATGCAAATGATAATCTGGTAGAAGAAGTTCCGGATCAGAAACTTGCGGAAGATGAGTATGAAAAGATATTTGGAAAGTTCAAAGAGAACTATATCTTCTATGGTGGTAAGCCGGAAGCAGATAAGAAGTGTTATCAGATGATCATTGATGTTGACGAAGATTCTTATATAGTAAGCTTTTATTATGATAAGGTAATTGCCGGATGGAATCATTTCCTGAATAAGGCAAACATGGGTTAGGTGATCGAATATGGCAAAACGAATCAAAGAATATCTGGCATATGTAGATAAGCTGCTTGTAAGGGATGATGTTGATTTTGATGAGGAGATGAGGAGACATCTGGTGCAGATTGAATTTTTCATGCATGAGCGTCTGATCCATCTTCTTGTAACAATCTTATTTGCGATCCTTACGGTAGGCTGCTGTGTGACCTTTGTGTTGACGGAAAAAATACAGATCTTACTGTTAGCGGCAGCACTGTTTGTCTTACTGATTCCATATATCCGGCATTATTATTTACTCGAAAACAGCGTGCAGAGAATGTACGATCAGTATGACAAAATGATGGAAAAAGCAGGAAAAGATGCATTTTATACAGGAAAGGAAAGTTAAATGTTTAATCTGGTAATGGGAATCGTCATGATCGGGATCGGAACAATCTGTCTGGTAAAAGGCTGTGTAGGAACCTTAAGTCCAGTGATGATCTTTTTTGGATGCTGTATGATTGTATTCGGTATCGTGGAGATCATCCGGTCAAAAGCTATCCGTAAACGCGAACAGCAGAGAAAAGACCATGAGATGGATGTCTACCTCAAAATGGCAGAGGAGATGGGCGTAGTCGTAAATCCCATCACCCATGAGATTGTCAAAAAAGAGGACGATAAATCTTAAAACGGACGAACTGGTCGATGGTTATACCTATTATTACGCAAGACGTTTGCACTCTATCCTCATGTAGCGGTACTAGATTCGCTGTTTATACAGCTCATCAAGGACCGACATTCGGATAGGCTTGCTACATAATAGTATAACCATCGACCAGTTCTATTTGTCTGAATATGGTTATCGTCCTTTTTACAAAAAGGGCTCTACTTCAAGGTCGAGAAGTCAAATTCGGACACGCCGGAGCCGGAGACTGCCTTGTAGACCTTGCCGGAGGTAGAATCTACATAGAAGTCACCAACCTTAGAGTTGTCAGATTTTCTGGTGTCATGAAGCTCAAAGTGGTACCCCATGCTGCCGGAGTTATAATCAGTAAGATCCTTGTCGTTATTGCGGACTTCATAGTTCTTGGAGTCGCCGGGAATCTGATCCATAAAATACTTATAAGCATGGTCATAAGTATCATAGTTTCCGGTCAGAGCATCGGATACATCCTTTGCTGCATCATCTACAACATCTCCGGCATCGTCGATCATGTTACCGAGATCCTTACCTACAGAACCTGTACCGTTTGAATTATTCCCGTTTTCTGTGGAACTGCTGTCCTCTGTACTGCTCCCGGTTGTTGTACCGGTTGTTTCAGGGTTATTTTTCTCGCCGCATGCGGTCAGGGTAAATGCCATGACAACCAGACATGCACATAAAAGAAATGTTTTTTTCATTTTTTTATTCTCCTTTTCCATTTGATAAAAATAGTATCTGACATTTCCTGTTTTTTATTCGAATAAAAATATCAGATCAGGAGTATAGATGTATAAAAAACGGAAAATCTTATAAAAATGAGGAAAAAAATAAAAACAGTTTTATCCCACATAAATGACAACGAAGCGTTAAAAGAGTGTGACCGATTTTTTGCAGCTTATTGGCAAAATATAATTCTGGTTGCTGCACTGATCGTATTTTTATTGTTTACAGGAAAATTCATTATCGATCAGAAAGATAAATTTCCGGATTCAGACAGCGTGGCTGCCATGTCATCAAAAACAGTGACACGAAAACGGGCATATCTGACCTTTGACGACGGTCCATCCGATCAGACCGGAGAGATCCTTGATATTTTAAAAGAGCATAATGTTAAAGCTACGTTCTTTGTAATAGGAAGAAATGAACGATACTATCCCATGTACAAACGGATCGTGGAGGAAGGGCATACACTGGCGATCCATTCATATTCCCATGAATATAGTACGATCTATGCAAGCTATGACAATTTCGTGAATGATGTTGAGGAATTAAGAAAATTATTGTATGATGTTACAGGAGTGGACTGCCGGTATTACAGGTTCCCGGGTGGAAGTTCAAACCGTGTTACGCAGGTACCGGTGAATGACCTGATCGACTATCTGGACTCAGCAGGATTGACGTATTTTGACTGGAATGCATTGAATAATGATGCGGTGATTGCCGGACAGACACCGGATCAGCTTGTAAAGAATATATTGAAGGATGCATTAAATTATGATGACACGATCATATTGATGCATGATCTGGATTGCTGTCATGAAACAGTGGAATCTCTGCCGTCACTGATTGAACAATTAGAGGAACATGGATATGAGATCCTTCCGATTGATGATGATACACCGCATATCCAACATAGAACACATTAGAAATAGTTCATTATATTTTATCTATACATAATCAAGTAAAGAGGCTAAAGAATGACATACGAAGAAGCATATCTATATATGAAAGAAGCGGGAAAAAGAGGCAGTGTCTACGGAACGGAGACAGTGAAAGAACTACTTTTAAGACTGGGAAATCCACAGGATCGGGTTCCTGTCGTTCATATAGCCGGAACAAACGGAAAAGGTTCTATATTTGCATTTGTCGGGCATATTCTGGAGGATGCAGGGTATGTTGTCGGACGTTATATATCCCCAACGATCTTTACATATCTGGAACGATTTCAGATAAATGGACATTATATGAAAGAATCGGAATTTGCACGGATCATGGAGACCGTGATCCCGGTTTGCGAGGATATGGAGGAAGCCGGGCTTCCGATCCCGACCGCATTTGAGCTTGAGACTGCGGTAGCATTTCTGTATTTTGTGCAGAAAAAGGTCGATATCGTGTTACTGGAAACCGGAATGGGTGGAAAGAACGATGCGACAAATGTGGTGAAACAGCCGCTTTGTACCGTGCTTGCAAGCATCAGCAGAGATCATATGCAGTTTCTTGGTGATACATTGCAGGAGATTCTGGAACAGAAGATGGGGATCCTTCGGGAACAGGTTCCGTGTGTGGCATATCCGATGCAGGATGAGATGAGACAGATATGGCTAAAAAAATGTGATAAAATGCAGATAGAACCGATCATGGCAGATACCGACCAACTGCAGGTCATAGCAGAAAATCTGCATGGAAGCAGGTTTTGTTATAAAGGACAGGAGTATGAGCTGGGGATTCCCGGAATCTATCAGATCTATAACAGTATAACCGCAATTGAGGTCTGTAATTGTTTAAAAAAACAGTATGATTTAAAAAATGTGAATACAAAGAACGGATTAAAAGAGACGGTGTGGGAGGGCAGATTCCAGAAGATTAAGGATGTGCCTTTGACTTATATCGATGGAGCGCATAATGAAGGCGGATGGAGAAGCCTCAGAGAGAATATCCGGGCATATTTTACAGGGCGGCCGTTGATCTATATCTGTGGTGTTCTTGCAGATAAAGAGTATGAGAAAATGGTGGATATCATGGCACCGTTTGCAAGCTTTATCATAACGGTAACACCGGATAATCCACGGGCGCTTGATAAGGAGATTCTGGCAGACTGCTATCGTTCATACGGAAAGTCGGTGGATACGGCAGAGGATGTGTTTACTGCACAGAGACAGGCGGAAACACTGGCACAAGAAATGACGGAGCCGGTGATCGTGGTATTTGGTTCATTATCTTTTATAGGACCGCTGATACCGCGGATAAAGTAGTACGATAAACCAGGAGAGGACTACAGAGAAGAAATGACGATGGACAGAGTCAACGCAATATTAGCAAATGAAGAATATAAAGACTGGATGGAGCAGATTCGAACATCCGAGAAAGAACGAAGATTCTGCTGTCATGGGATCGATCATTGTCTGGATGTAGCAAGGATCGGAATGCTGATGAATCTGGAGGAGAAGTTAGGACTGGAACCGGAGCTTATCTATGCGGCAGCATTATTACATGATATCGGACGGGCGGTCAGCTATCAGACCAGCGAAGAACATCATCTGGCAAGTGTTCGTAACAGCCGGAGTATTTTGCTGGCAACCGGATTTTCCGGTAAGGAAACAGAGCTGATCTTAGAAGCAATCAGCAAACATAATACGACAGGGAAGGAAGCAGAGGGGCTTTCCTATGTAATATACAGGGCAGACAAGCTTTCCAGACGCTGTTTTGACTGTGAGGTCTATGACGAGTGTTACTGGAAGAAAGAAGAAAAGAACAAAGGAGTGGTCTACTGATGATTATAGGGAACAAAGAATTTAAACTGAATGAAAAACCGTATGTAATGGGAATCTTGAATGTGACACCGGATTCATTTTCCGATGGAGGAACACATAACAAGTTCGATGATGCATTGTATGCCACAGAGCAGATGATAAATGATGGCGCAGATATTATAGATGTAGGCGGAGAATCGACCAGACCCGGTTATACATTAATTTCAGATGAGGAGGAGATTGGTCGTGTTGTTCCTGTGATCGAGGCAATCAGGGAACGATTTGATACCGTAATTTCACTGGATACCTATAAGGCTGGCGTGGCGGAAGCCGGAATCCGGGCAGGTGCAGATCTGATCAATGATATCTGGGGCTTCAAATGGGATGGAAGGATGGCAGATATCGTTGCTGCACATGATGTGGCATGTTGTCTGATGCATAACAGAAGGGTAATGGATTATACCGATTATTTAAACGACGTTGTTAAAGATCTGGACGAATCCGTTCAGATGGCACTTAATGCAGGTGTGAAGAAGGAGAAGATCATGGTAGATCCGGGAATCGGATTTGCAAAGAACTTAGAACAGAATCTCGCTTTAATGAATCGTCTGGAGCTTTTACACAAATGGGATTTCCCGATACTGCTGGGTACTTCCAGAAAATCTATGATCGGTCTGACTCTCGATCTTCCTGTTACAGAGAGGGAAGAAGGTACGATCGCGACATCGGTCATGGGGATTATGAAGGGCTGTCAGTTCTTCCGTGTGCATAATGTAAAAGGAAATGTGCGTGCACTTCAGATGGCATGGGCGATCATGCATAGTTAATACAGTCAATAAGAGAAAATGAAGCAGTACTTAATGATTCAATGAACAGAAGAAAATTTCATTGAATCATAAATAAAAAAGATGAGGTTTGATCTGGTAAAAGGGAGAACAGACAGGAGGTGTCGTATGGATAGAATCAGCATAAAAGGACTGGAAATATTTGCCAATCACGGAGTTTTTAAAGAAGAAAATGTGCTTGGACAGAAATTTGTAATTAATATTGATATGTATACATCGACAAGGGCGGCAGGGATCCGGGATGATCTGAAGCTGTCTATTGATTATGGAGCCATCTGTAATCTGGTTGAAAAGACGATGAAAGAGCATACTTATAAGCTGATCGAAGCAGTTGCGGAAGAGGTAGCGGCGAATATCCTTCTGTCATATCCGACGATGTCAGAGGTTGAAGTAGAGGTTGAGAAACCATGGGCACCGGTATTAATGCCGCTTCAGACAGTGTCAGTAAAGATACGAAGAAAGAGACACATTGCTTATCTGGGACTTGGTTCGAATATGGGAGACCGGGAATCCTATCTTGATTTTGCGATTGATGAATTAAATAAAGATGAATATACCAAGGTGACTAAGGTTTCGGATTTCATCGAGACAGAACCGTATGGTGGCGTGGAACAGGATGATTTTTTAAATGGTTGTATCGAGGTAGAGACACTTCATTCGCCGGATGAACTGTTACATCTGATCAATGCGATCGAGAAGGATGCCGGCAGGGAACGCCTTATCCACTGGGGACCAAGAACTCTGGATATCGATATCCTTTTATATGATGATCTGATCTGTGATGAGGAGAATCTCCATATCCCACATATAGAGATGTGCAAGCGGGAATTTGTATTAGAGCCGTTATCCAATATAGCAGGCTATAAGAGACATCCGGTCAATGGCAGGACGATCCGGGAGCTTCTTGACGAGCTGGAACGGAACGAAGAATAAACCGGGGAAAATGAGCATGCGCATTTGATCGTATTGGCATAGTTTTAAAGACAACATTAATATTATAGAAAGACTGCAGGCGGAATGTCTTGTATTTGGAGCAGATAAAACAATGGATAAATATAATATGGAAGATTTACGGACAGTAGAAGCACAGATTGCTTCTCTTGTAAAGACAAGAGATAAGATTCTGGCAGGTATGGCAGATGAGAATAAGAAGCTGACGAATGACAGCTCTCAGGTTGTTTGTGATGGAATGAAGGATTTTACCTGTGTGAAGAAATTAGAAGTAGATAAGGACACTGTTGTCTGTTATCAGGGGGTTCCGGGAGCATACAGCCAACAGGCAATGTTCAGGTTCTTTGGAAAGGAGATCCAGAATATCAATGTACCGGATTTCGGAGATGTGATCGAGATGGTGAAGAACGGCAAGGCAGACTATGGTGTACTTCCAATCGAGAATTCTTCAGCCGGATTTGTAAATGGAATCTATGACATGGTGGGAAATAATGATGTGACCATCGTCGGCGAAGAAGAGGTTCATGTAGCACATGCATTAATGGGTGTGCCGGGCAGTGATCTTTCCCGGATCAAAACCGTATATTCACACACACAGGGTTTGCTTCAGTGCACGAATTATCTGAGCCGGAAGCCGTGGAAGCAGTGCAGTGTTGCAAATACGGCAGTAGCGGCGGTCAAGGTCATTGAAGAAGGAGATAAGACACAGGCAGCGATTGCAAGCGAGCTTGCAGCAGAGCTTTATGGACTTCAGATCCTTGCAAAAGACATTGTGAACAATGACAACAATACGACACGTTTTATCATCCTGTCAAAACAGAAAATCTTTGTGGAAAAGGCTGAAAATATAAGTATCCGCTTTTCCTTACCGGATGAAAGTGGTACACTTTACAATATATTGAGCCATATAAATCTGAACGGAATTAATATGACAAGCATCGAATCGAGACCGCTTACCGGTAGAAAATGGGAATATGCCTTTTTTGTTACAATGGAGGGCAGTCTGTTAGATTCAAGAACAAGACATGCATTACAGGGAATCTGTGAAGATGCGATGGATTTTCGTCTGATCGGTACATATTAGGGGTGTAAAAAAGAAGTGAGGTGTATGAAAGTATGGCAGGAAAGACATTTGCCGCGATCAATGTAGGTTCTAATGAGATATCAATGAAGATCTGCGAGATCACACCAAGAAAGGGTGCTAGGGAGCTTGATACCGTAAAAACGATCATTGAGCTTGGAAGTGATACTTATAATAAAGGATATATCGAAGAAAATAATTTGAATAAGCTGTGTGACACGTTGATTAAATTCCGGAGAAAGATGAAGGAATATGATGTATCTGATTACAGGGCATATGCATCCAGTGCGGTCAGAGAAGCGGAGAATGCTTCTATGATCATTGAGAGAATTAAGATGTGTACGGATTTTGATGTGCAGATACTCAGTAATTCAGAACAACGTTTTATGAATTATAAAGCATTCGTGGCAACCGGGATGGATGTGGATGTGGCAACCCATAAGAATAATGCATTGCTTGATATCGGAGCCGGAAGCTTACAGATTTCGATCTTTGACAGAAGAAATCTGGTACAGACACAGAATCTTCCAATCGGTGCAGTCCGAATCCGTGATTATCTGACCCGGTTCGGTTCCGATACGGTAGATCTTGAAACACTGATGGAAGAGTACGCATCAAATGCGATCATAGAATTCAGAAATCTGTTTTTAAATGATAAAGATATTAAGAGTATTATTGCAATTGGTGATGGTATCAACAACCTGAAAAAAGTTGGTCCGGAGCTTTCGATTGCGAACAGTATATCGAGAGAACAATTCCGCATTCTCTATAAACGGGTAGTTGACATAAAACCGGAAGATCTGGCGGAACGGTATGGTATTCCATATGAGCGTGCCACCCTGATGCTTCCGATGGCGATTATTTATCAGTCATTTCTGGATAATTCCAGGGCAGAGGAGATCCTGACTCCGAATGTGATCTTCTGTGATGGCATTATTGCTGACTATATGGATAAGCAAGGAACCTTCCTGATGGACAAGAATTTTGATCAGGATATTCTTGCATCTGTGAATACAATTGCAAAGAAATATAAAGTAAATCGTGCGCATGTCCAGAATGTATCGGATAATGCACTTGCAATATTTGACAGCATACGGAAATTACACGGACTTGGTAAACGGGAACGGTTGCAGTTACAGATCGCGGCGATCCTGCATAACTGTGGTAAATTTGTAAATATGAAGGATGTATCCCTGATCTCTTATCATATCGTGATGGCGACAGAGATTCTAGGACTTTCTCATAAAGAGAGAGAGGAGATCGCAAATGCGGTTTATTATAATGGATTTTATCTTCCGTCGGAATTAAGGGCATCCGGGCGGATCGGATCGGCAGATTATATGAAAGTGGCCAAGCTTACCGCTATCCTTCGACTGGCTGATGTGCTTGATAAGAGCTATAAACAGAAGATTACAAATCTTAGGATTTCATTACATGACAATACACTGGTGATCTATACAGATACGCTGGAGGATATTACACTTGAAGCAGGCATGTTTAAAACGAATAATATCTTATTTGAAAAGGTCTATGGTGTAAAAGTAGTATTGAAACAAAGGAGGGGCATATAAATGAGTGATAAGAATTTATTTTACAACCGGGAACTGTCCTGGCTGGAATTTGATAAAAGATGCCTGAGTGAAGCGAAGGATAAGAATATTCCGATATTTGAACGGATCAAGTTCCTAAGCATCACAGCATCCAATCTGGATGAGTTTTTTATGGTGCGTATCGCATCCTTAAAGGATATGAAGAATGCGGGATATACGAAGAAGGATATCGCAGGAATGACACCGGAAGAACAGCTTGATGAGCTGATCCCTGCAACGAAGGAATTCATGAAGAATCAGTATCAGACCTATAATCGTTCACTGGTTCCGTTATTAGAGGCAAATGGACTGAAGATTGTCAGACATTATGAAGATCTGACACCGGAACAGTCCAGATATGTAGATAAATTATTCGAACGGGATATCTATCCGGTATTAACACCGATGGCAGTGGATTCGTCCAGGCCGTTTCCTCTTGTAAGAAATAAATCTTTAAATATCGGTGCGCTGATCTATGATAAGAAGAAAGATGTTACAGATATCGCGACCGTTCAGGTTCCATCTGTACTTCCAAGAGTGATCATTCTGCCATCTGAGCGACAGGGCATGACAGAGATCATCTTGCTTGAAGAAGTGATCGAGAAGAATCTGGATAAGCTGTTCTTAAGCTATGATATCGTATGTGCACATCCATATCGTATTATGCGTAATGCGGATTTCTCAATTGATGAGGAAGAGACAGCCGATCTGTTAAAGGAGATCGAGAAGCAGTTAAAGCAGCGCCAGTGGGGTGAGGTTATCCGTCTGGAAGTAGAAGATACGATGGATAAGAAGCTGTTAAAAGAATTAAAGAAGCATCTGGATGTGGTTGATCGTGTTGTATATAAGATAAACGGACCGCTTGACCTTACCTTCCTTATGAAAGTAAATGGCCTGCCGGGCTTTGATCATCTGAAATATGAGAAATATGTTCCACAGCCGGCATTTTCAAATGGTGACTACAGCAATATATTTGATAAGATCAAGAAGCATGACCGTCTGTTGTTCCATCCATATTATGAGTTCACGCCGGTTATTGAATTTATCCGTCAGGCAGCAGTCGATTCAAATGTACTTGCGATCAAGCAGACCTTATATCGTGTCAGTGGCAATTCACCGATCATAGCAGCGTTAGAGCAGGCTGCGGAGAATGGCAAGCAGGTAACTGTTCTGGTTGAGTTAAAGGCAAGATTCGATGAGGAAAACAATATTGCATGGGCGAAAAAGCTTGAGAAAGCCGGCTGTCATGTTATCTATGGTCTGGTCGGACTTAAGACACATTCCAAGATCGCGCTGGTTGTCAGAAGAGAAGAAGATGGTATCAAGCGCTATGTACATCTTGGTACCGGTAACTATAACGATCAGACAGCAAAGTTATATACAGATATGGGACTCCTGACCTGTTCAGACCCGATCGGCGAAGATGCAACGGCAGTATTTAATATGCTGTCCGGATATTCAGAGCCAAGAAAATGGAACAAACTGGCGGTTGCACCAATCTGGTTAAAGGATAAATTCCTGATGCTTATTAACCGTGAAGCGGAAAATGCCAGACAGGGTAAGAAGGCACGGATCATTGCCAAGATGAATTCTCTTTGTGATCCGAAGGTGATGGAAGCCTTATATGATGCATCGGCTGCTGGTGTTAAGATCGACCTGATCGTCCGTGGTATCTGCTGTATCAAAGCAGGTGTGCCGGGACTCAGCGAGAACATATCGGTTCGTTCGATCGTTGGTAATTTCCTGGAACATTCCAGAATCTTCTATTTCTTTAATGATGGATTTGAAGATATCTATATGGGCAGTGCAGACTGGATGCCGAGAAACCTTGACAAGCGTGTCGAGATTACCTTCCCGGTAGAAGATCCTGATCTGAAGAAACGAATCAAGGACATCTTAAAGATCCAGCTTGCTGATACTTTAAAGGCACACATCATGCAGCCGGATGGCAGTTACGAGAAGCAGGACCTTCGCGGCAAGGTAAAACTGGATTCCCAGATGTACTTCGCGGAAGAAGCCCGTAAGCGTTCTGCAAAACCGGAGGATGCAGATGCTGCAATCTCTCATGACCGGGTATTTATCCCGATCGAAGCGGAAGAGAGCGAGCATTAAAAAGTTGCTAAATATAACGAAAAAAGTTGCTGGATACAGTAAAAAAATTCTTGACATTTGCACACGTATGTGCTAACCTATAGAAGCTGTTTAGCAGAGACAGACAAGAAAGCAGAGTATCCACTCTCACCTTAGCACGAAGAATAGTGACTTGGGTTCATATCTAAGTAGATTATAATATGTACTTATATATAATAGTGGATGGTTTGCGCTGTCCACTATTTTTTATGCAATGGAGGTAAAAAGTCATTAGCGAATTAATGATTAACGAACAGATTAGAGACAGAGAAGTGCGCGTGATCGGCGAGGATGGTCAGGTGATCGGAATTATGTCCTCCAGAGATGCACTGAAGCTTGCAAAGGAAGCAGAGCTTGATCTGGTTAAGATCGCTCCACAGGCAAAACCACCTGTATGCAAGATTATTGATTATGGTAAGTACCGTTATGAGCTTGCTCGTAAGGAGAAAGAAGCCAGAAAGAAACAGAAGACAATGGAGATCAAGGAAGTTCGTTTATCTCCAAACATTGATACTAACGACTTGAATACAAAAGTAAATCAGGCAAGAAAGTTCCTGACACATGGCGATAAAGTAAAGGTTACGCTTCGATTCAGAGGTAGAGAGCTTGCCCATGTAGAACAGACAAAGGGCATTCTTGATGAATTTGCTGAGAAGCTTTCAGACATCGCAGTCATCGATAAGCCTGCCAAGTTTGAAGGAAGAAGTATGATAATGTTTTTAACTGAAAAACGTTAATTTACAATATGACATATATTAAGGAGGAAATACACACATGGCTAAATTAAAGACAAAAAGAGCAGCAGCTAAGCGTTTCAAGAAAACAGCTAACGGCGGCCTTAAGAGAAGCAAGGCTTACAAGAGTCATATCTTAACAAAGAAGACAACTAAGAGAAAGAGAAATCTTAGAAAGTTAACAATGACGGATTCAACAAATGAAAAGGTAATGAAGAAGATTTTACCTTATATCTAATAAATCAGGAGGAACTAGAGAATGGCAAGAGTAAAAGGCGGCGTTGGCGCTAAGAAAAAACATAACAGAACACTTAAGCTGGCTAAGGGTTACAGAGGAGCTAGATCAAAGCAGTATAGAGTAGCAAAGCAGTCAGTTATGAGAGCTTTAACAAGTTCATATGCTGGCAGAAAGCAGAGAAAGAGAGAATTCAGACAGTTATGGATCGCTCGTATTAATGCTGCTGCAAGAATGAATGATATTTCATACAGCAAATTAATGCATGGCTTAAAGCTTGCAGGTGTAGACATCAACAGAAAGATGCTTTCAGAGATGGCTATCAGTGATCCGGAAGGATTTGCTAAGCTTGTTGCTGTTGCAAAGGAAAAGCTTGCTTAATTTAAGATAAGCAGAAAAAACAGATCATGATGATTTTCGGAAGAAGATGGTTATGGTCTGTTTTTGCGTTATCGGAACGTTTGCCCGGCCAAGTGATCCGTTATTTTAAAGATCATAAATAAAAGGCGGACATTGACATAATTGCCTTTACAGAGTTGTCCTGTTCATACTATAATAGAACTGTACATTGAGCTAATTTATGGGACATGGAGGGTGACATATTATGTTTGTAGAACGAGTAACAAGAGAGCAGATGAAGATGTTCTTGGAGACATTTGCATGCTGCAGCGAACAGAAGAATCTTGTAATGAGATTAAATTACGCAGGAAAAGAGCCATATCTGGATGTAACCAGATACAGTAACGGAATGATGTACACAGACTCTTACTATGATTTTGACAGTACATATTGCAGTAACCTGTGGAACAAATTCCTTTATACACAGTTTACACATGAGTACTACAGTGCATTTAAGGCACATCTGTTAGAAGACGTAGAAAAGAAGCTTACCAATATGATAAAAATCTGAGAAAGTAAAATCCCTGATACAAGTATATTAACAACAAAACACTTACAGGTATATACCATTTATTCCGCAGAACACTTTCGTTCTATTTCAAACGTAGCGGTACTAAACTCTTCATCTTGCGATGAATCGTTAAGAACCGATGTTTGTAACTGAGACCTTAGCGAGGCTCGCCGAGGTTAGTTCGAAGTTATACAGAGTAAAAAGGTCTGCTTCATAAAGATATATACATGTAAGTGTTTTATTATAATTATATAAATACTTTGTATCAGGGATTTTGTGCATAAAAAAAGAAAACCTCAAAGGTTTTCTAAAAAATAAAGATGCGGGAGATGGGACTTGAACCCACACGCCGTTTCCAGCACTAGATCCTTAGTCTAGCCTGTCTGCCAATTCCAGCACTCCCGCATGTCTTATTTCGTACGGCTTACCGCCGACGCAAGTAAGATAATACCACTGTGCTATATAAATGTCAACAAGTTTTTTTACTTTTTTTTGAAAAAATCCAATGCACGCATTATGATAGAGATTTTCATCATAAAATGGACACATTTACATGATAAACTTATAACGAAGTTTGTATGTAAAACGAAAAGATGCAAATATGATACATTTGTATTTTATACTGGCATAAGATCAGGACATTTGTCAGAAAATGATATGTAACAGAAATAATACAGGAATCCTTAAGATTGTTTAATAAAATAAGGATTGCTTGATTATGCCAGACAGAGAGAGTAAAATTACAATGATTTAATTTGGAAAATATAGTATTTTCAGATATACATAAAAATAAAACAGCGCAAGCAAGGAGGCAACGATGCGGAAACGAATCAAAAAGGGTGTGGCATGTGTATTATGTGCCAGCATGGTAGCTGCCCTTCTGGGTGGATGCAGCAGCAAAAATGCAGAAAGCAGCAAACCTTCTATTCATATTGAATCATATACAAAGGTGGGATATGATACGGTGACCGTTCAGTCAGGAGATATTTCACCAATCTTGAATTTAAAACTTTCCCCGGATGAATTTGAAACGAAAAATTATAAAGTTTCACAGGATGATTACGAAGTAGAAAAAGTTAATGTATCAAAGGGAGATCGGGTTAAAGCCGGAGATATCATGGTTCAGTTTAAGGCAGATGATATTCAGGATACGATCAAGGAATATACAGAGCAGAAGGCAGAGAATGAACTGCTGATCGAACATTATCAGAAACTGATGCAGATTGATGGATCAGAGGATTATTCTGATGATATTGCAAGTCTGAAAGAGGATATCCAGATCGCAGATACATATATTAAAGAACAGAACGAGAAGATGAAGGAGTATTGTCTGATTGCAGAAAAGGATGGAACTGTAACCTATGTCAATGAGTGGTTGGGATATGGATATGCAAGTTCATCCGATAATCTGGTGACCGTAGCATCCGGATCCTCTAATTATACAGCAACGACAGATGATGATTATGAATTTAAAAAAGGGGATGTCTATCAGGCAGATTATGAAGTGGCATCCTACGATATGAAGGTTATTGATGTCAGTCAGTATGAAGATAAGGCAACCGGTAAGCAGATGCAGAAAATCTTATTTGAGCCGGTAGACAGTATGGCAGGAATTTCAGAAGAAGATGTGCTGACCATGACGATCCATAAGCCGGTGATCAGCAATGTTGTCTATGTTGATGAAAAAGCAATCAATGAGAAGTCAGAAGATAATTATTATGTATTCACGATCAATGATGATGGCTTCCGGACAGCAGTTGATGTAACAATTGGTGAAACGGTAGACGGATATACGATTATTAAGTCTGGATTGAAGGCTGGAGAGCAGGTGACGGTAAATTGATAAAGAAGAGAATAATGATCAATAAAAAATCGTATGCAGTCAGAATGACAGCGATTGCTATGGCAATGATGCTTGGTTTAACAGGCTGTGGGAAAAAAGAAGAAAAGGCACCGGAGCTGTTAGAACCTGTTACAACGAATGAAGCGTACCGTCCGGTCGAAAAGAGCGATGTTGGTAAGAAGATCATCAAGAACGGTGCGATCGTACCAACGGATTACTGTTATTTCTTTAAAACCTCAGCGACACTCTCAAAGATTTATGTTAATGTAGGTGATTATGTTAAAAAGGGCACGGTTCTTGCAGAGGCAGACAGCGATGATACAACTTCAGGAATTGAAGACCTGAAAGCCTCTCTTTCCAGTGAGCAGCAGACCCATAATGTAAATGAAAAGATATACGAACAGAAACAGAAGGAACTGGATTATAAGATTAAAGCATGTAATGAGGCTGGAGATTCTGCCGGTGCGAAAGAAAACCAGAGCACAAAAGCAGTCAATGCCGAGAATAACCGGTATGATAACATGTTGTACAATTATAAGGTCAAGAAGCTCCAGCAGCAGATTGACGAGAAGGAATCTCTGGAAACTGATAACAAGCTCGTAGCAGAACAGGACGGCTATGTTACATATGCCAAGAGCCTAACGGATACAGATTCATCAGATGAAGGCGGCGGATCGATCTCCAGTGGTGAGAATGTTGTTATCATATCTGATTACAACACACCGTATATTGAGATCACCGGTGAGCAGATCACAAGAGATGGATATGCAAATTTTAACACCATGTACACGATGATTGATGGCAAACGGTATGAGCTGGAAGAATACAAATATTCCAATCAGGAGATCGCAGCAGCACAGAGTGCATCCAAGCTGCCATATGTCCGTTTTAAACTGAAGGATGTGGATAACAGCAAGATTTTAAAGACAGGAACACTGACACCGTTGTATTTCAGTACATCAACTGCTGCAAATGTTCTTGTAGTCGGAAATGATTCCTTATACGAAGAAGGAGATAAGTATTTTGTATATGTGAAGACAGACAGCAGTGATAAGGAAAAGCGTGAGATCAAGATCGGTGCACAGGATGATAACTACACGGAAGTAAAGAGCGGTCTTTCAGAGGGAGATCTGGTTTATTATGATTCTGATTCAACGATCCCAAGTGACTATACAACATATGAGATTAAGCTGGGAACTTTTAAGACAACAGGAACCAGCAAATCCTATAAGATGGTAGATACCAATCAGATAACCTATAAAGCTCCTGTAGAAGGCTATTTTACACAGCTTGATCTGGCGGAAGGTCAGGAAGTGAAAAAAGGCGATCTGTTGTATATTGTTGACAGTGGTGGTGGTAGCGCAGAGCTGCTGGAGTTAAACTCCCAGATATCAGATGCAAAGAGTGATTATGATTCGACAGTAGCGGGCTATGAAGAGCAGATCAAGGATCTGAGAGCCGAGATTGAAGATTACCGTTCCGGCAGGAAGAAACAGCAGGTGGCAACACCGGGAGATGCTGATCCGGCAGATGATACAACGGATACTACAACAGATGACGGGGATGAAGAAGACGGTGATTACGATATCCCGGATCCAGATGATAATAATGGCAATACATTATACATGGTTGAGCAGCTTACCTGCCAGATTGAGATTGCAAAATACAATGAAGAGCTGGCAAAGATCAATTATAATACGACTGTGAATCCATTGATCGCAAAGCGTGATAAGCTGAACAAAAATAATGATGGAAAAGGTAATATCAGCGTATATGCAGAAAGCGACGGCGTTGTACAGAGTGTATATGCCAGTCAGGGAAAACAGATCAAAGAGGGTGACAAGGTTGTCAGCATAGGAAGCAATGAATCCAAGATGATGTCCTTATCCCTGACAGATAACGGTGGAAGCTCCAGACGTAACGGAAATAGCGGAAGTGACGATACCGGAAGTGATAACAGTAATGCAACACTTCTGGTCAATCAGGAGGTTACTTTAATTGATCAGAAGGATGACAGCAAGAAGCTGACCGGAAGATGTATCGGAGCAACAGCGGATTCCAAGAAGGCTTATGTAACAACGATCGATGGTCAGGTATATATAACAAGCAGCTCCGGATCCGAAGATACCAGATATTATATACAGGTGGATGATAAGAGCTTCTATGATTCACCAAAGGGATATTTTGTAAGCTTTGCAAAAATGTCACTGGAAAATGTAGTAACAGTTCCAATGAATATTATTTATACAGAGACGGATAAGACATCCGGTAAATCCTATGAATATGTGTGGAAGCTTTCAAAGGATGAGATTGTAAAACAGTATGTAACAACAAGCACAGATACAAAGTCGTCAAATGCATGTGTACTTACCGGATTGTCAGAAGGAGATGTGATTCTGAAAGAATCCGGTTCTTCCGGCAGTGGTGACAATACAAAGAAAAAAGCCGATAGCAGCTCAGAAGAATAGAAGGGAGAAGAGGAATGTTTAAATTCTTAAGAAATAAATTACTGAATAAAAAGTGGCTGAATGCCTGCCTTCTTCTTGGTATTGTGCTTCTGGTTGCTGTAGCATCCTGTAATCCGATGTTCAAAAACGGTGCAATGGATATGACGCTGGCATCCAAGTTTGATTCAGCGATAGAAGATAACAACACATATTCAGCCGTGGTCGGAAGACAGGGCTCCTGCTCAACAGACAATTTCCCGGATTCTGCATCCGTACTTGACCGTATCAATGCATATGAAAAGAAGTGGATGAGTTACATTGACGTACCGGTATTAAGCAGACAGAACAGATTGTTTATAGAAGGTACTTATGCAATGACCGGGCTCGGTTCCAGGAGATTTTTCAGTGTAAACTATATGCAGGATATGAGCGAACATATCAATATCACGTTTGGAGAGGGACTTGATACCGGGAAACCGGTTGAAGGTACTTATCCGGTGATTATCAATCAGCAGAATGCGGATACATATGATCTGGTTGTAGGTGAAACCGTATCAATTGATAAATTGGTAGACAAGGATGGAAAGCCGGTTACATTTACGGTTGTCGGAATCTTTGAACCAAAGGATACCACTGATATTTACTGGAAAGAGACACCGGTAGATTTTGATAAGATGATATTTACAGATCAGGCATCCTTTGATGCAACCGTTGCAAACTATGGTGTTTTGACAATATATTATGCAACATATAATATGCTGGATTATGCATATATCGATCATACAAATGCATCAGATATCCGTTATTATCTGAGTGCATTTTCAAAAGCAGATGGTAACTTTATTCAGAATTTCAGCAGCATACTTGCTGATTATCAGGACGATGCAACATCGATCATGATCATTATCTGGGTACTGGAGCTTCCAATCCTGGTATTGCTTCTGGCATTTATCTATATGGTATCCAGTCAGATCCTGGAAATGGAGGACGGTGAGATTGCGATGCTAAAGAGTCGTGGTACCAGTACGAAACAGATTCTTGGCATCTATTTTGGAGAATCTGCGATCCTTTCTTTGATCGCGATCGTTATTGGTATTCCGGTCGGATATCTGTTGTGTAAATTATGTGCAAGTGCAACCTCCTTCCTGAAATTCAGCTTTGGTGATACACACTTTTATAAGCTGACATGGGGAATGTTATTATACAGTCTGGTTGCTGCAGTTATCGCAATCCTGTTTATAACACTTCCGGTATTGAAATACGCGAAGAATTCGATAGTAGAGCAGAAGAGTAAACTTGGAAAGGTGAATACAAAGCCAATCTGGGAGAAGGCATTTCTGGATGTGATCCTGGTGGCAGTTTCCATTTACCTGCTGTACAACTACAATAAACAGAAGAGTGATATTGCATTAAGCATTCTGGCTGGAAACAAACCGGATCCATTGATCTTTTTGAATTCCTCCCTGTTTATATTTGCAGTTGGGCTGCTGATCCTGCGACTGATCAAATATCTGATCAAGTTCATTTATTTCATTGGTAAGAAGAGATGGTCACCTGCGGTATATGCTTCCTTCCTTCAGATCACCAGAACAGTGAAGAAGCAGGGCTTTATCTCTGTATTTCTGGTTATGACGATCGCCATGGGTATGTTTAATTCCAATATGGCAAGAACGATCAATGAGAACAATCGGGAGCGTATCGAATATAATCTTGGAACAGATATCGTTCTGAGTGAACAGTGGAAGATGGGTGCGTATCTGGATAAAGATAAGAAGAGTCACTGGTACTATGAAGAACCGGATTTTGAACGGTATACAGAGAATCTTTCCAATTCATGCAAACATCTGACCCGTGTGATCTATGATGACAATACAACGATCAAGGTTGGAGGTTCTGAACTTCCGGACTCTGTTCTGATGGGAATTAATACAAAGGAATTTGGTGAGACAGCCGAATTAAAGTCAGGCTTGAATGATGAACACTGGTATAATTACCTGAACAGTATTGCAACTGTTTCCAATGGTGTTATCATTTCATCAAATCTGGCAAAGGAATATGATCTGTCTGTTGGTGACAGCATCACATATGCAAGATACAGCCCGATGAAGACAAAGGAGCCGGTTGAGATCGCATCACCGTCCGGAACAATCTGCGCAATTGTAGATGCATGGCCTGGATTTAACCAGTACACATATGAGAAGGACAAAAGTGGAAAGGTTGTTGAGAAGGAACGTTATCTGGTTGTTGCTAATTACGCATATGTTGTCAGTGCATTTGGTCTTACTCCATATCAGATATGGGGACAGCTTGCAGATGGACATGATTATCAGGAGGTCCTGGATACGGTTGAAAAGCAGGGTATTTCATTAAAGAGTTATCAGAGTGTAGATCAGGAAGTACAGAACATGCTGGAATCTCCGCTTGTACTGATCACAAATGGGTTATTCTCACTGAGCTTCCTGGTAGCAGTTATCCTCTGTACAGTAGGATTCCTCATCTACTGGATTACATCGATCAAGCAGCGGGAGCTTCTGTTTGGTATCTACCGTGCGATGGGTATGAGCATGAAGGAGATTAACAAGATGCTGATCAACGAGCAGATGTTCAGTTCCGTTCTTGCCAGTCTGGCAGGATATGGAGTTGGAGCGGCGGCTACTGCGTTGTTTGTAAAGCTGGTAGCGATCGTATATCTGCCGGAGTCGCATAACATAGCGATCAGCATAGCGGTCAACCCATTTGATATATTGAAACTGACGATCGTAGTTGTGGTAATGTTTATTATCTGCTTCATTGTTCTCCGGACAATCTTAAAGAAGATGAACATCACACAGGCATTAAAACTGGGGGAGGACTAAACAATGAATATGATTACTGCAAGAGGAATAAAGCGGTGTTTTACAGTTGGAAATGGCGAACCATTTTATGCTCTTAAAGGAATAGATCTGGATATCCCGGAAGGAAAGCTTGCGATCCTGAAGGGAAGATCCGGTTCCGGTAAAACAACCCTTTTAAATATTTTAAGTGCGCTGGATGAAGCAACGGAGGGGCAGGTGATCATAGAGGATCACGACCTGTCGGAGATGGCTGTACCGGAAAGAGAAAAACTCAGACGGTACGATATCGGATTTGTATTCCAGTCGGTAGCGTTGATTCCGATCATGAATGCATATGAGAATGTAGATTTTGGTTTAAGACTTGCGGAATATGAAGGAAACCGGGATTCCCGTATCCGCGAGGTTCTGGAGATGGTTGGACTTAGTTCCAGAATGTTCCATATGCCGAACCAGATGTCCGGTGGTGAGCAGCAGAGGGTAGCGATCGCAAGAGCGGTTGCCCATAAGCCAAGGGTAATCTTTGCAGATGAGCCGACAGGAGCTTTGGATACAGCATCCGGACTGAATGTTATGAAGCTGTTCAAGGATCTGGTGGCAAAAGAAGGAATCACGATCGTTATGACGACACATGATCCAAACCTGATGGAACTCGGAGACGTAGTATTTGAGATAGAGGATGGTGAGATCATTGGCAAAGCATAGTGGATTTTTTAAGAAAAAAGATAAAAATACGATTCCGGAAACTGATATGCAGGAAAATGTTGCACAGATGATGGAAGAACCAATGGATCAGGATCCTGTTCAGGAAGACGCCGATATCGCAGATACAGACATGAACGATATCGGTGTGCAGGAGACTGCAGTGGATGCTGGGAACGCTGTTGATGAAGCAGATATAGCAGATGACGATACAGAAACATCAGAAGATTTGGACGATACAGACAGAAACAGTCAGGCTGCGGAAGAATATGAAGAAACCGGCAATATCATTGACTGCGACAGTCTGGTTAAGATCTATAAAACAGATGAAGTTGAAGTAATGGCACTTCAGGGGCTGGAGCTTACGATCAAAAAGGGTGAGTTGATGGCAGTTATCGGTAAATCCGGTAGTGGTAAGTCAACGCTTCTGAATATGATCGGTGGACTGGAACGTCCGACAGCAGGAAAATTATATGTAGATGGAAAAGACCTTTTTGCAATGACAGACAAAGAACTGGTAGAATATCGGAAACATACCGTTGGCTTTGTATGGCAGAAGAATTCCAGAAACCTGCTTCCGTATATGACAGCTCTGGAAAATGTCCAGGTGCCGATGTATTTTGATAAAGACAATAAGGAAGACCGGGAAGCCAGAGCCTATGATCTTTTGTGCAAGGTTGGTTTAAAGGAAAAGGTAAATTCCTATCCGGCACAGATGTCCGGTGGTGAGCAGCAGAGAGTTGCAATTGCGATCGCACTTGCCAACAATCCAAAAATCCTGCTGGCAGATGAGCCGACCGGTGCAGTCGATTCCAAAACCTCAGATATGATCCAGGATCTGTTCCGGAAACTGAATGAGGAAATGGGTATTACAGTTATCATCGTAACGCATGATATCAGTCTTGCAAATAAGGTTGGACGTGTGGTTATGATCGCAGATGGTAAGATCAGTACAGAAAAGATCATGAAAGAGGATTACAGAAAACGGATCAATGACATGGAAAGCGAGAGCTTTAATGGAACCGATTCCCATGAAGAATATTCCATTATGGATAAGGCACACCGTGTACAGATCAGTGATGATATTCTGGAGGCTGCCGGAATTGATACAAACAAGGTAAAGATTCAGGTAGTGGATGGCAAGGTTGTTATTTCAAAAGAATAAATATCAGTTCAGAAAACGGCGCTGGATGCATATGCATTCAGGGCCGTTCGCAATATTTTCACATTTTCTTTCTTGCTTTTTCTTGCTATCGTGCGTTGGTTCGATTATAATAACTTTGTTTAGCTGATTTGGAATTTCGAGGAGGAAACCATGAAGAAGAGAAAATTAACAAAAATGTCGGCAGTGTTACTGGCAACAGCATTGTCTGCAGCAACTGTTTTTTCAGGATGTAATAAGAAGGTTGATTACGATATGGGTGATGGAACGCAGAAAGAAGGAAGTGCAGGAGAAGGCGGCGAATTATCGTCCCGTCTCGGTGTTCCGGAGTCTTATGAGGGTAAGCTGGATGTCGGTGATTCCGGTATCAAAGAGATTACCATTAAAGATGATGATATCATAACACCAGATTCCGACAGTATGTCTATTGTGTCTTATAAGAAGAATTCCTTTGATAATGCATACAGGCAGAAGGTCTGTGAGGCAATCTTTGATAAGTCAAAGGGTATCTATGTATATGACTTTGAGCACCAGACCAAGAGTGATCTGCAGACTCAGATTGATTCATATCAGACGATGTTAGACGATGCGAAGGAAGCTGGAGATACAGATACAGAGGATTATTGTAAGGAATACATATCCTATCTGGAAAATGAAATGGCAACGGCAACGGATGAGAGAGAAGGAGCCGGTGATTACAGTGCATCGGATTATATCGGACAGATTGGCGATAATCAGTTCATGCTCTCATTTTCAGAGGGAACAGAAGGGTTAAATGCAAGCTTTGATCTTTCTTATTATCCATCCGAAAGCATGATCAATTACAGACCATATGAGGGTGCATCCTTTGTATATGCTTATGACGCAAAGTATGGAGAAGAGGGGATTGATGACAGCATTGTAAATACTTGTACATTTTCTGAAGATGAAGCCGTATCACTGGCACAGGAATTTCTTGCCGGATGTGGAATTGATGATGTGATCGTTACAGATAAATCTCCGTTATTATGGGAGTATTATGACAGCTCTTATAATGTGATTGCAACAGAGTATGAAGGCTATATCGTAAACTTTGGACGTTCTGTCAATGGAACTGCTCCATACAGTGCGGATCTGTCTATGGTTGACACTCTTTCAAGCGATGAGGATGATGCCTGGTATGATGCTCCAACAGAGACGTTCTCCATTCAGATCGACTCCAATGGCGTGATCAACGCAAGCTGTTATCCATTGTTAGTTTCAACCGGTGAGGATCAAAAAAATGTAGATCTTTTGAGCTGGAAGGAGCTTTTAAAGGAACTGGATAAGAATGTTGCACAGTATTATACAGATAATAAGACTTCCTACAGCGATATTGAATTTAACGATGTCAGATTGACATATTACTGTATTAAGGATGATTCTCAGGATGATGTATATAATTATGTTCCTGTATGGATATTTGCACAGGCAGACGAAAATGATGGAACATATGATTTTGACTATCCGGTACAGGCACTTATGGTAAATGCAACCGATGGAACAATCTACAATCTGAAAGATGTTCTGGAGGCCGGTTCGATCTCATACAGTGATTATTACGATGATCAGGGTGATATGATCGATGGATACGAATATGATGACAGTGATATGGAAAGTATAGATTCAGATGGCAGTGATGACGGATCCGGTGATTCATCAGATGGCAGTGATGACGGATCCGATGATTCATCAGATGAGATAGAGGATGGATCCGATGAAGGGATCATTGACGACGAAGGTCTGTTAGAGGATGATGTTGTAGAATAATACAATCCTACAGGAAAATAAGGTGTCATACGACGCCAGACTATAAAGATGCAGGACGAGTGATATTTTTTATCATTTGCCCTGCGTTTTTTATTGGTTTTGGTATTGACAAAAATACCCCTATGGGGTATATATAATATCGTATCCGGGATCATTAAAATTGGATACAAAAAATAAATGTACAGATACAGATGGATGAAAAAATTCAGGAAACAGACAGAAGGGAGCGGACAAGAATGGAAGAACCATGTTGCCATTGTCATAAAACAAAACAGAGAACAGAAGGTGAATATAAGAAGCTGATGAACCGGCTGAACCGGATCGAGGGACAGATCCGGGGAATCAAGGGAATGCTGGAAAAGGATGCATATTGTACGGACATATTAGTACAGGTTGCCGCTGTCAATTCTGCATTGAACAGCTTTAATAAGGAACTTCTTGCAGAGCATATCCGAACCTGTGTGATCGAGGATATCAAAGCAGGAAAAGAAGATACGGTGGATGATCTGGTAGATACCATTAAGAAATTAATGAAATAAACACATAGAAATTTTCTGTCTGGAAGATCGTATGAGAATATGTTCGTATGATTGCTTTGGATATGAAACATAATAAAAATGTGTTTAAGATATAATGAAGGCATAGAATGTGCGAAGCACATGATAAAAGCTTGATAAGAGGGTGAATGAATTGGATAAATATAACGTAACAGGAATGAGCTGCAGTGCCTGCAGCGCAAGCGTAGAAAAGGCAGTGAAGAAAGTAATAGGGATTGACAGTTGTACCGTCAGCCTGCTTACAAATTCGATGACAGTAGAAGGACATGCTGATCCTAAGACAGTTATTGAAGCAGTAGAAAAGGCAGGATATGGAGCAAGTCTGATGACAGGAGAAGACCGGAAGAATGTCGGGAAGAAGCAGGCAGCGGATGCAGATGAATTGAATAATCATGCAGCCCTGCACAAGATGAAGGTCCGGCTGATCGCATCTATCGTTCTGTTAATTCCGCTGATGTACATTTCCATGGGACATATGATGTGGGGATGGCCACTGCCGGCGATTATCAGTGATAACCATGTCGCTATGGGACTGATCCAGATGTTATTTGCAATTGCGATCATGGTTGTAAACCAGAAGTTTTTTATTAATGGATTTAAGGGTGTGATCCATGGAGCACCGGGTATGGATACATTAGTAGCACTTGGCTCAGGCGCATCCTTTATTTACAGCACATATGTATTATTTGCAATGACAGATGCCGTGATGCGGCAGGATAATGACCGTGTTATGACCTTGATGCATGATTTTTATTTTGAATCGGCAGCGATGATTCTTGCACTTATAACGGTTGGTAAGACACTCGAGGAATATTCCAAAGGTCGTACGACAGATGCCTTAAAGGGATTAATGAAGCTTGCACCCAAAACAGCCCTTGTTCTTCGTGATGGAGAAGAACAGGAAGTTGCTGCTGAAGATGTGGTAGTTGGAGAGGTATTTATCGTCCGTCCGGGATCCAGTGTTCCGGTAGATGGTGTGGTTATAGAAGGAAACAGTGCGGTTGATGAGTCTGCTTTATCCGGTGAGAGTCTTCCGGTCGATAAAGCAGAAGGAGATAAGGTATCTGCCGCAACGATCAATAAATCCGGTTATCTGAAATGTCGGGCAACCAGAGTCGGTACAGATACGACTTTATCCCAGATCATAGAGATGGTCAGTGATGCAGCAGCAACAAAAGCACCGATCGCAAAGATTGCAGATAAGGTATCCGGTATCTTTGTTCCGGCTGTCCTGATCTGTTCCTTGATCACTATTATTGTATGGATCATTGCAGGAGAGAGCACAGGCTTTGTACTTGCCAGAGGTATATCGGTGCTTGTGATCAGTTGTCCATGTGCACTTGGACTTGCAACACCGGTTGCCGTTATGGTAGGTAACGGTGTCGGAGCAAAGCAAGGTATCCTATTTAAGAATGCGGCAGCACTTGAGATGACAGGAAAAACAGATGTGGTTGTACTGGATAAGACAGGAACGATCACAAATGGAACGCCGGAAGTGGTAGATGTAGTTCCGGGAAATGGATACAGTGAGACAGACCTGCTTACCTTTGCAGCAAGTCTGGAACAATACAGTGAGCACCCGATAGGCAAAGCCATTATGGAATATGTCGGACAGAAATGGATCAAGCCACAGAAGATTGAAGATTTTCAGGTGCTTCCGGGAAATGGACTCCGCTGTAGATTAAGCAGTGAGGCGGTTTCACAGAATGAAAGAGGATTTTGTGCAGGACAGAACCATTCTCAGATATCAGATCATATTTTGCTTGGTGGAAATGGAAAATTTATCAGCCAGTATGTAACCTTATCCGAGGCGGATAAGACACTGGCAGAAGAATTAGCTTCACAGGGCAAGACCCCGATCTATCTGGCAATCGATGAGAATAAACTGATCGGTATCCTTGCAGTTGCAGATACGATCAAAGAGGATGGAATCCTTGCGATCAAAGAATTAAAAGAGATGAATTATTCAGTTGTTATGTTAACCGGAGATAATGCAAAGACAGCAGAAGCAATCGGTAAACAGGCAGGTGTTGACCGCGTGATCGCTGATGTACTGCCGGATGGAAAAGAAGTGGTAGTAAGAGAACTGATGAAGGAGCACCGTGTGATCATGGTTGGTGACGGCATTAATGATGCCCCTGCATTAACCCGTGCGGATATCGGTATGGCGATCGGAGCCGGAACCGATGTTGCAATCGATGCGGCAGATGTGGTACTGATGCGGGAAGGTCTTCGAACCGTTCCTGCAGCAATCCGGTTAAGTATGGCAACGATACGAAATATCAAAGAGAACCTGTTCTGGGCATTTATTTATAACATTATCGGAATACCGCTTGCCGCAGGTGTCTGGTATCCGATGTTTGGCTGGAAATTAAACCCGATGTTTGGAGCATTTGCCATGAGCCTTTCCAGTTTTTGTGTAGTAATGAATGCATTACGGTTGAATTTCGTGAAGATATATGTTAATAATAGTAAATACAGAATACACCAAAAAATGGTATCAAAAAATGTTGAGGGAAATAATAAGATAGAAAAGGAGACTGGTACGATGAATAAGACGGTGTATATAGAAGGAATGATGTGCGGACACTGCGAGGCAAGAGTGAAGAAAGCATTTGAGGCACTTCCACAGGTAACAGAAGCGGAGGTCAGCCATGAGAAGAAGCAGGCGGTGCTTACTTTAAGTGGCGAGTTATCCGATAAAGAGATCAAAAATACAGTGAAGGAAGCCGGATATAAGGTAACTTCGATCAAGTAAAATAGAAATACGGGATAAAAGATAAAATGGCAGGGCACGGTTTACTGTGTCCTGTCATAAATTAATAAGAAGGAAATTGTCTATGAAGAAACTATTGAACAGGTTATTTAGTCGAATGGTAATTACATGTCTGCTGGTAGCGGCACAGTTGATCTTCTTTATGGTAGAAGTATTAAAGCTGCAGCAATACTATGTATTGGTGGCGGCTATTCTGCATTTGTTAAGTTTTATAGCTGTGATGCATCTGTTATTAAAGGATGTGAATCCGTCAATTAAACTGGCATGGATCGTTCCGATCCTGATGTTTCCGGTCCTCGGTGGTCTGCTTTATCTGCTCTATGGACATATCATTATGCCGAAGAAGTTAGAGAAATATATGAAGCATGCGGCAGAATGGGACTACGAGACGGATCTGTATGCAAATATGGCATATTTCAGTGATGTGATAAAGGGGCAGCCGCCATACCGGTTGTTCAAATATACAGAAGATTATGCAGGTTCGCTTGTATATCAGAATACGGATGTCCGGTATTATCCGATGGGGGAAGATGTCTGGCCGGATTTTGTCGATGACCTGAAATCGGCAAAAAAGTATATTTTCCTTGAATATTTCATCATCAATCCGGGCGAAATGTGGAATACGGTGCTTGAGATCTTAAAAGAGAAAGTAAAAGAGGGTGTGGAAGTCCGCCTGATCTATGATGATATCGGCTCAGTTTTTTATGTGCCAAAGTATTACTGGCGTGAGATGGAAAGCTATGGGATCAAATGTATGGCATTTAATCAGGTGGTTCCATTTCTGGCAACGATCTTTAACAACCGGGATCACCGGAAGATCGCGGTTATGGATGGTACGGTTGCTTATACCGGCGGTTTTAACCTGTCTGATGAATACATTAATAAGAAATCACCTTATGGCAGATGGAAGGATAACGGTATCCGTATGGATGGAGATGCTGCATGGCGGTTCACGATCCTGTTCCTTCAGTTATGGAACAGCATCCGGAATGAAGATAAGCATATCTTAAGCTATCGTCCGGCAGAGCAGAAGGAGCATTTGAACGATGGATATCTTCAGCCATATACGACCAATCCGCTCAAGAAGGAGCCGCTTGGTGAGAACATATATATGCAGATGATCAATGATGCAAAGGAATATGTATACATCTTCACTCCATATCTGATCGTGTGCAATGAAATGATGACAGCGTTAAAGCTCGCAGCAAAGAGGGGAATCGATGTCCGTATCGTAACACCTGCGATCCCGGATAAGAAGATGATCTTTCGTATGACACAGTCGAGCTACAAAGAACTGCTTCGTGCCGGCGTGAAGATCTATCAGTACACACCGGGATTTATCCATTCCAAATGTATCCTGACGGATGATAATCTGACCTCGATCGGTTCGATCAATATGGATAACCGGAGCTTCTATCATCATTTTGAATGCGGTGTATTGGTATATGATTCCAGTATCATTGCAGAAGTGAAGTATGATATGCTTTCAACGATGAAGGAATCAGAGAAGATCACGCTGGACTGGTGTAAGAAGCATATGTCCAGAATTACACTGGTGGATGCCTTCCTCAGGCTCCTGTCACCATTGTTATAGGAATAAAGGCAAAGAGAGAAAATGACAAAAACAAATAAGAAACAAAAAGCCGGAGATCAAAAGCCGGCTTTTTCAAAAAAGAATGATTTCAAAAAAGAAGCAGCATTTCAGATTTTTAAAGAAAGCATTACAACGGCATTCCTGCTGTACATGTTTGTTGTTTTTCCATTGGTTCTTCATGATGGATATATGGATATTACGATCACAAAATACAATTTCTTTAAAAATGGAGTATTGATCTATGGGATATTGATGTGTCTGACATTTATACTCGGATTTACGGATCATATGGAAGAGCATACGGATGCTGCAAAAAAAACGGGAAGAGGCAGAAATTTTCTGGCGTCGGATATCTGGATGGGAGCTTTTGTGCTGTCAGGCACACTTGCATGGATCATGGCAGATGATAAAATGGCAGCCTACACCGGATCCATGGGAAGACGCTGCGGACTGGAATTTCTGGTGCTTGTGCTTGTGCTTTATATTGGCATTGGAAGCGGATATAAATGGCAGCAGATCCTGGCACCGGTGTTTTCTGTTATCAGTGGACTTGCATTTTTGATGGGAAGCTTACAACACCTGGATATTGATGTGTTTCATCTGTTGTCACATATCAGAGAGGATCAGCAGGCGATGTTCCTGTCCACCTTTGGAAATATTAATATATTTGCTGGCTTTGTCTGTACCAGTGCTGCGTTCTTTTCCGGTATGTATCTGATCGAAGAAAAGCGGGCATTCCGGATCTGCTATATGGCAGCCCTTTTGTTGGGCGGAGCCTCCTTGATCGCGGCAAACAGTGACAGTGCCTATATGGGACTTGCTGTAGCATGGGTGTTATTACTCTTTTTCGCATTAAAACGAAGCCTGTTTGCAGAATTTGTAACTGTTTGTACCACCTTTCTTTCCGGTTATACGATCATGGCGTGGATCACGACAGGAACCGGAAGGGGATATGAGAAGCTGTCCGGTCTGGCGAAGCTGGTGGATGCAAGAGACATATTGACTGTCTGTTGTGTGATCGGTATCTTGTGTGCGATATGGTTATCAAAGAAGAAATATAATACAGGAAGATCCGCATTATCCCGTTTGCTCATAGCAGGAATATTGCTCATAGCAGGGATCACCGTGACAGTTATCGGCTGTATCAACCATTGGGAGATCTTCGTATTTGATGATTTCTGGGGAGATTACAGAGGCTTCATCTGGTCGAGATTATGCCGACTCTATCAGGATCTGCCATTTGTTGATCAGGTATTTGGAAATGGAAATGAAAGCATCTATGCGCTGATGTCTGCCCGGTATTATGATGAGATGCTGGCAGTAACCGGAACGGTTTATGACAGTGCGCATAATGAATATCTGCAGTATCTGGTCACGATGGGAGCTTTTGGCCTGATCACTTATGTAGGGCTGATCATTACTTCGATCCGTAACTGTGTGAAAACCTGGAAGGATGAACCGGTGATGCTTGCGGTTCTGATGCTTATCGTTTCTTATATCACACAGGCGTTCGTCAATGTAGAGCAGCCGATCACGACACCGTTCCTGTTTTTATTTGTGGCGATAGCAGCAGGAATCCGCAGAAACAGTCTGAAAAAAGCAAACTGAAACACGGTCTTGTCAAAGTGCTGTATTTCGTTGTATAATCACGGAGTATGTGTATTATAGATGGATAATGGTCGGAAAGTGATCGGAGACATATATTTTGCCGCAGCTATCCGGGCACAGAATAAATAAGTAGATAATAATTATGATATAAGAGGTCAGCATCTGAGCGGATGCTGTTACAGGAGGAAAAAAATGAAGGTTTATGACGAGTTAGTGGCAAGAGGATTAATTGCCCAGACAACAGATGAAGAAGAGATCAAAGATCTGGTAAATAATGGAAAAGCTGTTTTCTATATAGGATTTGACCCAACTGCAGACAGTCTTCATGTAGGACATTTCATGGCACTTTGCCTGATGAAGCGTTTACAGATGGCAGGTAATAAGCCGATCGCCCTGATCGGTGGCGGTACAGCTATGATCGGTGATCCGTCCGGACGTACCGATATGAGACAGATGATGACAACAGAAACGATCGCTCATAATGTAGAATGCTTCAAGAAGCAGATGAGCCGTTTTATCGATTTCTCAGAAGGCAAGGCACTTCTTGTAAATAATGCAGACTGGTTACTTGACCTGAATTATGTAGATGTTCTTCGTGAGGTTGGTCCGCATTTCTCAGTCAACAATATGCTTCGTGCAGAGTGCTACAAACAGAGAATGGAGAAGGGCTTAAGCTTCTTAGAGTTCAACTACATGATCATGCAGAGCTACGATTTCTATGAGTTATTCCAGAAATATGGCTGTAATATGCAGTTCGGTGGTGATGACCAGTGGAGCAACATGCTTGGTGGTACAGAGTTGATCCGTAGAAAGCTTGGCAAGGATGCATATGCCATGACGATCACCCTGCTTCTGAACTCAGAAGGCAAGAAGATGGGTAAGACACAGAAGGGTGCTGTATGGCTTGATCCAAACAAGACATCACCATTTGAGTTCTACCAGTACTGGAGAAATGTTGCAGATGCCGATGTATTAAAATGTATCCGTATGCTGACCTTCCTTCCACTGGAAGAGATCGACAAGATGGACAGATGGGAAGGCAGTCAGTTAAATACAGCAAAAGAGATCCTTGCATTTGAACTTACAAAGCTGGTTCATGGTGAAGAAGAAGCAGTAAAGGCACAGGAGAGTGCAAGAGCATTATTCTCCCAGGGTGTTGCTGCTGATATGCCATCTGTTACATTGTCAGCCGATGATTTCAAGGATGGTGCGATCGATATCGTATCCGTACTTGTAAAGTCCGGTCTGGTATCCTCCAGAAATGAAGGAAGACGTGCGGTAGAGCAGGGCGGTGTTGCTGTTGATGGTGACAAGATACCTGATATCTCAGTTACAATTCCGGAAGAGAAGTTTGATGGAGATGGAATCGTTGTAAGACGTGGTAAGAAGAACTTCCGTAAGGTAAGTAAATAACAGATTTGAAAGAATAATAAAATAAACATAATAAAAACTCCGGTTATCTGGAATTAGGATTCTAATTTTGATGATCGGAGTTTTGTTATTGTTATTATGATGTAAATTATGCAGAAAAAAAGCAGAAATGTCAGTTGCACATGTCATTTATGCATGATAAAACGTAGAATTGACAATCTATGTTTTTTTTAGTCTGTTTTATGGTATTCTAATTTTCGGATATTAACGGTGTTTTGTGTAAGCCTCCATCAGACTGAGCATAACATGCTGGTCTTCAGGGGATAAGGATGAATAAAGAGCATTCAGTTTCGATTGATTATAGCTTTCAGAATGTTGATTGTATTCAAGAATGTCAGAAAAAGTACAATCCAGATATTCGGTGATATTTGCAAGTGTATCCAGACTCACTTTGCAGATACCACGTTCAAGCTGACTGATAAAACCTACAGACAGATTGAGGTCTTCCGCCATCTGTTCCTGGGTGACATCTTTCATTTTTCTGCGTATTTTTATGCGTGATCCTATAATTTTATAATTCAGTGTCATGATGGTATTCCTTTTCTTTTTAAGTATTTTCTAATAAATATTAAAAAAGAAACAGATAGTGACACTTCTATTATATGTAAAAACTAACAATAATACTGCATATATCTAAGAAATATACTAAAATTTACAAGTGGCATTCAAATGAGAGGGAAGTGTTATACAAATGAAAATTGGTATATGTGATTCATCTATGCATGAAGTGGAAGCTGTGAAGGATTTTATAGAATCCCGTATGGATCTGGATAATGTAGAGTTTGAATTGTATCTGCCGGAAGAAGCGTCTATAGATGTAGAAGAAAGTACTTTTTCCTGTGATATATTTATTACGGAGATCGTATTTGACAATCTGCACTATAACGGGATCTGTCTGGCCAGAGCCATCAATCGTTCTGTTCCAAATTGCAAGATTATATTTTATGCAGACCATATTCCGGATGGCTGGGATATCTATGACGTGGAGCACTGCAATTGTGTTATGAAGCGAAACCGAGATATCAAGCTGGTGCATGCCGTTGATACGGCGATCAAGCGCCTGAATATGAGCAAAAGTAATTTTATCCGGGTCTGCTATGGGAAAACGATCAATATCTTTTCAGCTTCGGAGATCATCTGTATTCACAGAGATGATCGTCTCACCAGATACTGTACAACAAGAGGTGATTATGTGCAGTATATTACGCTGACAAATGCTTTGAAAAATCTTCCGAAGATATTTGTCCGTGTAAACAGTAATTGTATTATCAACCGTCAGCACGTCAAGCATTATTCCAGATCAACCGTAACTCTGGATAATGGAGAAGTCGTAAAGATCGGAAGACCATACAAAGAAGAAGTTTTTTCATAAAAATAGAATGATTCTCTCTGTTGTGCAGATACTAGTTCGTATGAATGTATCTGTGAAACAGGGAGATTTTTTATATGAAAGATAAAATATTTGGAATATTACAACGGGTTGGTCGGTCGTTTATGCTTCCGATTGCGATCCTGCCGGTGGCAGGACTGCTGCTTGGAATCGGAAGCTCATTTACCAATGAAACCATGCTTGAAACATATGGGCTGATGCGGATCCTTGGGCCGGGAACGATATTTGCTGCTGTATTTGAGGTAATGAGTGAGGCAGGAAATGTGGTATTTGCCAATTTGCCGATCCTGTTTGCCATGGGCGTGGCGATCGGTATGGCAAAAAAGGAGAAGGAAGTTGCTGCGCTATCAGCGGCTATTGCATTCTTTATCATGCATGCATCGATCAGTGCGCTGATCACGATAAATGGTGGTACGGAATCAATGCTTGCAGGGGCGGTTGTTTCTGTCTGCGGTATCACATCTTTGCAAATGGGTGTATTTGGCGGTATCCTGGTAGGACTTGGTGTGGCTGCCCTGCATAACCGCTTTTATAAGATTGAACTGCCACAGGTGTTGTCTTTCTTTGGTGGTTCCAGATTCGTTCCGATCGTATCAGCATTGGTATATACCGGAGTTGGTATTTTGATGTTCTTTATCTGGCCGGCAATCCAGAAAGGCATCTATACCGTAGGTGATCTGGTTTTAAATTCCGGCTATGCAGGAACCTGGGTATATGGATTTATGGAACGTCTGCTGATACCATTTGGCCTGCATCATGTGTTCTATCTACCATTCTGGCAGACTGCGGTCGGAGGAACGCTGGAGGTTGGCGGGCGTGTTGTAGAAGGAGCGCAGAATATCTTCTTTGCACAGCTTGCGGATCCATCTGTTACAAAGTATGCGGTATCGGCCACCAGATTTATGTCCGGTAAATTCCCGCTTATGATATTCGGCCTGCCGGGAGCGGCTCTTGCCATGTATAAAACAGCAGCACCGGAGAAACGGAAGGCAGCAGGCGGACTGCTTCTTTCCGCAGCCCTTACAGCCATGATCACAGGTATTACAGAGCCACTGGAATTCACATTTTTATTTGTTGCACCGGCTCTGTATGGAATCCATTGTATTCTGGCAGGCTTTGCTTATATGCTGATGCATATGTTTGAAGTCGGTGTGGGAATGACCTTCTCCGGCGGTCTGATCGATCTTACCCTGTTCGGCATCATGCAAGGAAATGCAAAGACGAACTGGATCTGGATCGTTATTGTCGGTATCGGTTATTTTATCGTATATTATGTATTGTTCTATTATCTGATCCGGCGGTTTGATCTGAAAACACCGGGTAGAGATAACAATGACGAAGTAAAATTATATCGTCGAAGTGATGTAGATGCCAGAAAGCATGGAGAAAATGCCGGAGAGCAGGGATCAGACAATGACCGGAATACGGATATTTTCCGGAATCATAGCCCACAGATGGAGACTTCCAGGCTGATCTGTGAAGGGCTTGGCGGCAAGGCAAATATATCGGATATTGACTGCTGCGCAACCAGACTGCGTTGTACGGTATATGATGCAGCTCTTGTAAAAGAAGATATTCTCCGGGCAAGCGGAGCATCCGGTGTGGTGAAAAAAGGAAATGGCGTACAGGTTATCTATGGTCCGAAGGTGTCCGTGATCAAATCCAATCTGGAAGATTATCTGGAGGGGGATGATGAGAAAGCGGTTATTGCAGACGTGGGAGGACAAAGAGAGGATGTCGTTGCAGGCCAAGAGAAGAACAGAAGAAATGCAAGAAATAGACAGAAAAAGCATATGGATGATAATACAGTCTCTATATTGAGTCCGGTTACAGGCGAGGTATGTGAACTGGAGAAGGTGCCGGATGAGGCATTTTCCAGTGGAATGATGGGTGATGGAATCGCTGTATTGCCAGCGAATTCTGAAATAACTGCACCGGTTGCCGGAACAGTTGCTTTTGTCTTTGACACGAAGCATGCCATAGGGTTGGTAACGGAACAGGGAATCGGTGTGATGATCCATATCGGAATCGATACGGTAAAGCTAAATGGCAAAGGCTTTGACGCATTGGTTGAGACCGGACAGACAGTGGCTGCCGGACAGCCGATCATGCGGCTTGATCTTCCTTATCTGAAGAAGCATGCGCCATCCTTAATATCCCCTGTCATTATAACAGAGCTTCCGGATGGCTATAAACTGCGTCCGGTAAAGACAGGAAAGGTGAAGAACGGCGAGGAGATCCTGGTGGTGGAGAAGAACTAGAATAAATAGAAATGACAGAAGGATTTCCACTTGTGGAAATCCTTTTGTGAATATATTATAATAAATATGACGCTGGATACGGAAGATATGGACAGGAGGTTTGTATATAGTGAGGGAACAGATATTATACCATGGTAGTAATCTGGTTGTACAAAATCCTAGAATTATGATAAATGGACATTATAAAGATTTTGGATATGGATTCTATTGTACAAATATTGAAAAACAGGCAAAGCGATGGGCCTATACCAAAAGAGGCAAATCAATTGTTAACAGATATAGTTACAGAGAAGATATGAATTTGAATGTATGTTCTTTTAAAGAAATGACAGAAGATTGGCTACAGTTTGTTGTAGATTGCAGATTGGGAATAGAACATGCGTATGATATAGTAGAAGGTCCTATGGCAGATGATCAGGTATGGGATTATGTAGAAGATTATATGGCAAAAGTCATAAGTAAAGATGCATTTTGGGAGTTGGTGAAATTTAAATATCCCACACATCAGATTGTATTTTGCACAGAACGAGCTCTGCAAACTCTAAGATTTGAAGGGAGTGAAAGCATATAATGAACAACATATATTTTCCTGAAGAAAGAATACAGAAAGATGATGTTTATTTTGTATGTTATATGATTGAAAGGGTTGCCAGAAGGATTCACCAGAAAAATCGTTATGTAGTAAATCAAATTGGAAAGAAGAATCTGGAGCATTTGCTTAGTGTGGCAAATGTACTTCATTCGGAGAATCCATTGCAGGTAGAGGATGACTGGATTGAAGAATATGCGCTGAAAAACGGAGAAAATGATGTTACAAATGTTGATGTTGACTTAGTAGAAAAAATACCAAGTCCATTGCAAATGGGAAAAGTTTATTTGCGGCTTATTTATGATACAGGGCTGCCTGATGAAAGTGAGGTAGACGGAATTGTACGAGTTTATAATGACCCCATCTGTGATGTAATTGATAACTATAATTGTAGCGCATATTACGAGCCATCTTATGTAATTGCACGAGCTTATCAGAATGGTGGATTTTAAAAATAAAGGCAACAAAGGTGGAAGGATAAATGGCAGGAAAAAAACTGGATGAACAGATGGAAAAGGTAATACGGAATAATTACAGGCACTTGACAGGCTGTCTGATCGACCGGAAAATGACGATTACAACCATGGAAAGTATCACCTGCGGGCAGATCGCTTCCCTGATCACAGATACTGAAGGGGCATCTGCAATATTAAAGGGGGCATTTGTAACCTATTCCAACGAAGCAAAGATCATGCAGGGTGTTCCGGAAGCTGTGATAGAAACTTATGGTGTCTATTCCAAAGAAACAGCGCGGGCAATGGCGAGAGCCTGTAAACAGGCATATCGTGCAGATATTGGAATCGGTATTACCGGTACAACGGGCAATATTGATCCAAACAATCAGGATAGTGTACCGGGAGAAGTATATTATGCAGTGGCTGTTTCTGATACGATCATCGATGGATATTTCCAGATGGGAGAACAGGATTCCAGACTGTATTATAAACTTTATGCCGCAGAAAAGGTGGCAGAAACGCTTGGGGATGTGCTTGGGGTTGAAATAGAAGCGGTTTTTGCGTAAAAAATAATGAGAAACGAGGGTAAAAAAGGATGAGAAAAAAAGCAGGATTTATAGTATTAAGTATGGCACTGGCAGGCAGCCTCATGGGGTGCAGTTTTTCCTTAAACAAAGATGCTGATGGCAGCAGCAAAAAGGCCGGAACAACCGTGACAGAAGAAACCGGAAAAACGGATGAAACAACCGGTACGGATACAGGTGCTGACACGGAAACATCAGAGGAGGCTTCTTCTGCAGCAGGATCAGACGGCAAGGCATCCGCACTTCCGGAAGAAAAAGAAGTGGGATTTGGAACCGGTGAAATGCCGGAAACGTATTCGGATCACATGGTTGTTGATTCGAAAATGTCCGGGAAAGTGCAGACGAAAGATGGGGAGGTTGTATACCACTTACCATACATAAATTATGACAGTACCGCCTGTGAAAATGTAAATACACAGATAGAGAAGCTCGGAAATGATTATATGGCGAAAGCGGGAGAATATAGTACAGGATGTATTGCAATCGGATACGAATGGTCTGTTTATCAGGATCTGTTGTCAGTAGTTGTGCGGGTGGATTTTGATGCAAATGAATATACAGATTTTTATGTATATACGATCAATCTTCGTAAAGATGTACTTCTTTCAAAGGATGACGTGCTGGCTTATCTGGATATCGATGAAGATTCATATGAAAAAAACGTTCAGGATGCAATGGATAGTTGTTTTACCAATACATATAAGGATATGGAAGGTACGGATTCTTTTCTGAAAGAAACCTATGACTGGACGGTTGCTTTATCCAATGTGCGGGATGCGGTACCTTATGTAAATGAGGATGGTGAGTTGTGCATAGTTGGTAAGATATATTCTGTTGCAGGACCATCCTATTATCCTCGTCAGTTAAGTGTAGATAATCTGGAGGATGAATGTGAATATAGCGGTAGAGCGTATGAGCCGTTTTATTATAATCCAACATCAGAAGATGATTCTTCCAATGACTACATTCTTCCATATAGTGACAGCGAATATTTGACAGAGGATGATCTGGATGGATTAACACCGGATGAGATCCGTCTGGCATGCAATGAACTGTATGCCCGTCATGGGAGAAAGTTCAAAGACGCCGATTATCAGACATATTTCAATTCCAAAAGCTGGTATCATGGAACGGTCGAGCCGGATGATTTTGACGACACAGTAGTATTTAATAAATACGAACTGGCAAACCGGGATTTTATAATAGCGTATGAGAAGGAGAAAGGGTATAAGTAGGAAAACAAACGAAAAGGTATCTCATTAAAGAGGAATGATATATAGTTATTGAATTAAGTAACAAAATAATATAAAACGTGAGGCAGCTCGATATGAACTTTGTCAATTGGATGGAGGAATGTCGGGCTGTTTTGTTTTTTGTCGAAAATGCAATGTAAAATGTCAGTTTTGCATGGAACGGTTATGCGTTCTTATTTATGATAATATTGCATATGTAAGTAAGTTTTTATATGGCTATTTTAGAAAGAATTATAGAAGAGATAAAAATAACATATCATAATTTTCTTCAAACGTCTTAATTTTAGAGGCAAATAAAGATAAATGTAAAACAATATAATGTTACTAGCCAAGAGTTTGAGGAAATTTATATTGTTATATATTAAGAAATATTAATACAAATGTAGGAGAGAATGAGAATGAAGTATAACGGATTGACAGACAGTGAGGTTAAAACATCGAGAGAAAAAAATGGTTCTAATATTATCCCAGATTCAGAACCAACCACATTTTGGGATGAATTCAAAGAGACCTTTGGAGATCCTATGATTAAAATATTGCTAGTAATTGCAGGTATAATGATTGTTATGTTCTTTTTTGGATATGCAGAAATTTATGAACCAGTAGGTACGATTGTGGCTGTGATTATTGTTGCCATCGTATCAGCGAAAACTGGTGTGGCAAGCGATACCGCATATAGAAAATTGAAAGAGGATCAGAAGAAGGATACATGTAAAGTATATCGCAATGGCATGGTTACTATTGTTGATGTAGATGATGTGGTTGTGGGGGATAAGGTGCTTCTTCAATCTGGAGACAAAATACCGGCAGATGGTATTTTGATTGATGGTGATTTGCGAGTGGATAATTCTGCTTTGAACGGTGAAGCAGAGGAATGTAAGAAGTTTGCAACTGCTGAAGATAAGATATTTGCTGAGGAAATAACAGGAGATGTTTTTGTAGATGAATATTCTTTATTTAGAGGATCGGTAGTATTTGACGGAGAAGGGGTTCTTGATGTGTGTAAGGTGGGCCTAAATTCCATGATGGGTAAAATGGCTGAAGATATGCAGGATGAAGAACCAGATTCACCATTGAAGGTTAAACTTGGCATACTTGCAAAACAGATATCAACATTTGGTTACATTGGTGCAGCTGTGATTACATTGTTGTATATTGCCTTCTTTATTGTTAATGTTGGCGGATTCAGAGCTTATTTCGCTACTGGTTGGACAAATATTGTACAGGATTTAGTGGAGGCTGTTTCTCTTGCAATAGTTATTATTGTTTGTGCAGTTCCAGAAGGACTTCCACTCATGATTTCTTTAGTGTTAATGCAGAATACTAAGAAAATGTTAGAACACAATGTATTAGTAAGAAAAGCTGTAGGTATTGAAACGGCAGGTTCTTTGAATATTTTGTTTAGTGATAAGACGGGAACAATAACCAAGGGTTCTCTCGAGGTTGTTGAGTTTTTTACTGCAAATGGCGATACTATTCCATTCGATGAAATAAAAAACCACGGTAAGATAAAAACTATGCTTGATGTTGCTATTGGAATGAATTCAGCATCAATGTATGATGGATCACACAAGGTAATAGGTGGTAATGCAACCGATCAGGCATTAATGAGATTTTTGGGTGAAGATAATTATAGACTTATCAGTAGTGATACAACTTATATTGCAGGTGTTTCGCAAGGTTTTAACTCAGCTAATAAGTTTAGCCAAGTTGAAATTACAGATCTGAATCAGACATTTTATAAAGGTGCCCCCGAAAAATTTATTGAAAAAGCGACTAAAGCTTTAAATGAAAATGGAGAAGTTGTTGAATTAAGTACAGATGCTCTTAATGAAAAAATAAATGAACTTGCTTCAAGGGCAATGAGAGTATTGGCTTTTGGATATTCTGACAGGAAAATGGTTCAAGATTGTATTAATGATGATGTTGTCCTTATTGGACTTGTTGCGATAAGAGATGATGTAAGACCAGAGGCTAAAGATGCTATAAAGGAAGTACAGGATGCTGGAATTCAAGTTGTTATGATTACGGGAGATCGACTTGAAACAGCAATTGCAATTGCAGAGGATGCAGGTCTTATTCAAAACGAAAAAGATGTGGCATTAACATCTGCACAACTTGCACAAATGTCGGATGATGAGTTAAAAGCCATTATAAAGGATATCAGAGTTATAGCTAGAGCTCTTCCTACAGATAAATCAAGAATGGTTAGAATTTGTCAGGAAATGAATCTTGTTGTCGGGATGACAGGAGACGGCGTTAATGATTCACCTGCATTAAAGAGAGCAGATGTCGGTTTTGCAATGGGTAGTGGAACAGAAGCCGCAAAAGAAGCAGGAGAGATAGTGGTTCTTGATGATAATTTTAAGTCAATTAAAGATGCTATTTTATATGGACGTACAATTTACAATAATATATTGAAATTCTGTAAATTTCAGCTGGTAATTAATGTAGCAGCAGTTATTGTAAGTGCTATTAGTCCTTTCTTCGGCATTGAAGAACCGCTTAAAGTCACACATTTGTTGTTTGTAAATCTTGTAATGGATGGACTTGGAGCGATAATGCTTGGTAATGAACCTGCATTGGAAAAATATATGTTAGAGAAACCTAGAAGAAGAGACGAGAGCATTATTAGCAAGAAAATGTTTTTTCAAATTCTTACTATGGGGGCATGGTTAACGATTATAAGTTTCTTATTCTTAAAAGCACCTTTCTTTGATAAGTTTTTTGAAAACGATGCACAGAAATATACAGCATACTTTGTTTTATTTATTGTAGCAGCATTGTTTAATGGCTTTAATGTACGTGATGAAGGTTTTGGAATTTTTAAAAATCTTAATGCAAATCCAGGTTTCTTAAAAGTATGGTTTACCATAGTAATTGTACAGGCAATTATTGTTAATGCAGCCGTAGTTCCGTTTGTAGTATTTACATGGATAGGAAATATGTTTAGTTGTGTGCCGTTTGGAATTATGGGATGGATAATAACAATTGTTTTGTCAGCAACAATGATTCCGGTTGATTTGTTACGTAAATGTTTAGTTAGTAAGAAATAGAAGGAAGAAAAAGGTATTTGACCATTAATTTATCACAAGGGTAGAAGATTAACTTGTAGAAGTTGCCTTTGTTAGCTGGATTAATTTTTATGATCTTTAATTGGGAATCTAAACTGGTGAATCAGGAATTTCTAAAGAACTTGTTTGGTGGAGACCTGACATTGAACTTGGTTTAGGGTGTCTTTATAAGTTGAATGGTGGCAGGAGGAGAGGTAGACATTAGTATGATGTCCAATAAATATTTTTGGCTCTTTTATAAATCTTCCATATACTGCACTAGATAGTGGTGGTATAATCAGTGATTTCGTAGGAAACAAAATGTTTGCATTAATGGTAATTACATCTTTATTTATATTTTCATTTGTGAAGGCGTTGTAAATTGGTAACAAGCAGGTGCGATAGCAATGATACAGTATTTGGATTTTGAAGATATAATTTCAAAACTGAATGCATATAACTTATCCCAAATCATGTGAAAACTAATATTAATATCAGATTTTTATATTAAATAAATGTTCAGATTTATTAGAATTATGGTTGGAATATGAAAAACAACCGGTAGAAAAGATTGAAAACAAAACTAATTTTATAAAGGAGGTTGCAAAATGAGTATAAACTTGCAAAAAGGTCAGAAAATTGATCTTACGAAAGGCAGTGGAGGACTTAGCCGTATTATGGTTGGATTAGGTTGGGATGAGGCACAGCCTGCACCCCAACAAAGTAGTGGTGGATTTTTTGGACTATTTAAATCACATTCACAACAGCAAATTCAGGATATCGATTGTGATGCGTCGGCTATTCTTTTGAATGCAAATGGGAAACTGTATGGAAGAGAAGCAAATGACTGCTGTGTTTATTTTGGAAACTTAACTCACAAGAGTGGAGCAATACGGCATCAGGGAGATAATTTGACTGGCGCAGGTGAGGGTGATGATGAGCAGATTATGGTGGATTTAAATCGAGTTCCTGCTGATGTGGCAAAGATTGTATTTGTGGTAAATATTTATGATGCAAATGTCAGGGGACAGCATTTTGGAATGATTCAGAATGCATTTATAAGGCTCGTTAATTTGGAAAATAACGCTGAAATATGTAAGTTCAATCTTTCTGAGAACTATTATGGCATGACCGGCATGGTGGTTGGAGAAATATACCGTTACAACAGAGAATGGAAATTTAATGCTATCGGACAACCGGTTAAGGAAGCAAGTAGATTACAGTTATTACTTAACATGTATGCCTGAAAAGAGGAGGTAAGTTATGAGCATTAATTTACAAAAAGGTCAAAAAATAGACCTCACAAAAGGCGGAATAGGACTTAAACATATTATGGTAGGTCTGGGTTGGGATGAAGCGAAGCGGAGCGGTTCTGATGGTGGATTTTTTGGATTATTTAAAGCAAAGCCGCAGGACATTGATTGCGATGCTTCAGCAATTCTTTGCGATAGCAATGGTAAGTATATGGATTTAGTGTACTATCGTAATCTTCAGTTAAGTGACGGATCTATTGTTCACCAGGGGGATAACCTTACGGGAGCTGGTGATGGTGATGATGAGCAGATTATGGTTGATTTAAGCAAGGTTAGCCCTTCAGTTGGGAAAATTGTATTTGTTGTAAACATTTATTCGGCATCTGATCGCAAGCAGCATTTCGGTATGATACAAAATGCATTTATCAGACTGGTGGATATGGATAAGAACAATGAAATCTGCCGTTATAATCTTTCTGACAACTACTATGGTATGGAAGGGCTTATTGTCGGAGAAATTTATCGATACAACGGCGAGTGGAAGTTCAATGCGATTGGTCAGCCGGTTCAAAGTGCTAGTCATGTTGATAAATTGACTGCAATGTACAAATAAGTAGGAGGTGCTTTTATGGCGATTAATTTACAAAAAGGTCAGAGAGTAAGTTTGGATGGCTCAATGAAGCTGGCTCTTGTAGGACTTGGCTGGGATGTTAACCAGTTTGAGACCGGAGGAAACTATGATTTGGATGCATCAGCTTTTTTACTGGGTGCTAATGATAAATTGATTTTAGATTCAGATTTTGTTTTTTATAACAATCTTAATACTCGAAATGGAGCTGTTGTTCACCAGGGGGATAACCTTACGGGAGCTGGTGAAGGAGATGACGAAGTGATAATCATTGATTTCAGCAAAGTTCCGGATGAGATTCAGAAAATAGCAATTTGTGTATCTATATATGACGAAAGCAAAAGACTGACTTTCGGCCAAGTATCAAATGCTTTTGTCAGGGTGGCCAAACTGAGCAATGAATTTGATACGGTCGGAGAAGATCAGCTTCGGTTTGACCTTGGTGAAGAATTCTCTATTGAAACTGCTGTGCTTGTATGTGAAATCTACAGATATAACGGCGAATGGAAGTTTAATGCGGTTGGTGCCGGCTACTCAGGTGGTTTAGAGGCACTTGTTAATAAATATCACTAAAACAGGAGGATGAAAAAATGGCTATAAATCTACAGAAGGGACAGAGAGTTACTCTCGACAATAGTATGAAGCTTGCCTTGGTTGGATTGGGATGGCAGACCAATCAATATGATGGCGTAGATTTTGACTTGGATGCTTCGGCATTTCTTATAGGTGCTAATGGAAAGTGTTTAAGGGATGAGGATTTCATATTCTACGGAAACTTGAATAGTAGAAATAATGCTGTTGTGCATCAGGGAGATGAGGTTAAAGGTGGCGATGGAAATAGTGACGATGAGCAGATTATCATTGACTTTACAAAAATCCCGCCGGAGATTGAAAAGATAGCTGTTTGCGTATCTATTTATGATGCAGAAAATAATCACCAGAATTTTGGTCAGGTTTCGAGCGCTTATATCAGAGTTGCAAAGCTGGCAAATGAGTTTGATACGGTAGGCGAGGATCAGCTTAGATTTGATCTGGCTGAGGAATTTTCAATTGAAACAGCGCTTGTTATCTGCGAAATATACAGACACAATGGTGAGTGGAAGTTCAACGCAGTTGCACAAGGATATCAGGGCGGATTGGCGACGATAGTAAGAAACTATGGACTTCAGTGCTAACGTACTTTAATGGGGGGAGTTTCTGGAAGTTGAAAGATTTCCGAAGCTACACTCTGATTTATTAACTATGTATGGGTTTATGAGAATATCACATTTTATTGAAAGAACATCGGTTCTTGGGCCAAATTTGAGATCTGTGTTGTGGGTTCATGGATGTTGTTTTTCTTGTGATGGATGTTTGGCGAAGGAAATGAATGCCGGACAATACAAGGAAATGACTGCTGAAGAATTGAGAGATGTTTTCCTGAAGGTTAGTGATACCGAAGGAATCACTATCAGTGGTGGTGAGCCGTTTCTTCAGGCTGAAGAACTTGCAACAATGATAGATGGAATAAAAGCCAAGAGAGATTACGGGGTAATCATCTATACCGGATTTTTGAAGGAAGAATTGGATAAGAAAAACGAAAACGGTGTTCAGAGGCTTTTGTTGCATGCAGACATATTGATTGATGGTCATTATATAAAAGAATTGGATGATGGGAAACCCTACAGAGGATCATCAAATCAGAATATATACTTAATGACAGACCGTTACAAACCTGTATTTAATGACTATTATAATGGGACGACTAAAAGAAACATAGAAATTGATGTGGAAAAAGACAGTGTTTATATGGTTGGCGTTCCATCTAAAAATGGCATAGAAGTTTGGAAACAGTTTAAAAAGAAAGCAGATGGAAACAGAGATGCAATTTGAGTGGAATTCAAAGGATAATATCAGCTTTGGGCTATATAAAGAAGTTGTTGAAAGTAAAAATGCGCAATTCCTTATTTGGCTGGAAATCGATAATAAGGAGGTTGATTTGGTTGACCTCCGAACGGATGGCACTGAATATAGATTAAATAATTTTATTATTAAAGAAAATAGTGAAAAAAATACCATTACATTTTGTCCTACCATTGCAGGTTGTCCGGCTTACTTTAGAATAAAAAGCAACAAACCATTTCGTATGAGTGTCACTCGGAAGGATGGTACGCTGGGGGATGAATCTACATTCCAACCCGGAGAGACAAAAATAGAACTGAATCCTGCTGGAATGCGTATATATAAGGTTAACGTTGAAGGTAAAGTATTATCTGATCCAGAAAATACGACTGAAGTACGACAGGATGCACCATCGGTACAAGAGGAAACCGTTCCTGAATTCTTTGGTGGAGCATTTTCGAGCACTCCGCAACAAACAGTTACTTCATCTGATTCCAAACCTTCTGAAGTTGTGGAAAATCCTATTGACGATGCGAATATTTTTGTCGGAGGATTTAATAGTGAAAGCGACTCTGGTTTGCTTCATGATTCTGATTTGAATTCACAGCAGCCGAGCGTAAATCAGCAGACTACAGGGAATGCTTCGAATAATACTATGCCGCTCTTTGCTGATATGTTTCCAACAGTGGGAACAAGGCAGGAATCAACAAGTGCCAGAGAACCGGAAGCACAGTCTCAACCGGATGTGTCGAAGGAACAGCTAATTGAACAAAATACGGGATTTGGAACGTCTCCATTCAATTTTAATCAAGATTCTTCATTAGAACATGAAATGCCTTCATCCGGTAGCATTTCCGGTTTTTCGGTACCGTATATTGAAACGGAAGGCATACGTGAAAGAAGAGACAAGATACAAAATCTTCAACAGGATAACGACAGGACAGCACAGGAAGTAGAAAAGTTAGAAAAACAGATAGCAGAATTGGAGAATCGTTCAAGGCAGCTTTCTGACAGCAAAAGTTCACTGATTTCGCACCTTGAGATTTTGCAACGTGAATATGACAAAGATTATTCAAAATTCCAGGCTGATATAGATGAGATTAAAGGCAGATACACCGTTGATCAGTCAATTCTAGAATTTTATAAAGATAAGGATTTGGTGCCGACAGAGGATCTTCTCAGACAAACAGATGATCTCGTTCAAAGGGTTGAGGAACAAATCAGGTTGTTTGTTACCGCTCAGCAGAACAAATCTGATGAAATTGAGAAAGCGTTGAAAGTTGGTAAAAAGGAGTAATGGATGGCGACAGATCTTAGAATGCTGGAAAGACAGATTAATCAGTTGCAGAGGCAGGTTGAACAACAAAAAAGAGAGGCCGATCGAATCAGGCAGCAGTTGGTAGCTGATAATCGCAGGCAGCTTGAAGAATATCAGGAACAAATGAGAACGACTCTGGATGCGCATGATGCTAACGTTCAACAAGAGTATGAAAGGCTTTTAAGGCAGTATCAGAATAGTGTTGACCAGGAAATTCAAAATGAACAGCTTCAGATGGATATGCAGTACCAGAATCTGCTGATCAGTACAAGAGAAAAAGAAAAAGAGTGGATGGAAAAAACTCGTGAGATGGAGGAATTAATAACTCAGCTGCGTCAAAGCACTGAAAACAAGGCAAAAGTAAGTAAACAAGAAGCTAATAAGTATATGACAGAGACTGCACTGTTGTATAAGGAGGTTGAATTCCTGCCACAGGACAAGTTTTATCCACGGCGACTTAATTCATTTTATACAGCAATATGTGAGGGAGGAACATTATACAAAGCAAGCCTGTTTGAGGCGACGATAGCAATTGCTATTTCAACAAGAACAGGCCTTAGCAGACTGAAATTTGATACAGATGAGGCATATGCTGAATGGCAAAGGCAGTACTATTTATGGAAAAGTAAGACTGGATTGCTTCATTTACAGCTAAAGGATGAAATAAAGGCTTGGTTCAATGAGATAAATGGCTCCGGCAAACCGAATAGGGAACAGGAAAGAAAGCTCGGGATTGAAATAAATTATTGGAGTCAAGGCGAGTATGGGGAACTCTCTAATCAAATTGCTGAAATGGGTCATGAGATTGGGAAAGTTGAGAAAAATGGGGAAGTTGCTTACCTTAAGACGATTGACAGCGTTGATACAGAAAAGATTGAAGAATACATAAAAGAGTTAGATCAACTCGTGGAACATTTCAATCATATGAAACTCGTATACAAGAATCGATACAGAGCATCGTGTCAAAGAAGTGAATGGGGCGAGAGTATCATAGACTACTTTGTGGATGAATTAAATCTTGAGTGGTTGGAGGATATTGGAGGTTTTCGCCCTGTTGAGGAAGAAAAGTTAGCGAAGATTGATTATAAGCAGTACATGGAGATGCAATATGGTGTTGGGTACGATTTAGTTGATACAAGAGATTGGCTAGAAATCATCTTTGAGAACTCGACGGGAACGAGAATCATGCTATATATCGTGCCGTATGAGAAGAACACAGATGTTGAGAATCGATTCATTTTATACATTGATTTTGAAGGTGCTGAAGACCTTGATTACGCAAGACAAATATTTAACCATATTGTTGAGGCATTAGAGTTGGATGATGCCGAAGAAATCGTCACATTTACAAATAATGTGTCGGATCTAACGTTGAATCCCAATATGGAGCTTCGTGCGACTGGCAAGTTGATAGAAAGAAGAATTCAAGACAGAGTAAGATAGGAGGATTTTATTATGAGTGGTGAAGCAGGCGGTTTAGTGTTACTGCCCTTGGCTATATTTGCATTGCCGGTTGTAGGAGCAGTTCTGGTAGGCGGAGCTGTTATCGCCGGAGGAGCAGCTGCTGTTAATGCGGGAGCGAATGCGGTTGCTAGACGTGCAGAAGAACGCCGGAGAGAGCGCGAGGCGATAATGCGAAGTGGCATTAATGAGTCAATTGGCTCATTCAGAAGCACATTGGCATCAAATATGAATGAGCAGGTAAGACTTAACCGCCAAGCTTCTGATGAAATGATGTCAGTAATGAGTTCTCAACGTGTAGAAATGCAAAGATGGGCAGATCCAAATGACCCGGTTAAATATCAGCAATACTTAGCTAATATGAGGACTTCAAGAGAGGGAGCATCCAGAAGGTTGATGGAAATCGAGGACAATTTTGTTCGCAATTACCATGAACAGATTCAGGTCAGTATGGCAACTATTACTGATACTATCAATAGGCAGTATGCCACATATGTTAATGAAATTGAACAGTTAAATGCAGATATGCAGGCAAAAGAAAGCAAGGCAAGAGAATTTGCCGAGCAGTATCTCGAAGAGGCAAAGGCACTGATGGAGTCTCTTCAGAAAGATTATGATGGTGTAAGGTTCTCCGGAGAGGCACTTCACGAACTCCAGAGGGCATTAAATGATGCAATTACCCAGTTTAATTGTGGACTTTATGAAGCCGCAATAGCATCAGCTAAAGATACTGCGTTACAGACAATAGAAGAAATCTATAAAGCAGATTGCAAACAGCAGGAGTTTGATAATTATCATTTGGTAGCAATTTCTTTGAGTGCTGAGCTTGAAGCCTTTCTTACTCATCAAGAGTTTATTACTGCAGAGGCAAAGGCAGAAGTAGAGAGTAAAACAGGAAAAAGCTTGGAGGACGATGTGGTTGGAATTAGAATAGCTGATTATACGGATCGTCTTCAGGATGGAACAAATCAATTTGATTATCTATTGCAGAAAGTACGGGAGATAGAGGCATTTCTTGAATCTGATCAAGCGGCTGGTATTTCTGTAGAGGAGATGAAAGAATACGTTGATATGCTTAGCAATAAAATGTATCCAGCGGCTGCTACAACTTGCTATAAGGGCGTTTTAAATATGAACAACGCATTTTCAAGACAAAATGTAAGTGAACAGATTGTTGATTTTTTTGAGGAGCATAACTTTGAGTTTACAGGATATTCATATGATGATGACCGCCATGATGGAACGCTTCACATTGGATTATCCAACGAAACAACAGGAGAAGAGATTATCGTTACATTAGCTCCTGAGCTTATGGAAAACGGAGATGTTCAGACTAAGTTAGAGATAGATCAGCTCAAAGGTGATGAAACGAATGAAGAAAGAAAACAATATTACAGAGACTCTGTTCAGCAGGTGATCTGTGAAAATACACCTGGAGCAAAAATTAGTTTAAGTTGTAGGAAACATACTAAAAACAAGCTCTCAACTAAAACAGAGCTTAGAGATAGATTAAAGGTATAGGGTTAAGATGAGTTCTATTCTTGAAAAAAGCAATTTAAATAAAATATTCCTAGTCTATGGACATCTGGATGACATGTTTATTTCAAAAAATCTCCAGAAGGATAATTTTCGCATGTTTTTAAATGGCTATCTGAAAAGCCTGGGATACCAACAGATTGTCTTTTATTCAGGTGCAAAGAACCTTGGAAAGTTTGTACTGGATGACGAAAGTGCAGTAAGGGTCATTAATAAGAACAAAGATATGAGAGAGAGTATTCTCGGACAGGGCAATACTTCCGCTGTAAGCAACGTTGGTACAGCCGAGCAGCCGCTGACGGTGAGTAAGCCCCAAAAGCGCCGGCGAATAATGACACCTCATTCTGTTGCAGCGCAGGGTACTGGCAGAAATCCTTCAGAGATAGCCACGGAGCAGTCAACGGTCAATAACGCAGTCTCTTCGACAAAAAGTAATAATAGAGAGAGAAACGAATCCAAGCCAAAGACGGGATATAATAGTACAAAGCTTGTGTATAAACAGCCTAAAATCACGCCGGTAGAATTCCTCGAAGACGCAAAAAAAATTATGGCCGATGAGAGCGTTAAGTCAGCTGTGGTTTTTGCGTTTTTTCAGGATTTCTTTACTGATCATGCTGCTCCCCTGCAACCTTATTTGGAGCTTGTTTCTCATTTATGGGATGAGTACAGTGCTAACGCTAATCAGAATATTTGTATCTTTCTTGCACCTCAGATGACCAGAACAGATCTTAACAAGATGCTTGATGGAATGGAAAACGGCTATGTGCTTAAAAATAGATTTTTTAATGATGATGGAACAGTTAATAGAGGGACTGCTCTTGAAATCGGCTTACCAAACCTTGATGAGATTCTTCACCTGATGGACTATCTTCGGATTATAGGTAATAATGGCAAATTCCTTACTTTTGAAAGCAAAAAAAGGAAAAAGATTGCTTCTGCCATTATGTATCTGAGCAGGGAAGCAGATAGAGATGTCAATAAATCGGGATATCTTCATGCGATTTTTAATTCAATTACTGAATTTATGTCTATTTCTCCTGATACTCATGTTGAGTTGACCGAAGAGGATGTAAAGAGGATTTATAGTAAATATAAAAAAGTTGATGAGTCAGATCCCCTTAAGAAATTGAAATCTACAAAAGGATGGGAGAGTGTGGCATCGAGGATAGATGAGATAATCAGAGATTATCATATGAAACGTGATGCCGCAGAGAAGCAAGGTAAGATTACTGCAGAGCCGGATAGAAAAGATAGACCCTATTCAAACGAACGTATTGATAGCGTTCCGGATTCAGCGTTCCGCTACCCGGTACCTCATTTCATATTACGAGGGAATCCCGGAGTTGGCAAAACTACCGTTGCGAGGTTGATTGGTCAGATTTTCTATAATGAAGGTATTCTTGCAAAGGGAACAACTATTGAGGCTAAAAGAGATGATCTTGTCGATGCCTATGTTGGTGGAACAGCTATAAAGACTACAGAATGTGTTGAAAGAGCACAGGATGGAGTTCTGTTTATAGATGACGCATATTCACTTAATGAAAAAGGGGATGACCATAACTATCCCAAAGAAGCTATTGATACGTTGGTTCCCATCATGACTAATCCGGATAGATATAGGTTTTGCATGATAATGGCAGGATATCCGGAACCAATGGATGAACTTCTGGAAATGAACTCTGGCTTAAGGAGTCGCTTCAGCAAAAATAACATTCTTACAATCGAAGATTACAAGCCTGAGCTCTTGCAGGAAATTTTTGAAAACGATTGTAGAAAGGATGGTTACTCATTTACTGGAGAAGAAGAGGGACAAGGCACTACTCTAGATTTAGAGTTGTTTTTTAAAAACTTATATAACCAGCGAAACCGTGCTGACTTTGGTAATGCTAGAGATATCGTTGCACTGTCAAAGGAGGTTAAAATGCAGTGCAGCCTTCGCGACGATGAGAAAAGAATCATTATTGCCGATGACTTTGGCAATTTTCAAAAGTATTTTGTTCAGCATGGCGTTTCCTCAATTGACGATATCTATGCTCAGATTGACCAGTATGTTGGAATGGGATTCATTAAGAATCTGTTCCGAAATATCAGATTTGAAGTATTAGATACAATCGATAGTAAAAAGAGAGGGATTACGCCCGAACAGTATCCTGATCATTACATTTTTGCCGGAAATCCGGGAACAGGAAAAACTACTGTCGGAAAGATGATTGGACAATTCTATCATTTGATGGAAGTACTTGGCGGATCTGAAACGCTTTTTAAGGATGCTTCTGATTTAATCGGTGAACATGTTGGCGAATCTAAGAAAAAGACACTGGAGGCCATTCAGGAGGCAATAGATCATAACCAGGTGCTGTATATAGACGAGGCATACCAGATAAGTGAATCCTCATATGGAAATGAGATTATTGGTGCGATGATGACTAAGATGACCGAGAACGCCAACGATTTCAAGATGATTTTTGGAATGTATTCGAATAAGGTTGAAGAGTTCCTAAAAATGAATGCCGGATTAAAGCGTAGGTTGAGAATTGTTAATTTCCCGGACTATACGCCGGATCAGCTGTTAGAGATTTTTGACAGAACATTAAAGGGACAAGGTTGCACAATTACTGACGAGGCTCATGAAAGGGTCGCATTGATACTTAAGAGAAAGTATGAGGTACGAGGCGACGATTTTGGAAATGCCGGAGAGGTCAAAAAGATGTTTCAGGATATGAAACATCTGCATCTTGAAAGAGTATATGCGGATGACGATCCGTCAATTGACCGATATGAATACACACTAGAGGATATTCCGGAGAATCTTCTTAAGTCCGTAGAAGACCAGATTAATCCTAAGACTTTGGAAGATATTATGCAGGAGCTTAATGAACAGATAGGTATGTCTGATCTTAAGGATATCATAGTACAGAAGCAAGAGGAGATTGTATATGCTCAAAGGAGTGGTGGGGACCAAAGCTCAATCAGACCGGGATACTATTTCTTTGTTGGTAATCCGGGTACAGGAAAATCTACCAGTGCAAAACTATTTGCAGAATGCTTGCACTCGTTGGGAATAGTTAAGACACCGAATTTCTATTCGTGCACTGCTAAGGACTTGATTGGACAGTATGTGGGTGAAACTGATAAGAAAACATATGAGCTTTTGAAAAAGTCCAAAAATAGCGTGCTTTTTATTGATGAGGCATACAGCCTTTCCTATGCGGAAGGACATTCAGATCATAACTATAAGAAGGAAGCACTTGAGCAGATTATCGCCTTTATGGATGTCCCTGAGAACAGGCAAACATGTTGCTTGATTTTTGCAGGATATGAAAAAGATATGCAAGGTCTTTATAAGTCAAACAGTGGAATGCGATCAAGAATAGAGGAGGTTCATTTCAGGGATTATTCTGCAGAAGAAACCTATGAAATATTCAAATTGTTTTGTACAAAGAATGGTTTTGAACTTGCAGAAGGTATACATGACATTTATGTTCCGATTTTTGAAAAGCTTAAGGAACTTGAATACTTTTCAAACGGTCGAACAGCAAGAACAATATTTGAAAAAACGACGGCAAATCTTAAAAGACGTATCGTCAGGTCTTCCGAGATCAATCCGGTTGATGAAAAACTGATTATTCCGGATGATTTGCTTTCAGAAGGGGAAGCGATAGACATAATCGGAGTGGATGGTAAATGATTGGAGGCAAGCATTTGAATGAAACAGGAATTATATCATTGGCTTTACCAAATGGATCTGCATAGAGAACACTTTTCAAATGAAGAAGCACAAAAATCTGTCATGTTGAATACGGTTAAGTTCTATGAAATGGTTCATAGCAAGGGGACTCCTCTTGTAGGACCTATCAATCTGCATGTGCTTCTGATTGATCCGAAAAGCGGTCATTTTGAGGTGAAGGCAGGTGGAGATAGAGATGCTTTTATGCAGGATATCGATAGTGTCAAGTTTATGCCACCTGAAATATTAAATATGAGCACTCGTTGGAACATGGATGCAGATAAATTTGTACTTGCTGAGTTGCTGTTTGTCTTAAGGTATTGTAAACACCCGTATGACGGAAGGCAGGTCTTGAAGCAGCCAATAACTGATATAAACACAGCAAGACAGCTTTATAGTAATTGTCGGTTCATTTTTGATCCGGATAATTCGGAAAACGGGTTAGACTATTATACGGATTCTGTACCGATGGAACTATGGAATCATGATGAAAACTCTCAATTGAAAAATGCTTTTATACAGGTATTTACACAGGGATTTTCTGATACAAGTCTGCGTTTTAGTGATAACGCATGGAAACAGTTAATAGAATGAAATGAGGTTTTAGCGTATGCCATCATTGACAAGGAATGAGTCAGTACAAACGATTAAAGGGAATAACATAACTATTCTTGACTATATTGCAGAAGGCGGTCAGGGAGAGGTTTATAAAGTTGACTATAAAGGGCAGAAATACGCTCTTAAATGGTATAAGGCTCCTGTTCCGCCACAAGTGTTCTACGATAATCTTGCAAAAAATGTGGACAGAGGGGCTCCCAATGAGCATTATCTTTGGCCATTAATGCTAACAAAGCCATATAAGAATAGTTATGGCTATATTATGGAACTTCGTAGACCGGAGTTTCATGAGTTTAGTGAATTTCTTTTGAATCAGGCAAGATTCGGCAGTTATGAGGTTATGATTTCGGCGGCACTGAACATCGTAGAAAGCTTCCGACTTTTACATAGCTTGGGGTTCAGTTATCAGGATGTTAATGAAGGAAGTTTCTTTATCAATCCCGCAGATGGAGATGTGCTTATTTGTGACAATGATAATGTTGCTCCTAATCTGGTAAATCTTGGTGTCAGAGGAATGCCAAGATATATGGCTCCTGAGGTTGTAATAGATGCCACCAGACCAAATACACAGACCGACAGATTTTCACTTGCAGTGTTACTCTTTCGGCTATTTTACATAGATCATCCGTTGGAAGGAAAATATACGAATAATTTGCCGATGATGGATTCAACCGGAGCCCACATGTATGGCGTATCCCCTATATTCTGTTACGATCCGTCAAATGAAAAAAACAGACCGGATCCGGAATCTCAACCGAACGTAATAAAACGATGGAACATGTTCCCTCCGGATCTTCAGATGACCTTTGTGCGAGCATTTACAAAAGGCTTGAAGAATCCGAATGACCGTATCACTGAGAATGAATGGGAAGAAGCGCTTATCCGAACAAGAGCGATGCTTGTGAGCCTCAGCGGAAGAGAACAATTTGTAAACTGCTATGCAAAACAAAAAATACCCGAAGGTTGTAGGATTATAAAGTTTGATGATTATCCATCTATTGTAGCTGATGGGTCGAAATTGTACTTATGCCAGGTGGACAGCAGAAGCGTGGATCATGACACTGTTGCTGCTGTGATACGTGCAAGCCTGAGCGACAAAGCAGTTCTTGGGATTGGAAATCTTACGGACACTGTATGGAAGCTTTCTGTAGATGGACATGAAACTGAAATCGGAAAGAATGGATTTGCAAGATTGGCCAGGGGAGAAACTATAGAATTTAATGGAGTAAAAGCTACAGTGTTGTGATTATTTCGTCATGGTACTGCAAGTAATATGAAAGGCAGGAGGAAGAAAGATGAGTGACGATTTTTGGGATGGTTTTGATTTTCCTACATTGGATATCCCAACCGGGAGCACCAACTCGATAACTCAACCCATTGAACAAACGCCAAGTATTGATACGATTATGCCGGATCTTAAGAAGAGAGCCATGGTGGTATTTTTCATAATTGATATTTCCGGCAGTATGAAAGGAAATCGAATTCAGGCGGTTAATGATGCAATCAGGAACTTGATTCCGGAGCTAAAGAAGCGTGAAGCATCAAATACTAATGCGGAGATTCGGGTTGCCATTATGGAATTCTCCAGCAATGCAAACTGGAGGACAACAGAACCTGTACCGGTGTCATCGTTCAATTATAACGAGATTACTTATGTCGGTGGTGGAACCAATTTTGGAAAAGCATTTTCGGCTCTAAATAAAAAGCTTTCCAGAAATGAATTTCTCAAATCATCGGCGGGTTCTTATACCCCGTTGATCATACTGATGACCGATGGAAAACCTTCGGATTTGGCGTTGTATAAGGAAGAACTGGATATACTTAAGCAGAATTCGTGGTTTCAGTATGCGACTAAGGCAGGAATTGCGATAGAAGAAGGTGCACTCAGTCCTGAGTGCAGGAAAGTTCTTCTTGAGTTTACAAGTAATGAATCTATGGTTTTACTTGCATCAAATACCAATGTCCTAGCAAAGCAGATTCAATTAGTTACTTTGACTGGTGTCGATTTTGTGACACAAAGGGGATCGATTCAAAATAACACAACAGGAGCGGCACCTTCGAACGGACAATTTAGAAGTGCTGTGAGCAGTCCGCAGACGAATCCTGTTAATGCGCCGCAGCAATCCAATAGTGGACAGGGCAGTTCGACAGTTAATTTAGGACAATCAGTAGGAGGCGGGTCTCAGGCAAGTACTCCGTCTTCGACGGCAACGCTCGATCCTACAAGTGGCGCTAATCCTGAAATACCAGGACTTCAGGGCATAGATTGGGAGAATGATTTCCCTACATTTAATTAAGATAGAAAATAATGAGGGATGCTGATGGAAGGATTCAAGTCATATTCTGGATATAAAGTAGGTGTATCTCACATCGCAAAGAACATGGGTTGTGAGGATTATGCTGCAACCTATGACAATGAAAAGGTAAGCATTGCTGTTATCAGTGACGGTCACGGAGATAAAAAATGTTTTAGAAGTGCACAGGGAGCGCATATAGCCTGCGATGTTTCCATTGAATGCGTGAGAAGTCTGATCGAAAGTTCACCGAGTTCGTGTGATGTACTGAAAAAATCACCTGACCGAATCATAACCGAGTTAGAAAGAGAGATAATCCGCGAGTGGAATAAAGGCGTAACCAATGATCTGGGCACGAACCCAATAAATGATAATGAGTTGAATGGCCTGCCCGAAGATGCAGTTGAGGCAATTCGTGCTGGACACAGTTTAAACAAGGTATATGGTTGCACACTTATCATGTGCGTGGTTATAGATGGATTCTGGTTCGGGATTCATATTGGAGATGGTAAATGTGTTGTTGCTATGAACAATGGTCTATATACTCAACCGATCCCGTGGGATGAGGTAGGGTGTGTTGGAAATAGATCAACCTCAATATGCAATTCTAATTCATTTGCCGGATTTAGATACATATATGGAACAGATATTCCGACCGGTCTGTTTGTTGCATCTGACGGCATCGATGAAAGTTTTGACGAGAGCGGGCTTAACAGATGCTATTACACATTGGGATATTGGGTTCAAACATTACAGAAAGAAGCATTAGATTCCAAAATGGAAGAGTTACTATCTCAAGTTACTAACAACGGCAGCGGAGATGATGTTTCCATCGCTTGTATCTTGAGCACAGTTAATGACATCAAAAAGCCATATGCTTCTTCGGAACAGGTGGCAGAAAAACTAAAGGAACTGATTGATAATATAAAAGATAAGGAAACGCAGTTTGATAGCCTGACAGAATCAAAAAGGGAAGCCTTGGAAAATTTGGCTGAATTAGAGGCTGAAATTGAAGAGCTAAAAAAGAAAATCGCTTTACAGGAAGAACAGGTTATCGATAAAAAGAATGAACTAAACAATATTGATAACAACCTTCGTGATGTAACTTTACGGTTACAAAAATCTGTTGCTCAACTGCCAAAGGCTAAGGAAACAAAGGAACGTATCGACCAATATTGGAAGGAAAATGGCGTAGAGGTCAGAGAAGATGCTGATTTAGATTATTTACCCAGATATTCAGAAGAAGAACTTGGAAAAGTGATAGCGGAGATCGAGGGATTACATAAAGAAGAACAATTGAAAGAAGAACCAGATGAAAAACCGGAAGAAACTGTGGCGATTGATAGTGCCAGGAATTTGAAAGATACTGATGAAACCTCATTAAATATTGAAAATCCGACAGAAGTAGTAAAGAGTGAACCGGGCAAGGAAAAAGACACAACTGCTCCAACAATAGAGTTCGCAGAAAGTAATTATCAAGAGGGAAGCAGGCAAATTATAGAAAAAGATGAACTGGCCAGCGAAAATCAGGAATTGAAGAGCCAAAAGAATGGCTTCTTAGGAGGTCTATTCAGAAGAAAAAAATAGAATGTGATGTTCGGGAGAAGTGAGAAATGGCATCATTGGAACAAAAAACGGCATTGGTAGATAAATATTGCAATGCTCACAGAGAGTGGGTTCAGAATGCTGAGATGCATCAACGGAATTATGACTCTGCTATGAGTGATTACGCAAGCGCTAATCAGAGAGCAAATTCTGCACAGTATGAGCTAGATAGATTGTACAATCAGATGTCAAGTGCTGAAGCAGAAATGAGAAATGTTGAGTCAGAATTGAATTCGTTAAACGATGGGCAGGAGCATTCCGCTTCAGAATATCAGTATTTGCGAAGCAGATTAGAAGCAGCCAGAAATTCATATATGGATGCTCAAAGGCAGATTGGACCAGTACAGGGACAATTACAGCAAGCACAGGGAGAAGCAAGGCAGGCTTACTTAGTAGCACAGCAGGAGAGTCAGCAGTATGAGCAGGCTCAGGCAAATGTTGAGAAATGCAGTCAAGCTCTGGAACAGATGAGTGCTCAACTTTCACAGGAGGCAGATGTTTTACAGATGCAGGTGAATTCAGAAAGTTCATATGCGTCAACTCTCCAAGGGGCTTCTGGGAACATGTTCGCTAACTCTGCGTTGGCAGCTGCGGGGCGGCTTCAAGCTTCAGCGAGTACAAAGCAGGCGGAATTGACAGGTACGCAGGCTCTGATAGATCGAATCCATCAAGAACTAAATGGTGGAGATTCTACGGCTTCAATGGGTGCAAAGGTGCTACGAAGAAGGTAATAGGAGAATAACAGATGACAGGTTTTTATTATGCGTCATATGGACTTGTGATTATAGGAGCATTAATAAGTATTATTGCATCCTGGAATGTAAAAAGAACATATAAAAAATACAGTTCCTATGGCAATTTACGTGGAATAAGGGCAGAGCAGGTGGCTCAAGCGATTCTTAGTTCTGCTGGGATATACGATGTAAGAATAGAACGTGTCTTAGGAAGTTTGACGGATCATTATTCGCCGAGAGAAAAGGTGCTTCGCCTGTCAGATAGTGTTTATGGTTCAACATCCGTTGCTGCTATAGGTGTTGCGGCTCATGAATGCGGTCATGCTATTCAACATGCAAAAGGTTATGTTCCGCTGGCGTTCAGGTCAGCTGTTATCCCTGTTGTAAACATTGGCTCCACCCTTTCATGGCCAGTTATTCTTTTGGGATTAATTTTTGGATGGACTGGGTTGATAGATGTGGGAATAATCCTTTTTTCCTTGGTGGTACTCTTTCAGTTTATTACGCTTCCTGTAGAGTTTAATGCTTCGGGAAGGGCGTTATCGATTTTACGGGAACGGAATATCTTATATGGACAGGAACTTGATGCATCTAGGAAGGTGCTAATAGCAGCTGCACTCACATATGTGGCGGCGCTTGTGTCATCGATTCTCCAGCTTTTGAGACTTGTTTTGCTGAGAAGGAGAAGATGAGCCTTCTTGAATATGAAGAATGATTACGAAAGGTGTTGTGTTTAATGGAAAGCATTTTATATCAGATTAAAAGAATACCGGATCTTACATTAAGCAAGTATAGTGCTTTAGATGAAAGCGGTGTAGATGGTGTGCTTAAAAAACATCTCGCTTTTTTGCGGCAAATACACAGGCAGGCGATAGATGCCAATGAAACGGTTCATTGGATTTATGAGTACAACCCTGCAGAGAAGAAGGGAAACAGGCTGAAAATATATTTAAAATTTGACTCAGATAAAGTCAACAAATATGCCGATAATCTGATAAAAAACTCTCCGTTGGCTCCATATTTCGACATTGTGAGAGTTGTTCCTGTTGCACAAGTACTTCCTTATATGCAGTGGCTTGGAAAAGTTGATTCTGGGTATGAATGGGTAAATAAAGCTGAAAGCGATCCTAAAAAAGAAAAAGAACGGCAGAAAAAATTAAAAGCAGAGCAGGAGAAGCTTGCTCTTCAGATGAACGACATAGAATATGGGTGCATGTCCACACTCATAAAGCGAGAGAAATTTTCTAAAGCTGACAAAGAGGAAAATGGATACTTTTATTCTGTTAATGAATGGAAGATGAATGAAGATGCCAGATTATATGGCATGTTAACGATGATGCAGAAAATGAATGCACCATGCGTGTATTGTGTTGATTTTAAGCCAGTAGATTATACCAATCTGATTGAAGATCCTCGCATGCTAGGGAGTGCCATGGCGGCATTAAGGAGGATGTTAACTTTACGTGTAGAAAAAAATAATTCAGGTACATCTTTTCAAAGGGATGAAAGTGCTGATTATACATTGAATAGATATAAGGATTTGATAAAGGAATTAGCTGCTAATCCTCACTTTCAGGTTAATGTCAGGGTTTATGCACAGGATAGTATATATGCTGGAATGCTTTTGGATGCTGCGGCTTCTGAAGCACTTGATGAGGGTACACACGATGTAATCCACCAAAGAGGAGCCTTTAAGTATAATGATATTATAGAAGCAAAAGTGTATGACTTTTGTAACCAGAAAGCCCCACAAGAACTTAGATTTTGGCCAACACTATTTACATTGAAAGAGCTGTTACCGTTTGTGACACTTCCAACGTTGTATTCTGGAGAAAGCATCGAAATGCCTAAGGAGACAGCGCCAGATCATGATGATAATGGGTTGTTTCTTGGTAAAGATAGTGATGGATATAAAGTGTATATACCATTAAAGAATTTGCCAAAGCATGCCTTTTTAGCTGGTGTTCCGGGTTCTGGAAAAACAAATAGCATGCTACATCTAGCTACTACATTGTATTCAAACTTTGGAATTCCTTTTTTAATACTTGAACCGGCTAAGCAGGAATATAGGGCATTAGTGAATAAACCTGAAATGAAAGGTATAACGGTTTTTTCACCGTCTTCAGGAACGAAGTTTCTGCTGCACATTAATCCATTTCAGTTTCCTAAAAAAATGGCACTTGCAGAACATATTGGCAATTTAAAGAATGTATTTGATGGTGCATTCTCCATGGATCCACCTATGCCTTTCTTGCTGGATAGAGCGATAGAACGTGTATATAGAAATAAAGGTTGGCTTCCGTATATGTTGAATAACGGAGATCTTCCATATCCAACAATGGGTGAGTTGTATACGACGCTTGAAAAGATCCTTGATGAAACAGATTATGAAGGAGAAGTAAAAGGCAACTTAAAATCCGTTTTACAGGTGCGTATCGGTAGCTTGCTATCCAGAGAAATGGGAGATGTGTTTGATGTTCCAGAATCTACAATTGCTCCAGATGATTGGTTAAAAAGGCCGGCAGTAATTGAACTGGAGGCAATGGGAAGCGGTCCTGCAAACTTCTTGACTTTGATGTTGTCAACGCTTATCAGGGAATCATTAAAAATGAATCCGCAACCGAAAGAGGCAAAGGAAAATGGACCACGACATGTGATTTTCTTTGAAGAGGCACATAACTTAATTGGACCAAAGGCACAGAAGGAAGGCGGAGAGGGAGCAGACCCCAAAATTGCTGCAACTGCATTCATTGTAAAGATGCTTGCTGAGGTTCGTAACTTAAATGAAGCAATAATAATTGCCGATCAATTACCTACAGCAATGGCACCGGAGGTAATCAAAAATACATCTCTGAAGCTTGGTCACAGGATGACTTCTCAAGATGATCGCCAGCTTTTAGGGGGAACCATGTCTGCAGATGATGTACAACTTGAGCGAATGGCTACATTCTCACAAGGTAAGACACTATGCATTTATGAGGGGCTCTTAAAGCCTTTTGAGCTTCAAATGGCACAGTGGTCAAGAGTTAAGGAAAAGGATGAGACTGGAAGAGAAAGAGAAGTAGTGAGAGATGAGTTGTATGATTCACCAAAGGATGATGAACTTTATGATATCTTGTGTTATCAAGGCTCCCCGTTTATCAGTGATATGGAGCAGAGTTACATTATTACGACCAAGAAGATGAGCGACAAGTGGGAGGAAGTAAAAAATAGAAGTAAGGATTACATAGACGATTTATATACAATAATAGAGCTTTCCGGCGAAATAGAAGAAAGCAAGCAAAGATTAGAAAAATATAACTGGGCTAAAGTTTCTCCTGAAAAGAGAAAGGAGGTTTTCGACAGGGCAGAAGAAGAGGCTCGTAAACAAAGAGATAGAATTGAGACTGCCAAAAGAGCGTTTAACAATATATGCGATCAGATGGAAGAGGTTATTTTCAGTTTGGCATCATATAAAAAACAGAATCGGTATTTTGCAGATAAAGTTAATGCATTCTCATATAATTTGATGTTGGAGTATAGGGCTTTTTCTATTGAAGTTAAGGAAATGTGTGGCTTTGAGAGAACCGAAGAACAAAGGCAAAGAAGAATAGATATACTTGCTCAATGGAAGTAAGAAGGTGATTTAGTGGGTCAGAGATACGAAAAAAATAGAAATAGCGTATCCGAGAATAGAGAAACTCGAAGAAGAATTGGTGAAGAGGGGAGAATCCTGTCTGAGGAATTTGCATCCTTACAGGAACTCTCAGGAATGATTGATTCCTTGGATGATGATATTGTAGATTCGGTTAGGGAACTTGAAACAGTTCAGGTAACCGAAACCGAAAGGCTTGTATCAGAGCAGGAAGAGGCCGACGCAGAGAAGGAAAAAATCACAGCGGATATAAATGCTGAGATAGATAAGCTTGATGCCGGTGTATCAAAATTGGATCAACTTCGGAGTTTTGAGTTTGGTCAAAAATCAGTGAATGCTGCAGAGAAGACATACAGAACTGAGATTTCAAAATTCAAGGAATTACTTGATGAGCTTGAGGATTCTAGCGATACCAAAGGAGATTCAAGCACTGAAACATCGTCTGATAGCATGGAATCGTTTGAAACAGTCTCAGATAGTGATACCAACTGGGTGGAAGGCAACACTGTTCAGGTACCACATTCTAATAACTTAGCACCAACGAGAAGCACACCAAGAGATCTTCCCGCCACAGAATTTGGATTTACGGATGATGGCAATGGTAATATGGTCTATGATTCTCCATTAGAGATGTCAGAGTATTTGTATAAAAACCAGGGAAGTGCGGATCCGGCATATCAAGGAACATGTGGTCTCTGTTCATGCGCAAATATATTACGTCTTTCTGGTGTAAACTATTCTGAAAAAGATATATTAGATTATGCAAAAACACAGAGAGGATTGATAGATTATCACATCTTTTCTCCTTCTGCGAGTGGAGCAACGAGTCCAGAGTCAAGAAAGGAAATTCTTGAACACTTTGGAATTAGTAGTGGTGTCTTTCCAATAAAAATGGATTCGTATGGAGTAGCTACACAAGAGTCTATAGATGAAATTGCAAATCATATCGCTGAAGGTCGCGGAGTGATATTATCTGTACACGCTGGAGAATTGTATTATGGACGACCATTTAAGAGCGATTATCATGCCGTAATAGTTACAAGTGTAGTAAAAAATAAGTTTGGAGATGTAGCTGGTTTTTATATTGCCGATTCGAATCCGGGTAGAGGAACAAAATTCTATACAGCATTACAAATTCAAAACGCACTTACTGGAAATGGTATGAATGTAACATACTCACATATAAGATAGGAGATGGATATGATTTCATTAAAAAAAGCGAGAAGTACAATTTTTAGCACAGAATGCGGAAAGTGTATAAAAGAAGGATTGGAATGCTCTGAACCAATAATAACACAGGACGAAAATGGATTGATAGATAATTACTTTGTTTATGGATGCGACAGTGAAGGTAGACATTTTACCAAACCGCTTGTTGGGTTTGGGGTGTATACAGATAAAGAAAAAACTGCGTATTTGGGTAGAGAGTTTGAGTTTGAAGACAAGGATTATATATCATCGGATGAGATTAATATGGATCAAAGCTTTGAAGCGTTTGATAAATATTCGGAAGTGTATCCAAGAGTGAGAGAGTTTGTGTACAAAAAATGTGATGATGAAGAGAAAGCGTTACTAAGAATTTATTTAGATAATTTGAAGTTATTTTCAGGAAGTGTAATTTATTCATTCTATGAAAAAATATATCCTGAGTTTTTTGAATGGGTATGTAAAGAATTAGAACAAGCATAAAAATACTATTTTTTGAAAGGAGAACACATTATGGGCAGAAAGTTAGATTCAGTTAAGGACAAGTCAAGAGAGGGTAGTGATTCCTTCAGAGAGACAGACACAATTAGTAAGAAAGCTGTAAGTGATGTCAAACAAATGAAGGGGCTTATTGATTCTCTCCCGGCGGATGTTGATGATGAAATTATTCAGGCAGCAGAAACCGTCAAGGAAGGAACTAAATCCGACGCTGAGGGATATATGAATTCGGAAGTTAAAAGCCGGGTTGAGCAGGGCAAGAGGACAATGGAGGCTTCTTCAGATATGGCAAAGGAGCAGATTCAGAATAACGAAAGAGCTTCTCAAATTTTTCAACAGATGGATAGTGTGGGTAGTTTTGGAAGTGCAGCTCGAGAGACAGGACGTGATAATATTGAACATTCAACACAGGAATTTAATAATGCAATTAATGACAACACTCAGAGTATGGAACGGGCTGAACAAGCATTTAGCCATGATCTGAGCGAAATAAGTGGGACTTTTTAATGGAAAGTAAGACCGTGTGATCGTTTCATCTATCATCAATATTTAAGTACAGGGAGAGTAATACAAATGTCCAGTCAGTTTCAGCTGAGAGAAAGCAGTATAGAAAATGTAAAAGATGAATATGCGCTTATTATGCAGATCTGGGGGGAATTAGAGCGTCAGGCGAATGAGTTTACCCAAAATTGTACGGATATTCAGAATAAGTATAAGAATGATGTTGAGTCTGCTGGACGTAATCATAATTCGGCACTGCAGAGAATCGAAAATCAATATTCCACAGACAGTTCATCTCTTGAGTACGAGCGTAGTTCTGCATTAGAACAATGGCAGAAAAAGCATGAGGCCGAAGAAAACGAAACCAAGAAGAAGCAGAACCAGGCAAAGAAAGATAATGAAAAGGTTCAAGATGATTCCTCGAAATTTAGACAGGATGTAGTCAGGTCCATAAACAATAGAAAGCAGCAGATGGGTGCTTTCCTTACGCGTATCGATCAGGCAGAGGTTAAGATTCAGGCAGGGCGATATCAAAAAATAGTCAAGAAAGGGACAGAACTATATCCTATTCTGGAAACAACATTCGATAGCATTATGCTAAGAGATCCGGATCAGATGGTGAAGAATATCAATTATCTGAATGAGCAGTTTTTGAGAAAAGTTATTCATTACTCAAAACTTAGGGACAGTTGCGTAGAATTCTATTCGATGAAAAAGAAAGCGAAGGAATTATACGACGAAGAATGTGCCAGGTTAGATGCCGGTATTCCTGATGCAGATAAAAAGGTTCAGGGAATGATTGATGCGGCTTATCAGCGTCTTACGCAAGAAATGCGCAACCTGAATTCTACGGCGGAACAGCAGCGTGCAGCATATGCTAAATACAGGCAGGAACTGATAACTGACTTTGCAAAGAAAAAGGAAGCACTTGACGCTAAGCATAGGCAGCAGATTCAGCAGGAAAACACGAGATTCCAGAATGAAGGACAGGCGAGAGATGAAAGACGTAAACGCAATCTGATGGATGCTCTGAAACAGTATCAGGATGATATGCTTAGATCGTTTCCTCCTGGAATACTAAAGAGTTTTATTGATGAAATCCAATCAAGAAGAATCGCAAGAGCAGAGGATTATGTTACCGCAGATAAAGAGCCCTTAAATGTCCCTGTTGGATACATATATTTTCAGTTTAAGCAGTTCCTCGAAAATAAGATTGTTGCGCAGTTTATGAATTCCCAGTATAGCTTCATACTGAAGAATGGAGCTTTTGTGTTCCCATATACAATCGGGATTAATGAGAATTTTGCACAATACTATGAGTATAAAACAGACCTAAGCGAGACAGCAAAAACGCACATGCAGACACTCTGCTTAAACACTTTTCTGAGTACACCTCCGAATAAAATGAGGTTCCATTTTATTGACCCTCTGAAATCAGGACAAAGTTTTGCTCAGTTTAAGCTGTTTGAGGAAGAGAATAGCTCCAGCTACAGCATTATTCCAAACGGAATTCAAACAGATTCTCAGTCCATACAGCAGGATTTGAAAGTTGTGGTTGATCATATCAAGTCAATGCAGGTTAACACTTTCAAAGGTCAGTATAAAAACATAAGAGAGTATAATGCTGCAAACGTACTCAATCCTCAGCCCTATAATATTATTGGAATCATGGACTTTCCTGCCGGATTTACAGCTCAGTCGATTGAACTCCTCAGTCAGGTTGTTGCAACAGGTAAAGAGTGTGGTGTTTATGTCATAATCATGGCGAACGGTGATCAGCTGATGAGTCTTGAACCTAAACTTAAGAATGCAGCAGACAGCATCGCAGCAATGTGTAATGCCTATCAGCTCATAAAACTGGGCTATGTTGATATGAAGAGCAGTAAAGACAATGTCATTCACAGGATTGATCCACCTATGAGTATTGACGGTGTTGCCAGACTTGCTCCTGTGATGAAGAAAGGAATTCAGAAGGCCGGACGTATTATAGTTAAATACAGTGATATAGGACCAAAGAAATCTTCCTTCTTAAAATGTTCTACAGCAGAAGGAATATCTATTCCTATTGGACTTAGTGGAGCCAGTGAGACCCAGAAACTCAACCTTGGAATGCCTGGAAGTCAGTCGATTCATGCTTTAATCTGTGGTCAGATCGGAAGCGGTAAGAGTAGATTATTGCATGCAATAATTACGGGAGCATTGCTTCAGTATACCAAGGATGAACTTCAGATATACCTTATAGATTTTAAGAGTGGTACTGAATTTAAAATCTATGCGGATTATAACCTACCGAACTTTAAAGTAATAGCGATTGAGAGTGAGCAAGAATTCGGTTTAAGTGTTTTGAGGGATATAAAAAAAGAGAGTGAAAGAAGAGCGCAGATTTTTAATACGGTTACGAAGAGTGATATAACATCTTATAACAATAGTAGTGCATCGCAGCAGTATGGAAAGATGGCAAGGGTTCTGATTGTTATTGATGAGTTCCATATGCTTTTTAGTAATGCGAATCAGGCTGTAGCTACTGAAGCATCACAGATAATGGATGGAATACTTAGGCTTGATCGAAGCTATGGATTTCATATGGTTCTTTGCTCACAAAGTATTCGTGGAATGAATGCGATTAACGAAGCTGCACTTGCACAAATTGCGGTTAGAATTGCTCTAAAGTGTCCGAAGGAAGATGCTGATATTGTGCTTGGTAAAGGATCTGATGCTATTGCTCAGATTGAAGAAAATGATGCCGGTTCGGCAATCTATATGCCCGCAATTAGTTCTCCAAAGACCAGTAATAAATTCAGAGTGGGTTATTTAACATCTGACGAACACATGAAGCTTCTTGAAGAACTGAATGATTATTACAATTCCAAGAACGAAAACTCTGATGCCAGGATTCTTGTATCGGATGTTTCTGACAGCAGAAATAGCGTCTTCCAGATATATTATTCTTTATCAAAGATTACGGCCGAAAAGAATGTTTTGCATTTTGGAGAACCGCTTAGAGTTGATGCAAAACTGGAAGCAAAGTTTAGAAATGCTGCAGGGAACAATCTGATTCTATTTGGAAGCAATGCTCAGAAAGCGCAGAATATGCTGACTTTTGCATTAATGGATCTGATGATTCAGAGCATTGATGATATGCGTCAGGGTGCAAGACATCCATACATTTTTGTTCTCAATTATACAGATGGCACTGGAAATGTTATGTTTGATGGAGTTAAGCAACTCAGCGAGGTAAAACTGCCGTCAGTTGCTTATCTTGACAGTTCACAGGCTGTAAATGCCATTAATCAGATTTACCAATACTATAAGCAGAAGACTCCACAGGATCCTGAAGCATGGCTTATTATTTCCAATTTGATGGTGGCTACCGACTTACAAAGCGGTAGTGTTTACGGTAGTTATAGCGAGACGGCGAATTACTTTGAGGAAATCCTTAGAGAGGGCCCGGCAAAAGGTATTTTTACTGTGGCGTGGTGCGATGATCCTACTCTGTTCAAAGCTAAATTTGTAAATCTGATTCAACTTTTTGGAAAGCGAATTGTATTTAATGTTTCAGATGAGGATGCGCTGGCCCTTGCCGATGTTGTAAAGGATGAAAGTATTAACCGTAATAATGCCTATTTCTACGAGAATGGACGTGGTAAAGAGAAATTCAGACCGTATTCGACTCCTATGAAAGACTGGCTTGATGGACTATGCAAAAAGATGCGGAATGAGATACGCTAAGGAGGTTTGTATAATTTGAACGGTAACGGAAGAGACAATATAGTTATAGGTTTCATGGTTATTTTCACATATTTTCTTATATATGCCTTTTTAGGTTCATCGCAGATTCTTCAGTCTATGGGAGGGTTGCCACTAATCAATTGTACAGCGGATCTCATAGAGAATGGATTCTCCGGAGAAACTATTGCAACATTGACCAAAGATTTTGGTCAAACAATTATCGTGATTTTTGTCGTTGTATTTGTTCAAAACCTTGTGCCAGCTAATGCAGGAAGGGGCTTTAGAAGAGTAATAATAACTATTATAGGCTACATAGTGCTCTATCTGGTTTCAATGTGGTTTGTTAGGAACATTGTATTCTCGGATAAGACGGGCGAGATTTTACAGATGTTTATTGCAATCTTTTCGGTTGTGATGGGCGGTTTAGGGGCGGTATTTGCATCACCTTTAAGAAGAATCATAACGAGATCGATGGCTCAACAAGTGCTAAGAGATAACCTGTTAAACAGCAGACCGGTTCAATGGCTGGCTAGTTCTTTCTTTATTACGACAGTCATACTGTTCTTGGCTGTGGTAATTGAAATGACGGTGGGTTTGACATACTTCTTTACAGTTATAGTTGCCGGATTTCCAGCAATTTTAACCATGATACTTATGTTAGTAGGTGTGTATTTTTTGATCTTGGGCGGATTTAGGCGAGATTAAAGAAAATAATTTATAGATGTTGATTGGAGATAGTTAATGAAACGAGTATGGATGAACCACTGGTTCAGCACGGCATTGAACATTATTGATTTAATGCGTCAGGATTATGTTGATCTTTGCATAATTGGTAGCAACGAAAACGAGTATACTGTGATAAAGAATGGTTGTGATGAGTGGTATCGAGAACCTGTTCTTAAGGATGACGAGTACGTTGAGTTTTGTTTAGAATTCTGCAAAGAACATAATATTCAGTACTTTCTGCCGAGAAGAGGAATGCTAAAAATCAGTGAGTGCAAAGATCAATTTGAAAGAATAGGGGTAAGGGTTATGATGGATGATTATCCCATCGTTTCAACTCTTAACCATAAAGAAATGGCGTATCGTTTCTTTAAAGAGAAGAACATAGGAACGGTTCCTGATTTCTACATAGTTAAAACACTGGAAGAATTTAAGAACGCTTACGAGGACTTATTAAGAAAGTACAAACAGGTTTGTTTCAAATTTGAAAGGGATGAGGGAGGAAAGAGTTTCAGACTTATAGACAATCAAAGGAAAGGCTATGCGGCATTGTTTAAGAAGCAGAATACCAGGATGACATTAGACGATGTTCTTGATGCGCTTTCAGAGAGAGAGGTGTTTTCTCCGATAATGATTATGCCATTTCTACCAGATGAAGAGGTTAGTGTAGATTGTTTAGATACAGAAAAGGGCTTAATTGCTCTGCCGAGGATCAAAGGGAATAATAAGTATGAACTATTGAGGTTTGATGAGGATATTATAAGCATATGCAGGGATTTTCAAAATAAAGTAGGACTGAAATGTCCATATAATATACAGTTTAAATATCTCGATGGAATACCGTATTTTCTGGAGGTTAATACCAGAATGTCTGGTGGGATACAGATGGCTTGTTATGCCAGTGGTGTTAATATACCCCAACTTGCATTGAAAAAGATATCCGGTGAAGAATTGGATTGGAGTTGCAAATATGAAGAGAAGATACTGGCTCAGGTTTTACAACCGGTGACAATAGATTGAGGTTGATTGTATGAGTGTTTTGTTTTCTGATTTAGACAATACAATGATTTTTTCTCATCATAGGGAAATCGGTAATAAAAAGATTGTTGTTGAACACTTAGATGGAAGAGCGCAGAGCTTTATGACCAGATTCACCTATGATTTCTTTACTAAGGCGGATTGGTTAAATACTATTCCGGTTACCACGAGAACTGAGCAACAATATCGTAGAATTGAGTGCGCTCAGGAACTACGCTTTAAATATGCGATTATATGTAATGGTGGAAAATTACTCATAGACGGAAAAGAGGATCTGGGGTGGTCGCGTAAGACAGATGTACTTGCAAGGGATTGTTATGACAGTATAGATTATGCAACGGAAGTCTTGTCTCATCTCTGTAACGATGAGGCTGTACACAGACCAGAGAAGTATATGAGTTATGCGAAATGCAATAATCCGGAGAGTGTTTATATAGAGTTACGCAAGGTGATAGATATAAATAAGGTCAACATACAAAGAGATGGCAGGAAGGTATATATATTTGCAAATGGAATAACAAAAGGAGAGGCTTTAAAAAGATTTATTGATGGCAGGAAGTCTGAAACAATTATAGCTGCTGGTGATAATTTGATGGATGTCTCCATGTTAAATAGAGCAGATATTGCATTTGCCAATCAGAGTATTTTTGCTTTAACGACATGCAAGAATAAGATTAAAATTATTGATGAGATCTTTTCAGATGGAATTTGTAAATCTATTTCCGAAATGAGAATGAAAGGAAAATTATAACGGTAGCTGTAAATGATAGAGAATATTGAACTAAAATATAGGGTCGGAGCTTTGCTTTATTCACCGGCACTAAATAGAAAAGTGGCAGACTCGATAATTGCAGAAAAATTCAGTCAGCCATATTCGCTAGCACTATGCCTTGAAGATACAATTGCTGATGACAGTGTGGCATTTGCTGAAAAACAACTCGGAAGCACATTGAGAAAACTATTAGAAGCAAGTCATAGTAGCAAGTTTTATGTGCCTATGATTTTTATCCGTGTTCGAAGCTGCGAACAACTGTTAAGGCTATGGAAGGAGTTGGCTGATTGCTCTGAGTTGATTACCGGTTTTATCTTTCCGAAATATTCAGTAGGAAATGCCGATCCATACAACGAAGCAATGAGAAAAATAAACTCTGAAGCTCAGAAGCCTGTCTACATGATGCCGATATTGGAAAGCGGGGATATAGTTGAGTATTCCACGCGACATACAGTATTGTCTGATCTTAAACGAAAGATAGATTCGGTCAAAGACCTAGTTCTTAATATTCGTGTAGGAGGAAATGACTTTTCAAATGAGTTTGCTGCCAGAAGGCATTATGATGAGACTATATACGACATACTTCCTATTTCGCAGTTGTTGGGTGATATTTTGACTGTTTTTTCAAGAGAGTATGTCGTGTCAGGACCAGTGTGGGAATTCTTTTCAAGTGATAATGAAGAATGGAAACGTGGGCTCCGAAATGAATTGAAATTAGATAAGGTTAATGGGTTTATAGGAAAGACTGTAATTCATCCTAAACAGATAAGCGTAGTAAATGAAGCACTTAAAGTTTCTCATAAAGATTACGAAGACGCAAAGGAGATACTGAATTGGGATGAGAATGGTTTGCAAGTTGGAAAGAGTTTCGCCGGAGAACGGATGAACGAAGTAAAGACTCATATAAACTGGGCATATAAGACAATTGCACTTGCAGAAATATACGGGGTGAATTGAAATGGTAATTACAGGAGGAAATTAAATTGCAGTATTCAATAGATGATTTGGTAAGATTAGCAAAAAGGGACAATAACAACATTCGTCCTTACCTTTATGTTAATCCTATCCAAGGGAAGCATATTCCCACAGATCCTGAAGACACGATGATGATGTGTCGGACTTTAGCAAACATGGTGAAAGCGGCATATCCATCTGATCGGTTATTCGTAATAGGATTTGCAGAAACTGCAACGGGAATAGCTGCCGGCGTTTGTCACTATTTGGATAATGTGGTTTATTATCAAAATACAACAAGAGAGCAAGCCGACAATGAGGAATACTTGTATTTTACTGAGTCTCATAGTCATGCAACGGATCAGATGCTGAGAACAAACAGCATTGATCATTGTTTTGAAAATGTGGACAGGATAATTTTTATTGATGATGAAGTGACTACCGGAAATACCATATGCAAATTGGTAGATAGGCTAGAGGATAAATGTGGAATAAGTAAGATAAAGTATAGTATTGCTTCAATTCTTAACAGTATGACAAATTTTCGGGTTAATCAGCTTGAAGACAAAGGGATTGAATGCTTATTTATTTCTGATCTCCCTTTCGAATATAAAAAAAATAGTATCATGGATATATCTTATGAGAAAGACAGAGATACGCTGTGTAAGGCCGACGAGATGGAGAATGTTGATTGCGTAGAATTTGACACGAAAGCAAACGTTCGCAGTACGATTTCTTTTTATGAGTATGAAAGTGAAATAAACCGATTTGTAAGTAAAATCGAAAAAATAATAGGATATGAACATTATGGAAGGTTGCTTGTTCTTGGCACCGAGGAATGTATGTATCCGGCTATACGGTTGGGAGAAATCCTAAAAAAAGATGGTGTAGCTGAGGCGGTTAAAGTTCACGCAACTACAAGAAGCCCTATTATTGCTTCATGCGAAGACGGTTATCCATTAAATCATAGGTATCAGATTCGAAGCGTATACGATAAAGAGAGAGATACATATGTATATAATTTAAAGAAATACGATAAAGTGATAGTTGTCACAGATACAGGCATTGTAGCCGAGGGAATGAATGATTTACTTGTTGCATTAAGAAGTGTTGGAAATAAAAATATTTTGGTTTCAAGATGGATCTATTTTTGATAAATGGAGAGTTATGAATGAATAGTAGTTTTTTAAAAGATGATGTTATTCTTTTGCTAAAGGATATAAGCGGTTTAGTTGAGCCGTTGCCAACAGCAGAGAGAGAAAAAAGAATACAGAGTGGTATCCACTATTCTGAAATGCTTCCGCTTGAATATAGACCATCTGAAGAATATATAAGAATATATGAGACGTCGTTGGATATATTTGGACAGATAACGGCTGATGCTGTTGTTAGAGTGGCAGATAAAATAGTGACCAAGAAAGGGAAAGAAGTTGTTATTGTTTCTTTGGCAAGAGCGGGTACGCCATTGGGGATTCTGATCAGAAGGTACATAAAAAAGAAATATAAGTTTGAGTGTCCACATTACTCCATTTCGATAATAAGAGATAGAGGAATAGACCGAAATGCAATTGAATTCATTCTAAAAAGGCATAAGGCTGAGAGTATTCAATTTGTTGATGGATGGACTGGTAAAGGTGCTATATATAAAGAGCTTCGGAAGGAAATATCTTCTTTCGAAGGTGTGTCAGATGAACTCGCAGTATTAGCGGATCCAGCATTTCTTACAGACCTATGTGGGACGCACGAAGACATTATGATTCCAAGTTCATGCTTGAATTGCACTGTAAGTGGTTTACTTAGCAGAACTTTTCTGCGAAATGATATAATAAAGGAGAATGATTTTCACGGAGCTGCATTCTACAGAAACCTTATTTCAGAGGATAAAACATACGAATTCATAGATTATATTGAAAAAAAATTCCAATATAACTTGAATCCTGAACCTAAAGAGTATGGGGAACCTGGAATTGAAGAAGTAAAAAGAATATCTGAAATATATGGGATTGAAAATCTTAACTATATCAAGCCTGGTATAGGTGAGACTACTCGTGTTCTGTTACGGCGTGTACCATGGAAAGTACTGATAGATCGTAGATTTAAGAATAGCCGTGAGTTGGATCATATCGCTCAGTTGTCGAGAGAAAAAAACGTAGATGTTGAATATACATATCTTAACAATTATAAATGTTGTGGACTAATTAAACAGCTTTCAGATATATAATTGGCGGACATGTTAAAATGGAGGAGTTATTATAAAAATCACTGTTAAATAAAAGTATGCCATAACTTATAGTGATGAGGTGTTTTTTTATTACTCCTTTTCGAACTTATTTATAGATTATTTTGTTATGATAAAATGTTAAATGAAACCAATTTATTTATTTTGAAAATTATCTAGAGTTCAAGAGATAAGAGGGTATGTTCCATCTGATCAGTACTCTTGCTGCTAAAATTCATCGTTATACTAAGCAAATTAAAATAGAGAGAAATTCAATGCATAAATTCAACAAATGGTGCCTGTTAGTCCCGTTCCACTTTGCTGATATCGTTTATGCAGAGTTTTATGAATACTAAGACATTTTGAAACAGATTATATTTTTTTCAGATTCCTATAGGATTATTAATGATTGTCATGAGTCTGTAAATTTTTCCTCAAAATTTTTATTTTCCCTCTTGATTTTTCAAATCAAAAGGAGTATATATATTGTATCAAATAAATAGACGAAATGAACAAAGGTGTTCCAAATCATTGGGACACCTTTCTTTTTTTGTTTTATCAGAAGAAAGGAAGTACAAAATTATGATGAACAAAATTTCAGCCGTATTCGGTTCACACGTTTTCTCCGATCAGGTTATGAGAGAGCGTCTTCCAAAAGCAGTTTATAAATCCTTGAAGAACACAATCGATAAGGGCGAACCTCTTGATACATCTATTGCAGATTCTGTTGCAGCAGCAATGAAGGAATGGGCAATGGAACTTGGCGCAACACACTATACTCACTGGTTCCAGCCACTGACAGAGACAACAGCCGAGAAGCATGATTCATTCGTAAGTACAGTAGGTGATGGCGGAGTTATTCTTCAGTTCACAGGTAAAGAGCTGATCAAATCCGAGCCGGATGCTTCATCCTTCCCTTCTGGTGGACTTCGTGAGACATGCGCAGCCAGAGGATATACAGCATGGGATTGTACCTCACCGGCATTTGTAAAAACAACAGATGCAGGAACCTGTATCCTTTGTATCCCTGCAGCATTCACATCATATACAGGTGAGTCACTTGACTACAAGACACCACTTCTTCGTTCCATGGATGCGATTAGCAAGGAAGCTTTAAAGGCACTTGCATTATTTGGAAATACATCAGCAAAGAAGGTTACAGCTTCTGTTGGTCCTGAGCAGGAATACTTCCTGATTGATAAGAAGAAATTCGCCAAGAGAACAGACCTGAAGCTTTGTGGACGTACCTTATTCGGTGCGATGCCTCCAAAAGGACAGGAGCTTGACGATCAGTATTTTGCAGCGATCAAAGATAAGGTTGCATCATACATGACCGAGTTAAATGAAGAATTATGGAAATACGGTATCCTTGCTAAGACACAGCACAACGAAGTTGCACCTGCTCAGCATGAGTTAGCACCTATTTTCTCAACAACAAATATAGCAACCGATCAGAACCATCTGGTTATGGCTACTATGAAGAAGATCGCAGCAAAGCATGATCTGGAATGTGTTCTTCATGAGAAGCCATTTGCAGGTGTCAATGGTTCCGGTAAACATAACAACTGGTCAATCTCAACAGATGAGGGCGAGAATCTGATCGATCCTGGTAAACATCCGGAGACAAATCTTCAGTTCCAGTTCTTCCTTGCAGCCGTTCTTGCAGCCGTTGATAATAATGCAGAGCTGTTAAGACTGTCCGCATCATCCGCAGGAAATGACCACAGACTTGGAGCAAATGAAGCACCTCCAGCAATTATTTCGGCATTCCTTGGTGAACAGCTTGAATCCATCGTTAAGCAGATCATTGAGAAGGGTGAAGCTACAGAATCACCAAAGGGCAAGACTTATGTATCCGGTGCATCCACACTTCCTACATTTACAATGGATGCTACAGATAGAAACAGAACATCACCATTTGCATTTACAGGTAACAAATTCGAGTTCCGTATGGTAGGTTCTACACAGTCCATCGCATTCCCAATGATGGTATTAAATACGATCGTTGCAGATCAGTTAAAGAAGATGACTGACGAATTGGAAGGTGCAGAAGATTTCGAGACAGCATGTAAGGCATTGATCAGAAAGACTCTGACAGAGCATCAGAAGATCATTTTCAACGGAAATGGTTATTCAGATGAATGGATCGCAGAAGCTGAGAAACGTGGACTTCCAAATATCAAATGTATGGTAGATGCAGTTCCATATCTGGCAGCAGATAAGAGCGTTAAGATCTTTGAAGGCCTTGGCGTTATGGATAAAGCAGAGTTATCAGCCAGAGCAGAAGTTATGCTTGAGAATTATGCAAAGAAGATCAACATTGAGGCACTCACAATGATCGAGATGTCAAATGAAGAGATTATCCCGGCAGTTATGGAATATCAGGCAGAGCTTGCAAAGGGTGCTGCTGAGATCAAAGCTCTTGGTATCGAGCCAAGCGTACAGGTATCTCTGTTGAATACAATCTCTGAAAAGCTTACAGAGCTGAAGACAGCAACTGTAAAACTGGAAGAGCTTGTTGCAAAAGCTGCTGATTACGAAGATGATATCGAAGCATGGGCAAAATACTATCACAACGTAGTATTTGCAGCATTTGATTCTGTAAGAACACCTGCTGACGAACTGGAAAAAGAACTTCCAAAGACAGCATGGCCATTCCCTACATACGAGCAGTTATTATTCGAGCAGTAAGATCAAATACAGTAAATGTTTATTACAACCTAAAATAGTCAAAGGGCATCTCGTTTTCTGAATCGAAGGCGGGGTGCTTTTTTACTGTGCGGATATCACAAAAGCTATGGTCGAAACCTTGTTTTTCTGGTATTATAAAAAGATGTGATGTGTAATATTGATCAAATATAAAAGAATCAGGAGTTTGATTTGAAAAACTTATATATAGCAGAAAAACCAAGTGTTGCAAGGCAGTTTGCAGATGTGCTTGGTGTAAAAGGAAATGCCGGAGCAGGTTATCTGGAATCGGAAGATTCTGTTGTGACCTGGTGTGTGGGACATCTGATCACGATGAGCTATCCGGATGCCTATGACGAGAAATTAAAAAAATGGGATCTGGCTACGATTCCTTTTATTCCGACAGAATTCAAATACGAAGTGATACCAGATGTCAGCAAGCAGTTCAAGATCGTAGCAGGGCTGTTGAACCGGGATGATGTAGGCTGTATCTATGTCTGCACCGACTCAGGACGTGAGGGAGAATATATCTACCGTCTGGTGGATCAGATGGCAAAGGTTGGAAATAAAGAGAAGCGGAGAGTCTGGATCGATTCCCAGACAGAGGAAGAGATCTTGCGTGGAATCCGGGAAGCCAAGCCGCTTTCAGAGTACGATTCGCTCAGCGATGCCGCATATCTTCGTGCAAAAGAAGATTATCTGATGGGTATTAATTTCTCCAGAGCCTTATCGTTAAAATACAGCTATGTGATAAGAAATTATCTAAAACTGGATAAATGCGTGATCGCGGTTGGACGTGTTATGACCTGTGTTCTTGGCATTATCGTGAAGCGGGAGCGGGAGATCCGTGAATTTGTAAAGACACCATTTTACCGTGTTGTTGGTACGGTAAATGTTACCGGGCAGACATTTGAGGCAGAATGGAAAGCGGTAAAGGATACACCGTATTTTAATTCACCGCTTCTGTATAAAGAAAATGGCTTCAAGCAGAAGAAGGATGCAGAAGATCTGGTGAAAAAGCTGTCGGCAAATGGAATGGAAGCCACTCTTGTTGCAAGCGAGAAGAAGAAAGAAAAGAAGGCTCCGCCAATGCTGTATAATCTTGCCGAGCTTCAGAATGACTGTTCTTCACTTTTTAAGATCAGTCCGTCCGACACCTTAAAGATCGTGCAGGAGTTATACGAGAAGAAGCTGGTGACATATCCGAGAACGGATGCCAGAGTGTTGTCAACGGCTGTGGCAAAGGAAATTTATAAGAATATATCCGGTTTGAAACGATATACACCGATGGCTGCCTATGCTGATGAGGTTCTTAACATGGGAAGCTATAAGACGATCGCAAAGACCAAGTATGTAAATGACAAACAGATCACAGACCACTATGCGATCATTCCGACCGGACAGGGCATGGGTGCGTTAAGAGGACTGTCTGAGATTGCGGCAAATGTGTATGAGATCATTTGCAGACGATTCTTAAGCATCTTTTATCCGGCAGCAGAATATCAGAAGCTTTCAATGACACTGGCAAAGCAGGATGAATTCTTATTTGCCAATTTCAAATATATGTTAAAAGAAGGTTACCTGAAGGTTGCCACGAACCGCTTTGCAAGGAAAAAGGATGATACCAAATACAGCCCGGAATTCATCGAGACGATCGGACATTTGAAAAAGGGAGATATCCTTTCACTTGACAAATTCGAGATCAAAGAGGGTGAGACATCACCTCCAAAACGGTACAATTCCGGTACGCTTATCCTGACGATGGAAAATGCCGGACAGTTTATCGAGGACGAGGAGCTTCGTGAGCAGATCAAGGGCGCAGGTATCGGAACCAGTGCGACCAGAGATGGAATCATCACCAAGCTTGTAAATAACAAATACATTGCTCTGAATAAGAAAACGCAGATTGTAACACCGACATTTCTCGGCGAGATCATTTATGATGTTGTTTATTATTCGATCAATGGACTGCTTCGGGCGGATCTGACAGCAAGCTGGGAAAAAGGCTTGTGTGGTGTCGCTGATGGTTCGATCACGAAAGAAGAATATACAGACAAGATGAACACCTTTGTGATCAAATATACAAATCTGGTAAAGGGAATCAGCAATCAGAACCAGATTACAACAGTATTTGACAGAACAAGGGTATATTATAAAAAATAACCTTGAACATAGTTGCTTAATAGAAAGAATTATCCTTTGTGGATAGATGATTGCTTTTTAGAAAAGAATTATTCTTTGCGGATAAATGATTTTTTTTAGATAAAAATTGTCCTTTGCGGGCGAATGATTGTTTTCTATTAAATTCTGAAAAAGATAGTGAGGTATAAGAAAATGAATAATGAAACAGTAAAACAGGTAACGATCAAAGAATTATATGATCTGACAGAAACAGCAGCAAAGCCATTGCTTGAAAGCGTTACATATCCGTGGGAAGCGCTTCCGAAGATCAAGGACTTTATCATTGAACTTGGAAACAGCTTAGATCCGGAAGAGTATGAGAAACGTGGTGAAAATATCTGGATTCATAAATCAGCAACTGTATTTGATTCTGCTTATATTGCAGGCCCATGTATTATTGGAAAAGATACAGAGGTCAGACAGTGTGCATTTATTCGTGGAAGTGCTTTAGTGGGAGATAACTGCGTTGTTGGTAACTCCACAGAGTTAAAGAATGTCATTATCTTTAATAATGTGCAGGTTCCACATTATAACTATGTAGGTGATTCGATCCTTGGCTTCCATTCTCATATGGGAGCAGGCAGCATTACCTCTAATGTCAAGTCAGACAAAACACTGGTGCATGTCAAAGGCGCGGACTTCGATATTGCAACCGGTATGAAGAAATTTGGTGCAATGCTTGGTGACTATGTAGAGGTTGGTTGTAACAGCGTTTTAAATCCGGGAACCGTGATCGGTTCACATTCAAACATCTACCCATTGTCCCGTGTCAGAGGCTATGTGTCATCAAACAGCATCTACAAAGACCGGAACGACATCGTAACCAAGCATTAGACGCTAGCCGTTACGATATGGTATAAGGACGAGAATGTGATGTAGATATCTTTTATTTTCCGGTCGTTTTCACTCTATTCTCACGTAGCGGTTCTAAACTCATCGCTTATGCGATTCGTTAAGTACCGACGTGAGAAAAGGCCGTCAAATAAAAATATCTACACACATTCTCTGTCTTTGATACAAAGCTGCGTACCGGCTACACCTATCATCCTTCTGTATTGTGGTAAGCATACAAAGAGATGCTTGGTTACATAATTTATGATTAAAAGGCAGCGCAGACAAGGATGGGAAGAATACTGGCTCAGCGCACAAAAATCTGACGTACAGAAATGTTACATAACACATCTTGGTATAGAAACACAAATCACCTGAGTAGAATGTCCTTATGTAGCAGACCTGTCCAGATGTTAGTACTTTAAGTTAAAATGGAAGATAGCATTACTATTATGACGTAAGCATTATCCGAGGCCGGTACTTAAGTTGCGTTTTTTGCAACTTTATGTACCGCTGCACGAGGATACGAGCGGAAGCGTCTTACGGAATAATATGTAATGTATCTTTCATTTTGATTCAAGGACTTATGAGAGCGTTCTGCTACATAAGGAGCATACTACTTAGGTGGTTGTACCGTATCAATAGCCAAGGCTGGAAACGGTGTTATGTCAATAAACAGATATATGCCGGATAACTGATATTGTGTAGCAAACCTGTCCGAGCGTCGGTACTTAGGCTGCGTTTTTTGCAGCCTTATGTACCGCTACGTCGAGGATAGAGTGGGAACGTTTTGCGTAACAATAGTCAGTTGTCTGGCATATATCGTTCTATTTCATTGAACCACAGCCTTGGCGAGTGCCTCTTTGATGGCGTTGATCAGCAGCATCGAGGTATACTTGGTATCGCCGGAAACAGTGAGGTCGTCAATCGATGACACATACTGCAGGTCAGTGTTGATCGCCTCTAAAGAAGACGACAGGAGCGGATACATGGTGGTGACACTTTCGTCCAGATTGGAGAGCGCAACATCCTGGATAGAATGATCATCAACCGTAACCATAACAGACAGAGTAGATTCGCCGAGCGTGATAGTTGAATCATATGTACCGGGGTTATAAGAAGGCTCCGTTGTTTCAGAAGCGGTATTCGAAGAAGCAGTTTCTGAAACGGTGGCAGGTTTTTTGAACATGATCGTCAGTATGATGATAAACAGGGCGACAAGTCCGAGAAAAATAACCGTGTATATGATTTCTTTAGATTTTAAAACGATAAGCTTTGTGGATGCCATATAAATATTCCCCTCATTTATTATTACTATATTGTATTCACAGAGAAAATAAAATATAACCAAAGAACAGATGGTTAGTAAAACAATATTGAAGTAAATATGGCTTAGCAAAGAGAAAGCCAGAAAAAGAGTATTGCTTGACAGATGAGTGAAAGGAGACCGTTATGTCAGTTCGATTCTTACTTGGAGCATCCGGCTCAGGAAAATCCAGACAGATTTACAATGAAATCATTCAGGCATCGATAAAAGAACCGGAGCGGAATTTTTATCTGATCGTGCCGGAACAGTATACGATGGAAGCACAGAGAGAACTGGTTACCATGCATCCGGCCGGAGGCATGATGAATATTGATGCGATCGGCATGAACCGGCTGGCATATCGTGTATTTGATGAACTGGGGATCAGCACCGGACAGGTGCTGGAAGACTTTGGAAAAAGTATGCTGATCAAGAAGATCTTATGTGAACAGCAGGACACCTTACAGGTATATGGAAGCTATTACGACAAGCTTGGATTTGTGGATGAGATGAAATCCATGATGTCGGAGATCTTTCAGTATAATATCAAGCAGGATACGATCGATGAGATCATGGAGCAGATTCCGGAGGATAGCGTTGTTGCAGGTAAAATGCAGGATATCAGACACATTTACGAAGAATTTGAAGCATTTGCAGGTGAACGCTATATTGTGGCAGAACAGTTGGTGGAACTGTTGACCAGACATGTTGGCCAGTCTAAACTTGTGTGTGGCAGTTCGCTGTATTTTGATGGGTTTACCGGATTTACGCCGGTACAGCTTGAACTTGTTGAGAAGTTGATGACCTGTGCGGATGATCTGACCTTTTCCTTTACATTAGATGACAGAGATCAGAAGTATGAGCATATAAAAGACTACGAATTATTCTATCTGACAAAGACTACGATAAAGAAATTAACAGAAGCGGCAGCAGCCGCTGGTGTGGAGATTGAGTCTCCGGTCGTTCTGCCTGGAACAATCAACTATCGTCTGGGGGAGAACCGGGAACTGTTTTTCCTGGAGCGGAATTTGTTCCGTAGTCCGTATCAGAAATGGAAGCAGCCATTGGAGCGGATCCATCTGACAGCGACAGGAGATGCGCAGGACGAGATCGTATTTGTCGCATCTACGATAAGGAGGCTCGTACGGGAGGAAGGATACCGTTATAAGGATATCGCGATCGTAGCGGGAGAGCTGGAACAGGCATCCCACATCTATGAACGGGTGATGGATGAATATGAGATCCCTGTATTTATCGATGCAAATGCCTGCCTGAAAGCAAATCCATGTGCGGAAACGATCCGAAGTGTACTGGCGGTTCTGGCAGATGATTTCTCCTATGACAGTGTGTTCCGGTTCTTAAAAGCGGGTATGACAGATCTGTCCTTTGAGGATATAGAGCTTCTGGAAAATTATGCATTAAAGCGTGGTGTCCGTGGCTACAGCAGATGGAACCGGGCAGTATCTGAAAACTATGAGAAGACCTCTCCGGTAAATGTAGAAGAGATCCGTCAGGCATTTATGAAGATGTTTGGGGATATCCGTAAGGCCTTTGCAGATAAAAAGGCAGTCACAAAAGATTATGTGGAAGCCCTTTATGACTTTCTGCTTCAGATCCATATGTATGAGAAGTTAGAAGCCAGAAAGAATGAATTATATGAAGAAAACCGGATCAGTGAAGGAGATGCTTATGGTCAGATCTTTGAGAAAACGGTTCGGTTATTTGATAAGATCGCGGAACTCTTAGGCGATACGAAGATGAGCGTGAAAGAGTTCTATGAGATCGTGGATACCGGACTTTCAGATATTGAAGTCGGTGTTGTACCGCCTACGGTTGACCGGGTGTTGATCGGAGATATCACAAGGTCAAGATTAAATCACATAAAGGTGTTATTCTTTACATCGGTCAATGATGGAATCGTGCCAAAAGCACCGAAAAAGGGAAGAATCCTAAGTGACAGAGACCGGGATATTTTGTCAGACTGCGGCCTGGAACTTGCTCCATCCGACAAACAGAACAGCTATATCGAGCAGTTTTATATCTATACGATATTGACGAAACCATCCGATCATCTGTATATATCGTATCATAAATTAAGCGCATCACTTGAAAGCATGCGTCCGTCTTATCTGCTTGGAAGGATCAGCAGTATTTTTCCATCCCTTCAGGCAGAGGAGTATGATGCTGCTTCCTGTATGCCGGATACCGTCAACCGTTCATTAAGACGGATACTCCGGACAGAGGAAGATGATAGCGAAGATGCAGAGAGCCGGATTCTGACAAGAATTTTGACGGAAAAAGGATTTGCCAGAGAATTGACAGCCATTTATAAAGGCAGAACATACAGAAACGTGGCAGAACAGCTTCCACCGGAGACGATCGCCCTGTTATATGGCAGATATCTGCATGCATCAGTATCGAAGCTTGAATTATATGCCAGATGCGGATTTGCATATTTCTTAAAATATGGTCTGCGTTTAAAAGAGCGGGAAATGTATCAGGTCGATGTCAGAAATGTCGGAGTTATCCTTCACAGTGTAATGGAAGGACTGTTTAAGCAGGTAAGAGACACCAGAAATAATGACTGGGAGAATTTTCCGGAAGATGAGAGAATGCTGATGGTCACGGAGCTTGTAAATCGTGCAGCAGAGGAATCGGCAGGAGATTTCTTTGAAGATAATGCAAGAAATGCCTACATGCTTCAGATGATCGAACGTATGGCACAGACATCCGCTGGTATGTTACAGAAGCATATAAGACTTGGCAGCATGAAGCCTGGAATGCTGGAAAAGACCTTTGATTCCGCAAAGGATGAAGTCGGTTCTTATCTGTTTGAGCTTCCAAATCAGATACAGATGAGTATCAATGGTAAGATCGACCGTGTAGATGTGGAAGAAGAGGATGGAACGGTTTATATCAAGGTGATCGACTACAAATCATCCACCAGAAAACTCAGTCTGGAGGAAGTCCTGAATGGAGAACAGCTTCAGCTTGTGACCTATTCTGCGATCGCATATGAGATTGAAAAAATGATCTATCCCGATAAGAATATTCAGATCGCCGGTTTATTATATTACAGCTTTGATGATCCGGTGATCGAGATTGAATCTTCGGAGATTGATACCGATACAGAGCAGCCGGAATTCTCGGATCAGGAGAAATTAGACGCTGAGAGAATGGAGAAAATGAAGCTGCAGGGATTTGTCAATGAATCACCTGCCGTGATACAGAAGATGGATCATACCTGCAATCAGTCACTTCCGGTAAAACTTGATAAAAATGGTGACATCAAGAAAAGTGAGAATGTGGTATCGGCAGACCAGATCCGGACGATCATGGAATTGACAAGAGAGAATATAGAAGAACTTGGAAGTCAGATTGCAGAGGGAAAGATCGCGATCGAGCCATATAAGAATAAGAGCAATACAGGCTGTGATTATTGTGAGTTTAAGAATATCTGTCATTTTGATGTCAAGAATGGCGGAAATCAATATCGCAGACCGGATAACGAGAAGCTTAAGCGGTACAGGGAGGAGTAGCAGAGATGGGTATTTCATGGACAGATGAACAGAAATCAGTCATTAATTCCAGACATGGTAATCTTCTGGTATCTGCTGCGGCAGGCTCCGGTAAGACGGCTGTCCTTGTAGAACGGATTCTTGAGATGGTCATGGGAGTTGATGCGGATGGCAATAAGGCAGAGGAGAAAATCGATATTGATGAGGTTCTGGTTGTAACATTTACCAGAGCTGCGGCAGCCCAGATGAAAGAGAAGATTGCGGATAAGCTTGAGCAGGCAGCCGAAGATCATCCGGAGGATGAGCATATCGTTAAGCAGTTATCCCTGCTGCCACGGGCAGATATTATGACGATCGACAGTTTCTGCCTTGGAATCGTAAAAGATTATTTTCAGATGATCGGGATCGATTCCTCTTTTGATATAGCAGATAATGCAGAGATGGATCTGATCAAGAATGATATATTGGATGAAGTATTAGAACAGAAATATCAGGAAGCATCCGATGAATTTATCGGACTGGTAGACAGCTTTGCGAGAAAAGAATCGGATGAGAAGATCCGGGAGCTGGTCTATCAGATCTACCGGGTTGCTTCCGGTTATCCGAAGCCGGAACGCTGGATAAATGAAGCAGAAGCGGCACTTGAAGTATCAATGAAGGAAGAACTGTATACCTTAAAATGGTATCGGGATTATATGCAGATCGTAGCAGACACGCTTGATTCAGCGATCGGTCAGGCAGAACAGTGCTTAGAGATCGCAGGCGAAGCAGATGGCCCTGCAGGTTATGATCCTATTATACGTTCAGATCTGGAATTACTGCGGAATCTGAGACAGGCCGAGGATATGGATGAGGCATATAAACGGGTTTCCAAATTTTCCAATCTGAAGCGTATCGCAGCCTGTGATCCGGAGAAACAGCAGTATGTAAAGACGACTATGCAGACCTATCGTGGAAGTGTAAAGGACATGATAGCATTGTTTCGTCCGACAGATGTCATACTTGCAGAATGTGCGATGATGAAGGAACCATTGTTAGCGTTATTATCCCTGACACGTTCCTATATGGATCGGTTAAAGGAAGAGAAGCTCGACAGGAATCTGTATGAATTCCGGGACATTTCAGAATTTGCCTATGACATCCTGTGTGCAGGAACGGATGAGAATGGCTGTGTGATTCCATCGGAAGCAGGAAAGACGGTTGCCAGACGGTATCGTGAGATCCTGATCGATGAATATCAGGACAGCAACTTTTTACAGGAAGATATCTTAAATTGTGTGACAGGTCACGGAGAAGATCGGAAGAATATGTTTATGGTAGGTGATATCAAGCAGAGCATCTACCGCTTTCGTATGGCAAGACCGGATCTGTTCCTGAATAAATATAATACATATTCTGACCGGGAAGATGCAGAAGATCAGAAGATCCTGCTTTCGAATAATTTCCGAAGTGCAGGAAAGGTGATTGATACGATCAACCAGATCTTTGAACCGTTGATGTCAGAGAATCTGGGCGGGATCGATTATGATGAATCGGCAAAGCTGCATATCGGAAGACAGGACAAGAATAATATGGGGTATGGATCCGAGATCCTGATCGTAAGGAATGATTGCGCAGATCCGGAGAAATCCCAGCCGGAAGAGATACGGTCGTTAACAAATGTGGATATAGAGGCACGGATGATCGCAGATGAGATCTATGAGTTAGTGAAGGGTGATAAACCACTTTATATTCCGGATGGAGATAACGGAGAGACCAGAAGGGTTTCTTACCGGGATATTGCGGTATTGATGCGAAGTGTGAAGAAGAATGCGAAAGCCTTTGAGGAAGCATTTGCGGAGCGTGGGATTCCATTATTTGTAGAGAGCGAGAGTGGATATTTTGATGCGATCGAGATCAGTACCCTGCTTGATATGCTGGCGGTGATCGATAATTCCCATCAGGATTATGCACTTGCAGCAGTCCTTCGTTCACCGCTTGCAGGTGTAAAGGAACAGGAGCTTGCAGAGATTGTAGGTATCTATGACCGGGACTTCAAGGATCATGAGAAGAATCTGGCGCGGACGGCGAGTTTTTATCAGAAGGTCTGTTATTATGCAGAAAAGCCGGACTCAGAAGCTTCAGAGGAGCTTCGACAGTTTCTTCGTATGCTGGATAGCTGGAAGGCAGATAAAAACTATATGAGTATCAGTGAACTGCTTCATTCGATATTGGAGCAGACCGGATATTATTGGTTTGTTGGCGCGATGCAGTCGGGAAAACGAAGACAGGCAAATATCGATATGCTGATCCAGAAAGCGGATACCTATGAGGACAGCAGTTTTCGTGGACTGTTTAATTTTCTGCGTTACATGGACCGGCTGAAGACGAATGATCTGGATTTTGCAGAAGCGTCGGTGCTTGGAGATGATGACGATTCTGTTGTGATGATGACGATGCATAAGAGCAAGGGACTGGAATTTCCGGTTGTATTTGTCAGTGGACTGGCAAATCGTTTTTCGAATCTGGATGCCTTATCTCCGGTGACGGTAAATGCAGACAGCTATCTGGCAGGTTATGCGATTGACCGGAAGAACCGTGCGAAGAAGAAAACATTTGCAAGAGCGGCCATGCTCAGTGTCATGAATGCAGAGAAGCTGGCGGAGGAGATCCGTATCTTATATGTTGCCCTGTCAAGAGCAAAAGAGAAGTTATATATGACAGCGGCGGTAAAAGACCCCGGAGCGGAAAAGGCAGTCTTTGATTATCCGCTGCAGACTGATTTTCTTATTGAAGCGTCCGGACAGATGCGGATGGAGCTTCCATATATCACCAGAATGGAAGCCGGCTGTTTTATGGACTGGATCTTATCGGCGTTATCTATGCATATCGTATCAGAAGATACTGTATGCAGAAAGGATACTTATGCAACCTGGGTACTTGCAAAGACCGGCTATCAGAATCAGATACCTGCCGGGACAAATATAGATATGTCAGAAAAAAAAGCTGTACAGACAGAGGGTGAACTGCAGTTATATGAAAAGTATAAGGAACTTTTAGATTATACCTACCCATATAAAACAGAGCAGGCAGTAAAAAATAAGATGTCCGTTACAGAGATCAAACGACTTGCACACCGCGGAGAGGAGAATCCGGGATCTGACCTGTATCAGCCGCCTGTGACAGAAGCAGAGCTTACAATACCGGCGCTTCATTCCCGCATGAAGGAGGAGCCTGTAAAAGGAAATGAGATGGGTACTGTGATCCATAAGATCATGGAGCTTATTGATTTTACAAGAAACAGCATGGATGAGATTAGAGAGCAGATCCGGTCATTTTTTGATCATGGATATCTGGAAGAACGGTACAGAGAGCATGTTCGTGCAGATAAGATTTATAACATGGTCAACAGCCCACTCGGAATCCGTATGGCAGAAGCACAGAAGAACCATACCTTATACCGGGAGCAGCAGTTTTATATCGGCATGAAGCCGGAAGATATATCACCGGAGTATAAAGACAGCAAGGATATGGTCGTAGTTCAGGGAGTGATCGATGCCTATTTTCTGGAAGGAGATCAGGTGGTTTTAATGGACTACAAGACAGACCGGGTGGATCAGATATCGGATCTGGTCAGCCGTTATCATGTACAGCTTGATATGTATGCAAAGACGATACATCAGCTTACCGGAAGAATGGTAACAGAGAAGATCATCTATGCCTTTCATTTTGATGACAGTATCAACTTATAAACAGTAAAATGTCCGCGGACAATCATATAAAGAAGATGGCAGCCTGTTACTATGCAGAGTATTTTCAGGCTGCCTTTGGTATATTTATATTGTAAAGAGATTAGGGGCTTGGTATAATTAAAACCAAATGGAAAGAAGTATTTTGATAAATGACAGACCAGATAGAAACGATGGTGTGACAGATAAGAACCGGGAGAAGATAAAGAATGATAATAGCCAATAACTTAAAGAAAATTTACGGTAAAGATTTTGTGTCCGTAAACAATTTAAGCTTTCATATTAAGAAAGGTGAGATCGTCGGATTCGTAGGGCAGAATGGTGCGGGGAAGACAACAACGATCAAGATGCTGACCGGTATTTTAAAACCGACAGAGGGCAGCGTTCAGATCAATGGTCATGATATCCGGAAAGAGCCGCTTGAGGCAAAACAGTCGATTGGATATATTGCAGATAATCCTGATATCTTTTTACGGTTAACAGGACTGGAATATGTGAATTTCATTGCAGATATTTATGGTGTATCAGAGACTGACCGTAAGAAGCGGTTAGAGGAAATGGCTGGGCGTTTTGGTATGGAAGACAGCTTAAATAAACAAATGGTCAGCTATTCGCATGGTATGCGCCAGAAAATGATGGTAATAGGCGCATTAGTACATAAACCACCGGTCTGGATCTTAGATGAACCGATGACCGGATTGGATCCGAATGCGGCATATGAATTAAAGAAGATGATGCGGGAGCATGCGGATGAAGGTAACTGCGTATTTTTCTCAACGCATGTTCTGGAAGTTGCAGAGAAATTGTGTGATAATATCATCATGATCAAGAAAGGTCATGATATCTATCAGGGAACGCTGGATGATCTGGTTGTTGCACATAAGAATAAGTCACTGGAAGATATATTTATAGAAATGACACATGAGGAATAGAGTGCTTATGAAGAATTTTTTGTATTTGACCAGAGTGATGGCAAAGGATACAGAGATGACGATGCCGGACACCGGAGAAAAAGCGAAGGCATATAAGACACTTGGTTCACTTGCCATGTTCTGTATCATGGTTCCCTGTTGTCTGGTCGTTGGATTTATTGTATATATTATGACAGAAGCACTGATAGAAGCAGGAGGAATGACGGAAGGCGTAGAACTGATCATACAGTTGATGTCCGTATTTGGCATGATCTTTTCGGTGATGGTACTGTTTAATGTACTGTTTTTTTCATCGGATCTGGATCATCTGCTTCCGCTTCCGGTAAAGCCGGGTGAGATCGTAGCAGCCAAATTTGTAAATGCATATATTGCAGAGAGTGTTATGGAGTTTATGGTTTTATTCAGCGGCTTTGTAGGTTACTTCATAGCTGCCGGATTCAAGCCGGTATCTGTACTGACGGCATTAGTCGGAGTAGCGATGCTTCCGATCCTTCCACTTGTATATTGCGGAATTTTTGCCTTACTTTGTATGGCGTTTTTAAGCCGGATAAAACTGTTTCGGAATGTGGATGCCATGACAGGACTGGTAACCGTTATTTTCCTCGGACTCTTTTTATTATCGTTTATTCAGATGGACAGCATCAATATTAACAATTATATTGATGGTCTGATGAATCATAACAATATGTTTACAGCAATCATGGGAAAGATATTCTTTACGGTTCCTGTATTCTTAAAAGCACTTGAAACGAACAACATTGCATATTCCCTGCTGTTCATCCTGTTAAATGCGGTTATGGCAGGTCTGTTGTTTTTCCTTGGAAGCAAGCTGTATCTGCGTGGCGTATATCTGGTTTCATCTGTCGGAAAAGCAGAGAAGAAAGAAGATGTGGTTTCTGATGCAGCTTATGCGAAAAAAAGTATTCGCAAAGCATATTTTCTGAAGGAATGTAAGATACTATACCGGACACCGGCATATCGCAAATATTGTGTAATGGTAAATATTATATGGCCGGTTCTTGCGGTGGCATTGTTTGTTCTGCCTGCGACGAAGAACTTTATGACTTCATTTGAGAAGCTGCTTTCCAAAGGTTTTGTAGCATCCGATCTGATCGTATTATTGCTGGTACTGATCATTTCCTTCTTTGCAACAGCAATGAACAGTATTGCATCGACCTCGTTTACAAGAGAGGGAGATCATTTCAGCTTTATCAAATATGCACCGGTCAGCTATCGGACGCAGATTGGGATCAAGGCAGGTGTCAGTCTGGTATACAGCGGCATCACAGTTGCAGTAACGATCATTGTGTTGTGCATCTGTATGCATATCAATGTGCCTTCGGCCATTTACTTTATTGTGATCGGGTTCTTATCGGTTGTATGCTGCACCTATATCGGACTCTGGCTGGATGCAACACATCCGAAGCTGAACTGGGAAGATGAATACGGAGCGCTCAGGGGCAATCTGAATGCATTCTTTAATATGGCGATTGCTATTCTGGTATCCATGATCCTTTGTGGAGTCGGTTTTTGTTTATTTAAGTTTACAAAGATGGATTCTTTTATGATCTTTGCAATCTATCTGGTAATTCTCGGACTTGTGACATACAGGATCCGCAGAAGTGCCATTATATATATAAAAAAGAGTATAAGCAATGACTTATATGTTTAGGAGGCATAAAAATGAAAGATAAAAATGCATGGAACAGTTATGACAAGGAAGAACTTGCAAAGCTGGAAAAATTATGTAAATCCTACCGTGAATTCCTGGATACAGGAAAGACGGAGCGGGAATGTGTAAAAGAGATCGTAAAACAGGTAAAGAAAGCCGGATATGAAGATATTCAGGATGTGATCAAAGAAGGAAAGAAGCTGACAAAAGGTTCAAAGGTATATGCGGTATGGATGAATAAGACCGTAGCACTGTTCAATATCGGTAAGAAGGATATCGAAAAGGGTATGAACATTCTTGGCGCACATATCGATTCCCCACGTATGGATATCAAACAGATTCCATTATACGAGAAAGAGGGATTTGCTTATCTGGATACGCATTATTATGGAGGAATCAAGAAGTATCAGTGGGTAACCTTACCACTTGCTATTCATGGTGTAGTTGCTAAGACAGACGGAGAAGTTGTAGAAGTAAACATTGGGGAAGACAAGAATGATCCGGTATTTTGTGTTACCGATCTGCTGATCCATCTTGCCGGTGCTCAGATGGAAAAAAAGGCAAATAAAGTTATCGAGGGAGAAGAACTGGATATTTTATTTGCGAGCAAGCCATTAAAGGGAAAAGAGAAAGAAGCCGTAAAGGAACAGGTGCTTGCACTTCTGAAGAAGAAATATGGAATAAAGGAAGAAGATTTCATTTCAGCAGAGCTTGAGATCGTTCCGGCAGGAAAGGCAAGAAACTGCGGAATTGATGAGAGTATGATCATGGCATACGGACAGGATGACAGGGTATGTGCATATACATCTATGGTTGCGATGCTGGAGGCAGAAGATGTAGAAAAGACGACCTGCTGTCTGTTGACAGATAAAGAGGAGATCGGAAGCGTGGGTGCAACCGGAATGCAGTCTCATTTCTTTGAGAATACAGTTGCTGAGATCATGAATGCGATGGGTTGTTATAATGAACTGGCCCTCAGAAGATGTCTGGCATCCTCCAGAATGTTATCCTCTGACGTATCTGCAGGTTATGATCCAACCTTTGCAAGTGCATTTGACAAGAAGAATGCGGCTATCTTTGGTGAAGGTATGGTATTTAACAAGTTTACAGGAGCAAGAGGCAAATCCGGTTCCAATGATGCAAATGCAGAGTATCTTGCAGCTATTCGTAAGGTAATGGATGATGCCGGAGTATACTATCAGACTGCAGAGCTTGGTAAAGTAGATGTTGGCGGTGGCGGTACGATCGCTTATATTTTATCATTATATGGAATGGAAGTTGTGGACTGTGGTGTGGCCGTATTAAACATGCATGCTCCATGGGAGATCACTTCCAAAGCAGATATTTATGAAACTAAAAAAGGATATGTAGCATTTTTATTAGGTGCATAAGAAAACTATGAAGCAGTTACATTCAAAAATCAGAATGATCATATTAATAGCAGTAGCCGTGATGATACTTTTTTCACCACGGCTTGCTGTGTTTGCACAGGAGAATTTTACATCAGATTACAGTCAGACCAAGTACACAGAAGATGACGGTTTTGAAAGTGGGGAAGCAAACTGCATCAGCCAGTCTGCCAGTGGATACATATGGGTCGGCACGGACAGCGGACTGTACCGTTATGATGGAAGTCAGTTTCGGAAATTTTCACTGGGAGAAGACAGCGACAGCAGTTCCTATATGATCAACAGTATTCTTGCGGCATCGAATGGGGATCTGTATGTAGGAACGGAAAACTATGGCTTATTTATTTACAAAGACGGATGCTTTAATCGTATATCGAATTCAACAGAGGATGAGATTACGACCGTCCGTGGACTGTATGAAGATGAAGAAGGAAAAATATGGCTTGCTACTTCATCCGGTATTTATTATTACGAATCCGGTGAAATGACGCTGGTTGCGGATGATGATGTTGTTGCACCGGATGTAACAGCGATCAGTGGATATCGTTCTTATGTATATGCGATCGTGAATAACGATACGATCGTAAATATCAAGGATGATCAGATCGTAAGCAAGATCAGTAAGATGGAATACACAGAAGAAGATCTGAACAGCCTTTTTGTAGATGAGAATGGGGAACGGTATATTGGTACGGTAGGTCATACAATTATACATCTTACGACGAACAAAGATTTTGAATTATTATCAACAGCGGCACTGAGTGGTATCAATAAGATTCAGCGGATTGATAATAAATTGTGGGTTCTTGCGGATGATGGTGTTGGTTATATCAACAAAAATAAAAAAATGAAGTATGTTACCGGTCTGGAATTTAATGAGTCGATGAGTGACATAATCCAGGATTTTGAAGGGAACTACTGGATGACCTCATATCGAAAAGGACTGATGCTGTTATCCAGAAGCAAATTCCAGAATGGAAGCATGAAATATGGTCTGGATGAGACAATCGTCAACTGCATTACGGAGTATTGCGGAAAGTTATATATCGGTACAGATGATGGCCTGCGGATCATAAATGCAGACGGAACTCTTGACCGTGACTCTGATCTTGTCACAATGTTAAATGGAAAAAGTATCCGTGATTTCTGTGTGGATTCAAAGAATAATCTGTGGATCTGTTCCTACCGAATTTATGGTGTTATCAAGGTGAACAGTAAGGGTAAATACAAATTCTATAATAAGAGTGGCGCGTTGTTGACCAGTAATGCTGTCAACTGTATCATTGAATTAAAGGATGGTAGTATGGCGATCGGAACCGAGAGCGGTATTTCCATATTGAAGGATGAACAGGTAACAGTCAGCTACGGCCGATTTTCCGGTATGGAAAATGCAGATATCATATCCCTGTATCAGGCGGAGGATGGAACCTTATATGCAGGGTCCAATGGTTCCGGTCTTTATACGATAGACATGGAATCTAATCTGAAAAAGATATCTATGTCAGAGGGACTGAATTCGAATGTTGTTTCTTCCATTGTTGGTGGAAGCAATGGTATCTGGATCGGAACAGATAATGGACTTTATTATCAGGAGGGCGTGATCCGTCAGATCAGTGCAGTTGATCCATCGAATTCTGTGGCAAATCTGATACTGGATCAGGCAGGAGACCTCTGGATCTTCGGTTCCCGTGGCATCCAGAAATATTACGAAGGAGATCTGTTGAGCTCGGCAGATCCGAAATGCGAGATATATACGAAAAATGATGGACTGATCTCTGATATTACGGATAATTCAACGAATTATATCAGTGAAGATGGAGTCGTCTATGTTTGTTGTGATACCGGCTTCAGTATGCTGGATCAGAATCAGGTATTTACAAATGAAGTTCCACCGAAGGTACGGATAGCTTCTGTTACGATAGATGATAAAGAGTATGCGTTCTCGGATCTGGATGGTAAGATGACCGTTCCGGGTGATACGAACCGAATCGTGATCAAGTTCTCTGTTCTGAGTTATGTAAATCGTGGGGATATTCAGGTAAAATATTATCTTGATGGATTTGACGATAAAGATCGTGTTGTTTCGGGTACGGATAATCTGGAAGCAGAGTATACAAATCTGGAGGGCGGAAATTATACATTTGTGCTTTCGGCAGAGAATTCTGATGGTGTTGCCTGTGAAGAACCGCTGTCTTTTGTTATTGTAAAACAGTTGAAATTCTGGGAGACTCCATTTTCCAGAGTTCTGATTGTGGTATTGATCATAGCAATCTGCGTGGCAGTGATATTTGTAGCTCGGTATGTGATGCATCTGCTTGGCAAAAAGACGGAGCAGGTAGAAGAACTCAGCAAGAAAAATGAACAGGCAGAGCGTTCTAACCGTGCAAAGAACGATTATGTGAACTATCTGAATCATGAGATCCGTGTACCGTTAAATTCGATCCTTGCGATCAGCGAGATGCTTTTGCGGAATGATGAGGCAAAAACGGAAGAAGAGGTAAAACAGTTATCCACGGTATATGGTTCCAGCTACGAGATCCTTGGTATAATTGATGGAATTTCCAGATTATCGAATTTACAGGATGGAACACTGGAATTGCAGGAGAAGGAATATGCGGTTTCAGATATGATCGAGGAGCTTGCGGTTCAGTTTAAGGAAATGATCAACCGGGATCTGGTTGCCTTAAAGGTAAGCATTGAGGATGATATACCAAATGGTCTGATCGGCGATCGTGATAAGGTGAAGGAGATCCTGATGAATCTGTATCAGAGGGCGGCAAAGACAACCAAAGAAGGTTCGATCAGCATTGAAGTGGATTGGAGAAAGATCGCTCCGGAAGAGTGCGACAGACCGGACAGCATTTATCTGGATATCGTGATATCAGATACTGGAACCGGAGTAAAGGAAGAACGTCTGGACAGTTTCTTTGATCTGGACGATTCTTATGACAGAACTGATATCGGTAATTTTGATATCAGTATCGGACTGGCAATCGCAAGACAGTTGATCGAGAGTATGGGTGGAACCCCGGAGGTTGACAGTACCTATGGAGCAGGAACCACGATACGCTTTTCCATTATACAGCAGGTATTTGATTACAGCTATGTTAATTATAATGTAAGCAAACGACGGGAGCAGGCATTCCGTAATTCGAATTCAAGAATTTGGCTTCCGGATGTCAGGATCCTTCTTGTGGACGATTCTGATGTCAGTATACAGATCCAGAAGGTTATATTTGATTCCTATGAGCTGATCTGTGATACTGCTTCATCCGGATTCGAAGCGATTGACAAGGTTATGGTAACTCCATATGATATGATCTTCATTGATACAGTCATGCCGGTTATGGATGGTGCAGATACCGTCCGTGAGATCCGGAGCCTGGATGGAGAAGAATACAAACGGGTTCCGATCATTGCACTTTCAGAAAACAATATAGACAGCAGCAGAGATGAGATCATAAAGCAGGGCTTCAGTGACGTACTTGTAAAACCATTGGAAATGGATGGAATCGAAGGGATTTTCCGTCTGTTCCTTCCGGAGGACAAGATCAAGGAAAAGACAAGCAATATCAGACAGTATATCAGCGAATCCAGATTTAAGGATGATGTTTATATTCTGGAGAACAGTATTGTAGTTGAAAATGCATTGAAGATGATCGGAGGCAATTTTGATACCTTTAACCGTTTTATTGCGGCATTCAAGGAAGACTATGAGCCGGATGTAGATCGTCTGGAAGAATATATTGATGATGATGTCAGACGGTATCGGAATATCATTCATGATATCAAGAGCAGCAGTGGAAATATCGGCGCATACAGCATCGAACGGAAAGCAGCAAATCTGGAGTCGGCGATCAATATAGGAAATATGCAGTATGCAAAGGAAAATACGCATGAATTTGTATCCATGCTGAAGCGTATGTTTAAGGATATCGGACTATATCTGGCGAAGATCAATCCGGTTGAACAGCAGGAAAAGACAGTCAGGGATGCAGTGGATCGTGGACAGCTCAAAGATATGCGTACATTTTTACGGGATGCCGATGTTGGAGCTGTAAAAGAAATACTGGCAGAAATCGACCGATACGAGTATAATGATGCTGATATTGAGTTCTTAAATGCACTGAAGATGACGGTGGATGCCATGGATTATGAAGGGGCAAGTGAGATTATCGATCAGTATCTGAACAGTAAGTAAAATACCATTGTGCCATGCATGGAGCCATGTATGACACAGGGATATGACACATAAAAAGAAAGAAAGAAGGATAAAAACATGAGAGTAGCGATCATTATGGGATCAACAAGTGACCTGCCAAAGGTTGAGCCTGCAATCGGCATTTTAAAGGAGTATGGAGTAGCAGTTGATGTAAGATGTCTGTCTGCACACAGAGCACATGCAGGACTTTCAGAGTTTATTGAAGAAGCAAATAATAATGGAACACAGGTTATCATTACTGCCGCAGGTATGGCAGCAGCACTTCCGGGTGTTGTAGCAAGCCAGACAGTGATCCCGGTTATCGGAGTACCAATTTCCGGTTCTGTATTAGATGGAATGGATGCACTTCTTTCTATCGTTCAGATGCCATCCGGTATCCCTGTAGCAACTGTAGCAATAAACGGAAGCAAGAATGCAGCATATCTGGCACTTCAGATCATAGGAAACAGCAATGCAGAAGTAAGAAAGAAACTTTTGGCAGAGCGTGAGTCCATGGAAGTTGCAGCCATGAAGGCGAATGCAGAGGTAATTGCAAAATATAACTAATTTTTATGTATTATAAAAATGATGATTTCCGATATGGATCTATGATCTGTATGGGAAAAACATAAGAAAAGCAGGAGAAAAAATGATGATAAATTCAGGTTCTCCTGCTTTACTTTTTACCTTGTAAATGGTATTGTAAATGGCGGATGGTATTCGAAAGAAACTATACCTGATTGTACACCACAGATAGAACAGGCGATAGCAGGTGATCATATGAGGATTGGATTTATCGGTGCAGGCAAAGTAGGCTTTACACTTGGAAAGTATCTTGAACAGAAGCTGAATAAAGAAGAGATACAAAAGAACCTTCCGGAGACAGTAACCGTATCCGGATATTACAGCAGACAGGTGGAGAGTGCAAAAGAAGCTGCAGCATTTACCAATACCGAAGCATTTGATGATTTGAAGAAGATCGTTTGCGCAAGTGACGTCCTGATGCTTACCGTTCCGGATGGAAGGATAGAAGCAGTATGGGACAGCATAAAAGCCTTTGATATCAAGGGCAAACTGATCTGTCATTGTAGTGGTGCGATGACATCTAATATTTTTTCAGGTGTAACAGAGGCAGGAGCCTTTGGTTATTCGATTCATCCTATGTATGCAATCAGTTCAACGACAAAATCCTACAGGGAAATGCAGAAATGTTTTTTTACCGTGGAAGGTGCTGAAGAGTGGGGAAATAAACTTTGCCGCTTTATTCGTCTTTTAGGAAATGACTGTGTACTTCTCTCAACAGAAAATAAAACAAAATATCATGCAGCTGCAGTATTTGCCAGCAATCTGGTGAATGGTCTGTATGGATCGGCAGTTTCATTACTGGAAGACTGCGGATTTGAAGAGAAACAGGCAGAGCAGGCACTTGTTCCGTTATTTATGGGAAATGCATCGCATATAGCAGAAGATGGCCCAGTGGCAGGTCTGACCGGACCAATCGAGAGAAATGACACAACGACAGTAAAGAAACATCTGAATGTTCTTGATGCAAATGAGAAACATATTTATATCAGCGTATCAGGAGCTGTACTTGCTTTAGCAGAGCAGAAATATCCCAACCGTGATTATTCTGAGATGAAGAAAATTCTTTCAGGACAGGAATGAGAAATGGGAATACTGCAATGCCGGGAACGATGGCAGGGAAAGCAGTAAGTTATGGCAATGCTGGATTTTGAAATGAACAAAAAATGAAATGATTTCAGAATAGGAGAATAAGACGTATGAAGAACACAACAACATCAATTATGCAGATGAAGAATTCCGGGCATAAGATTTCTATGCTGACAGCATATGATTATACGACAGCAAGATTATTGGATGAAGCAGGAGTCAACACGATTCTTGTCGGTGATTCCCTCGGAAATGTAATCCTTGGATATGAGGATACGATCTCTGTAACCGTAGAAGACATGATCCATCATAGCGCAGCCGTTGCAAGAGGAGCCAAGAATGCACTGGTTGTAACCGATCTTCCATTTATGTCCTATCAGACCAGTGTATATGACGCAGTCGTAAATGCAGGTCGTCTGATGAAGGAAGGCAGAGCCGGAGCTGTAAAGTTAGAAGGTGGTAAAGAAGTCTGTCCACAGATTAAAGCAATCGTATCAGCAGGAATCCCTGTTGTTGCACATCTGGGACTGACTCCGCAGTCGATCAATACTTTTGGTGGCTTTAAGGTTCAGGGTAAGACAGAAACAGCAGCTAAGAAGCTGATCGAGGATGCCAAGGCAGTAGAAGAAGCAGGTGCGTTTTTACTGGTGCTGGAGTGTGTCCCTGCAAAGCTTGCAAAGCTTGTAACAGAGAGCATCAACATTCCTACGATCGGAATCGGAGCAGGAGCAGGATGCGACGGACAGGTTCTTGTAATTTACGATATGCTTGGCATGTTCAGTGATTTCAAGCCGAAGTTTGTAAAGCATTTTGCTAATGCAGGAGACGTGATTCGTGAAGCAGTAAAGACTTATATAGCAGAGATTGACGATGGAACATTTCCGGCAGAAGAACACTGCTACAAAATTGATGATGAAGTAATCGATAAATTATACTAAGAGATAGAAGCTGCCTGAACCGGTAAAAACCGGGAGACAGGATCAGGAAAGGACTGGAAATCAGAAATGAAGATTTTAAAAACAGTAGATGAAGTAAGAAGTCAGGTTAAGGCATGGAAGAAAGAGGGCTTAAGTGTTGGACTTGTACCAACAATGGGATATCTCCATGAGGGACATCAGAGTCTGATCAGGAAATCCGTAGAACAGAATGACAGAACCGTTGTATCTGTATTTGTCAATCCGATGCAGTTTGGACCAACAGAGGATCTGGAGAGTTATCCAAGAGATCTTGATGCAGATGCAAAGTTATGCGAGACAACAGGTGCAGATGTGATTTTTCATCCGGAACCGGAAGAAATGTATAAGCCGGGATTTTGTTCTTATGTCAATATGACAGGGCTTCCGGATGCATTATGCGGACTGACTCGTCCGGTACATTTCAAAGGTGTATGTACAGTTGTAAATAAATTATTCAATATCGTTCAGCCGGATCGTGCTTATTTTGGTCAGAAGGATGCACAGCAGCTTGCGATCATCATGCGTATGGTTACAGATCTGAACATGGATATTGAGATTGTTGGATGTCCGATCATCCGTGAGGCAGATGGCCTTGCCAAGAGTTCCAGAAATATTTATCTGAAGCCGGAAGAACGTCAGGCAGCAGTTGTACTGAGCAAGTCAGTTAAGCTTGGACAGAAAATGATCGAAGATGGTGAGCGAGATGCGAAGAAGATTGTAGCAGCAATGAAAGACCTGATCGGATCAGAGCCACTTGCAGATATTGATTATGTTGAGATGGTGGATATGGATACCATGAAGTCAATCGATATAGTAGAGGGACATGTCCTTTGTGCTATGGCAGTCAGATTTGGCAAGGCAAGATTGATCGATAACTTTATCCTTGATATGAACAAATAACAGCCGGATCAGCATTCGCCCCGGACAGAATGATTTTCAATGATACGATGCAGAATGGAGAAAATGATGTTAAAGAATAAGACCGTTGTTTTAGGTGTAACAGGAAGTATAGCAGCATATAAGATGGCAAATGTTGCCAGTATGCTTGTAAAACTGCATGCAGATGTAAATGTCATCATGACAGAAAATGCGACCAATTTTATCAATCCGATCACATTTGAGACCTTAACAGGAAATAAGTGTCTGGTGGATACCTTTGACCGTAATTTTCAGTTTAACGTAGAACACGTTGCACTTGCAAAACGGGCAGATATCTTTATGGTTGCTCCTGCATCGGCAAATATCATTGGGAAGATCGCAGGCGGCATTGCAGATGATATGTTGAGTACTACGATCATGGCAGCAAAATGTCCGAAACTGATCGCACCTGCAATGAACACGAATATGTTAGAGAATCCGATCGTTCAGGATAACATCAGGAAATTACAGTCCTACGGCTATGAGATCATAGAGTCGGCAAGCGGATACCTTGCCTGTGGAGATACAGGCAAGGGGAAGCTTCCGAATGAACAGTTGTTAGTTGATTATATATTAAAGTATATTGCAGCAGAGAAGGATATGCAGGGAATAAAAGTACTTGTTACTGCAGGTCCTACGATGGAAGCAATCGACCCGGTTCGCTTTATTTCCAATCATTCAACCGGTAAAATGGGATATGCAATCGCCAGACAGGCGATGCTTCGTGGGGCGGATGTGACACTTGTAACAGGAAAGGTAGCGATCACACCGCCAGAATTCGTAACAGTAGTGCCGGTTACCTCTGCACAGGATATGTATGAAGCAGTAACGGCTGCCAGTGCAGATCAGGATATCATTATCAAGGCTGCCGCCGTTGCAGATTACAAACCGGCAGAAGTATCAGATAACAAGATCAAGAAATCGGATGCTGATATGAGCATTCCACTTACAAGAACAAAAGATATTCTTGCATTCCTTGGAATGCAGAGAGAAGAGGCAAGAAAGACAGATGGGGACAGCAGACTTGCCAGACAGATTATATGCGGATTTTCGATGGAGACACAGAATCTGCTGGAGAATTCCAGAAAGAAACTGGAAAAGAAGAAGATCGATATAGTCGCAGCAAATAACTTAAAGACAGCGGGAGCTGGATTTGGAACAGATACCAATGTGCTGACATTGATCACACAGGATGAAGATATTGAATTGCCACAGATGAGTAAAGAGGAGTGTGCAGACAGACTTCTTACCCAGTTAATAAAAATGAGGAAATAATATTAACCTGGAGGCTGGCGTTGAGCATAGAAAATAAGAAAAAGCTGCGGGTGTTATGCCTGGTGCTATTCATTTTATACAGTATATCCATTGTTTATTTCCTGATATTCAGCGATATGTTTGGAAGGGGACATGGATATGAAGAGATGCGGTACAATCTGACACCGTTTCTCGAGATTAAGCGTTTCGTAAAGTACAGAAGTTATATGACGAACACAAGCGTGATGTTGAATCTGGTTGGAAATGTTCTTGCTTTTGTACCATTTGGAATGTTGATCCGTTGGGTCAGAGGTAAAAAGACCGGATTTTTTACAGCGACTCTGGCGGCATTTGCGTTTTCGTTAAGTATTGAACTGGTACAGTTGATAACAAAACTTGGGGTGTTTGATGTTGATGATATTATCATGAATACCTTTGGCGGCATGCTTGGATATATCATATATTATATTCTGGCACGATTTGACAGAAAAAGGAGAAAAAAGATTGAAAAACAGTGATTTCAGGGTTTCTCCACCCGGAAGTTCAGGAGATACGATCATTTCATATATATTGGGAATTTTGGGCGGAATCTTTATAATACTTTCCGTGATCAAATCCATTATATCAAGAGGTACGGTAGAACGTATCTATGGGGTATTGATGATCAGTGCATTTTTGATGGCATTTACCGGAATTGTATTCGGCGTGATCGGGTATCATGCAGAAGAAGGTGGGGTTACATCTAAGAAAATGGCGGTTTATCTGAATATCATAGTTTTTATTATATCAGGCATCTTTTTTATGAAGGGAATATAAGAGTGTGGATGAGAGACTGAAGAAACAACTGGATTTTATACTGGAGGTTGACAAGAGCAAATTTGTAGTCAGACAGACGTATCTGACAGATGGAATCAGAAAAGAAGATGATGCAGAACATTCCTGGCATATTGCACTTATGGCAATCTTACTGGCGGAATATTCAAATGAACCGGTTGACGTATTAAGAGTGGTTTCCATGCTGCTGGTTCATGATCTGATCGAGATAGATGCAGGTGATACATATGCATATGATAAAAATGCAAATGCAACAAAAAGAGAACGGGAATTAAAGGCTGCTGACCGGATATTTAATATCCTGCCGGAAGATCAGGCGAAGAAGCTTCGTGGACTCTGGGATGAATTTGAGGAGTATCAGACGCCGGAAGCCAAATTTGCACATGTAATGGATAATCTGGCGCCGGTTATGTTAAGTGATGCCGTTGGAGGAAAAAGCTGGAAAGAGCATGGCGTTTTCGAGAACCAGGTGTATGGTAGAAACAAGCGGACACCAGAGGGATCAGAGACGTTATATCAGGTGATTGATGAGGTGTTCCGGAAGAACATTCAACTTGGAAACATAAAGGGAGACAATAAATGACATATTATAAGGATATAACAGCAGAATATGAAGATATCGAAGATCGTTACGAACTGATGGTTGAGCGGATCCGTTCGATCACAAAAGAAGAAACAGTGGACATGCGGTATCGGGATTATTTTGTAAGAACTGGAGAATTTTTACTGCAGTTAGATAAAGTGATCGAAAAGGTAAAAAGTGGGATGTCCATTTCGGAGAGCTGTACAGCGGGAGAATTACAGCAGATAAATGCAGCACTTTATCAGGATGTTATGCCTGAAAATTACGAAACGAGTTATTGCAACTATGAATACACCAGACAGATGTTTGGTGAGAAAATAGCAGAGGACGAGATTGAAGACATAGACAAGCGGGAATATTTATTTGCTGACTATCTGACATTTCTTTGTTATGAATTCCATGGACTGATCGCGGCAGCATTTGAAGGAAGAGTTGTAGACCTTACTGTATGGTTTGAATTGTTTGTGGAGGTATATGGGATCTTTGAGGATTTTCCATCTGTTAAAGCAGTAAAAGATGCCATTTATTATTTTGAACATGATTATGCGGAGTTCTTCATGGATTATCGTGTGCGTGAGAAGATGGATCCGATTCTTTCCTTTGCGACAGATATTGTCATGGAATGTGAAGACGGAGATAACAGCTATTTATATGAATATGGCGAATACATCGGAAAGAATGAATTGGAAACGGAAGCGTTTCTTCGCAGGATGTCATCAGAAAAAGTGGCGTCGATTGCCCGGACTTATACAGAAGGGTTTCGACAGGGCTTTGTAGCGGCCGGAATTGATATGTCAAAAAAGAAGCATGTAAATATCCGGTATTCGATTGGTATGGAGCGCATCGTAAAAGCTGCAATCCTCCAGTTCCGTGATATGGGGCTGGAACCGTTATGCTTCCGTTATGATACCAACCGGATCAATCGGATCAGAATGAACCGGATTGGTTATGTAGGTACTCCGGTAAATAAGCAGATGGATTACGATCATCAGATGGATCAGGCGTTATTCCTTGATCGTAAGCTGATGGAACGAAAGTTAGAGATAATGCGTGGCGCTTATGAGAAATACAGATATGAGGCGTCTGTATATGCAGGACCGGCGTGTATCGAGATCTTTGGTGAGACACCGTTTGAACCGGTAAGCAAGCCGGGACAGCTTACGCTTAGCAAGAAGCAGCAGGAGCTTGGTGTGGAATATACCAATGAACTGTCACAGATCGTGAATGAATATATACCGGGGGATGAGTACAGCTTTACGATCATCGCATATCCAATGCCGGAGATCGGAGATGATTATGAAGAAATATTTGAACAGATCATCCGGATCAACAATCTGGAAAGTGATGTATACCGTCCGGTTCACCAGATGATCATCGATGAGCTGGATCAGGCAGAATGGGTACATGTGATTGGACAGAATGGTAATCAGACTGATATGAAGGTATCGATGCATGTGTTAGAGCGCCCGGAGACAGAGACAAATTTTGAGAACTGTCTGGCGGATGTGAATATTCCTCTTGGCGAGGTTTTTACATCGCCGAAGCTTACCGGAACGCATGGAGTTTTAAATGTGAGTGAGGTCTATCTGAATGATCTGAAATATGTTGATCTTAAGCTGACCTTTGAAGATGGAAAGATCAAAACTTACACCTGTAAGAACTTTGACAGAGAAGAAGATAATGTAAAATTTGTAAAGGATAATCTTTTGGGCGGACGGGATACACTGCCGATCGGAGAGTTTGCGATCGGAACGAATACGACCGCATATGTACTTGCAAATAAATATAACATGGTATATAAATTGCCGATACTGATCGTAGAGAAGATGGGACCGCATTTTGCAGTCGGTGATACCTGCTATAGCTGGAGCGAAGAAAATATCCTTCATAATCCGGACGGCAAGGAAATCGTTGCAAAGGATAATGAGTGCTCGATCCTTCGAAAGACGGATATCAGCAAGGCATATTTTAACTGTCATACCGATATTACGATACCATATGATGAGATCGGAGGCATTTATTCGGTTCATGCAGATGGAACGAGAGTTGCCATTATCGAAAATGGCAGATTTGTTCTTCCGGGAACAGAGATGTTAAATGAGCCGTTTAAAGAGGAAAAATAAAAAATAAACCATATAAATGAGAGTGGATTCATCATCCTGAACATGGGAGAGAAACTATCATTTATATGGTTTATTTTATTTCACAGCGTTTATCTGTGCTTTTATAAAGAAGTTAGTATTCGTATCGTATTTTATTATTTTAAAACAGACATTCGCTTATATCGTTTATTTGAATACAGTGCGCTGTCTGCCTGGCTTAACAGATCCTCAATCTTGATATTCGGATCGCAGGAAAATTCCGATACACCGACACTCATTTCGATATAATATGGTTTGCCACAGGTTTCATTTAATTCAGTGGACAATTCCTGAATCCTTGCCTGTACAGTCTTAGGAAAATCAAGATCATCAATGAAAGCAAAACATACAAACTCATCACCGCCGATTCGACCGACAATGTCACTCGCCCGGAAACTTGTCATCAGGATATTTGCAATATTCTTTAAAGCAAAATCTCCATCGTTGTGTCCGAATTTATCGTTTACGATCTTTAAGCTGTCCATGTCTGCAAACAGTAGCATTGCCTTACGTCCATGATTGGCAGGTTTATTGATCAGGTATTCTACTTTTTCCATTAATCCACGTCTGTTATTGACGCCGGTCAGTTCATCGGAGGTAGACAGGTGATTTAACAGCTCATTTTTTTCATGGATCTCATTTAAGGACATTACTAATTGTTCTTTTGTCTGGATCTGTTCTTTTAAAAGTGATAAATATTTAAAAGAAGCCCCAAGATGAAGAGAAGTTGTATAAATGTGTCCAAAGTGATCTACATCTGTATTACATACAAACAGACCATGATGTTGTTCATTTGTAAAAATAGGAACAATAACAGCGGTAAATCTATCTTCAAAACCGGTATATTCATTGTCAAAGATATCGGTAGATGCAATACGACGTGTTTCACCTGATAAAACAGCTGTATGTTTTGGATTGTAAAAAGCTTGAAGATACAAAGTATCCGGCGTTTTCCAGCTTCCGTCCGGTTGAATGGCGACGGGTTCATCGTACGCATATAAATAAGATGCTGCAAATCCAAGGTCTTTTAATTTAGCAAGCATAGATGAAAAGGTTTTTGCTGTATCGGTTCCATATGTAAGAGTATCTCTTGTAATATAGATTGAAGACCATGATCCCGTTTTGCTGTCATGTTCCTGTTGGTACAAAGAAGTTGACAAAAACTGTGCGATAGCACTTGTAATATGAGAATTTAGCCGATAGTATTCAGACCGTTTATCCGGATCGTTGATTAATGCTATGATGACACCGGAAAAACAACGGAATGAAAATGCAATATTGGTTACTGAAAAGAAACTTGTGACAGGAGATGACAATAATGACATCAGTTTGTCTACAATCAGATTCTTTGGATATGGTTTTGCCTTTGGTAAAACAGCAATTTCTATTATATCCTTCCAGATGCTGTTGATCTGATCAAGAACAATCGTACCAAAAAAGCTGTTTTTAATGTTGCCTAAAATAGAATCATCACAGTATTCCAGAATATCTGTTACAGTAGAGAAATTGTCAATCGGCATATGTTCGGTATTTTCATGCAGACTGCACCCACATGATAATCGTTTTACAAAGTGGGAATCCAAGACAGAAGAACAGAATTCGCCTGCCTTAATATCCTGAATGATCTTGCCAACGGCACGATAGCCCAATGCAGGGGTGTTCGCGTTTACGGTTGTAAGGGGTGGAACCATAGTTACGGAACCGGGAGCGTTGTCAAAACCGATTACACTGATATCAACTCCGATTCGGATGTTACGGCTTTTCAATTCCTGATAGCCGCCGATAGCCATCTGATCGTTAGAGAAAATAATTGCATCAGCATCCGGATTATCATCAAGCAGTTTGCCGACAATCTCACGACTGTATTCAGAATAATCACCGTATACGATCATATCTTCGGTGACCGGTATGTTGTGAGCTTTCATTGTAGTTCGGTATACATTCAAACGTTCCAGAGCATCTTCATTTGTCTTTCTTCCGGCAACAAAACAGATATGCTTTCGGTTGTGATGAATAATCAGATGTTCGATGGCATCTCGAAGACCGGCAGTACTGTCGGTCTGTAAACAAGGATAACCTGAAACCTTAGATTCCAGAGTAAGGATCGGAATATCTTTAAAAGTATCCAAAAATGCTTCAATACTTTTTTGTGATATAAAAGATGCGATCGTGCCAACGGACACGATCAGGGCATCCAGATTTTCTTTTTTAGCATAATAAAAAACAGAGTTGTACTGATAATCATAAATTTCGTTTTCAGGATCGTTAAATGAAGCATTTAAAAACATGCCCGGAAAGACGATAAGATTCACGTCTAGCTCTTTCGCTGCGTATTCAGCTCCTTTACATATTTCATTTGCATATTCATTGTCGAGATGACATATGAATAATCCGATGTTTAATCTATTATTTGTCATACAACTACCTCTTGTTAACGAAAAAAACAGTTACTCTGCATATAACGTTATATTACCATAAATGGGAATCATTATCAAATTATATTTGATATTTATATAGTATTTTTCAAAAAAAAGAAACACGCTTTGCTGACAAATAAAATTGTGCCGAACAGAGACCTGTTTTGGGCTGGTATATTTGTGAGAATGGCTTCTTTACAAACAGAAATTAATCCCGTATAATTTATAAGAATCAATTGGCATGAAAATGCACTTTATAATGGATAAAACAGGAGGATTTTACAATGGATTACAAGAATGCCGGCGTTGATATTGAGGCAGGATATAAGTCAGTAGAACTTATGAAGAAGCACATCAAGACAACCATGAGACCAGAGGTATTAGGTGGTATCGGAGGTTTTGCTGGTGCGTTCAGTCTTGCAAAGATCAAAGAGATGAAAGAGCCTGTATTACTGTCTGGAACAGATGGATGCGGTACAAAAGTACAGCTTGCATATATCATGGATAAGCACGATACGATCGGAATCGATGCTGTGGCTATGTGTGTGAATGATATTGCATGTTCTGGTGGAGAACCTCTTTTCTTCCTGGATTATATAGCATGTGGTAAGAATTATCCGGAAAAGATCGCTACGATCGTAAGTGGTGTTGCAGAAGGCTGTAACCAGTCCGGCGCAGCTTTAGTTGGCGGCGAGACAGCAGAGCATCCGGGACTTATGCCGGAGAATGAGTATGACCTTGCAGGATTTGCTGTTGGTGTCGTAGAGAAGGATGAACTTATCACAGGAGAGAATATCAAAGCCGGAGATACATTGATCGGTATCGCTTCAAGCGGTGTACACAGCAATGGTTTTTCACTGGTTCGTAAAGTATTTGAGATGACAAAGGAATCTCTGGATACATATTATGATGAACTTGGAACAACACTTGGCGAAGCACTTCTTGCTCCGACAAGAATTTATGTAAAAGCATTAAAGGCAGTAAAGGATGCCGGTGTAATGATTAAGGGTTGCAGCCATATCACAGGCGGCGGTTTCTATGAGAACATTCCAAGAATGCTTCCGGACGGAGCTCGTGCGCAGGTGAAGAAGGACTCATATGAAGTGCCTGCTATATTCAAGCTCCTTGCAAAGAAGGGCGATATAGATGAGCATATGATGTACAATACATATAACATGGGAGTTGGTATGTGCCTTGCAATAGATCCTACAGATGCAGATAAGACAATAGCAGCTATAGAGAGTGCCGGAGACAAGGCATTTGTTCTCGGTACAGTAGTAGCCGGTGAAAAGGGAGTAGATTTATGCTAAGAATAGCAGTTCTGGTTTCCGGTGGCGGTACGAACTTACAGGCGATCATTGATGCAATCGCAGCAGGAAAGATCACAGACACCGAGATTGCAGCAGTTATCAGTAATAATAGAAATGCCTATGCACTGGAACGTGCAAAACAGGCAGGTATAAAAGATATCGTAGTATCACCAAAGGATTTTGAAACAAGAGATGTATTTAATGAGAATCTGTTGAAGATTTTACAGGAAGTGAATCCGGATCTGATCGTACTTGCGGGATACCTTGTAGTTATTCCGGAGATTGTGATTGATGCATTTGAGAACCGGATTATCAATATCCATCCTTCTCTGATTCCTGCTTTTTGTGGTACAGGCTATTATGGACTCAAGGTTCATGAGGCAGCGTTAAAAAGAGGTGTAAAAGTAGTAGGTGCTACGGTACATTTTGTAGATAAAGGAACCGATACCGGTCCGATCATTATGCAGAAAGCGGTTGCGGTACAAAACGGAGATACTCCGAAGGTGCTTCAGCAGAGAGTCATGGAGCAGGCAGAGTGGAATATTCTACCTGCTGCTATTGATAAGATTGCACATGGAAAGGTTCGGATCGAAGACGGTATAACAGTTGTGGAAGACTGACAGGAGGAAAACAAATGAAGATTTTAGTTGTAGGTGGCGGCGGAAGAGAGCATGCTATTATTACAAGTATTGCAAAGAGCAGTAAAGTAACAAAAATCTATTGTGCACCGGGAAATGCAGGTATTGCAGAATTGGCAGAATGTGTGGATATCGGTGTTATGGAATTTGATAAACTGGTTGATTTCGCAAAGAAGGAAGCAGTTGATCTTGCAGTTGTAGCTCCGGATGACCCGTTGGTTGCCGGTGCAGTTGATGCATTTGAAGCAGCGGGCATCCGCGCATTCGGCCCTCGAGCAAATGCAGCGATCATCGAAGGCTCAAAGGCATTTTCCAAGGATCTTATGAAAAAATACAATATACCTACAGCCGCATATGAGAATTTTACAGATGCAGAATCAGCACTTGCATATCTTGAAACGGCAAGCTTCCCGATCGTATTAAAAGCAGATGGACTGGCACTTGGTAAAGGTGTTCTGATCTGTAAGGATCTGGAAGAAGCAAAAGCCGGTGTAAAAGAGATCATGCTGGATAAGCATTTTGGAAATGCGGGAAATACTATGGTTATCGAGGAATTCATGACAGGACGTGAGGTGTCTGTTCTTGCATTCTGTGATGGTACAACGATCAAACCTATGACTTCCGCACAGGATCATAAGCGTGCACAGGACGGTGATCAAGGATTGAATACCGGTGGAATGGGAACATTTTCACCAAGCCCATTTTATACAGATGAGATCGCAGATTATTGCATGGAGAATATATACAAGCCTACAATGGCAGCCATGAAGGCAGAGAAAAGAGAATTCAAGGGTGTATTATTCTGCGGACTTATGATCACGCCACAGGGCGTAAAGGTACTGGAATATAATGCAAGATTTGGAGATCCGGAGGCGCAGGTTGTTCTTCCTAGAATGAAGAATGATATCATTGATGTATTTGAGGCGTGTATTGACGGAACTCTGGATCAGGTAGAACTTGAATTTGAAGACAACGCTGCTGTATGTGTAGTACTTGCATCTGACGGTTATCCGGTTTCCTATAAGAAAGGATATCCGATCTCAGGTCTAGAGACATTCAAAGACAAGGACGGATACTATGTATTCCATGCCGGAACTAAGTTTGAAGACGGCAAAGTTGTAACAAATGGCGGTCGTGTACTTGGAGTAACAGCTACAGGAAAGGATCTTCATGAAGCCCGTGCAAATGCATACAAGGCAACCGAGTGGATCACATTTGAGAATAAATATATGCGTCATGATATCGGTAAAGCGATTGATGAGTGTTAATTATTATTGAAAGATATACGAAAGAAAAAAGTCTCTGGGGAACATACTAATATATGGGAGCCGGGGACTTTTGTATCATAACAGAAGATAGTAGGCAGAAAATGTCATATACTATGAAAAAAGAGGTGACATAATTTGAAACTTCCGAACAGTGAAAAATTACAGGAAATATTAAAAGAAGCCAAACGGATATCCAAGAAGCTGGGGCAGAACTATATAGGAAGTGAACATCTGTTGATGGCACTTACCTTTGTCAGTGATACGGCACCGTTTGTTGTTTTACAGGAAAATGGAGTAACGATACAGTCGATCATTAATATCTTAAGCCAGATACCATTAGCCGGAGGAACCTTTGGCGCAGAGAAAAGCAAATATACAAAATCCGCAGAGTCGATTCTGGAGCTTGCGGGAAATGAAGCAAAACGTCTGGAAAGTACAGAGGTAGGAAGTGAGCATCTTCTGATTGCCATTTTGAAGCATCTGGATTGTACGGCGGTAAAAATCATACTGTCATTAAAGGCAAATATACAGAAAATATATGTAGACATCATGTCTGCATGTGGAGTGGATGGCAGTACGGCAAAGAAAGAATTTGTAAGTCTGAAAAAGGGAAAGAATAAATCCAAGGCATCGGCAACACCGACGTTGGATCAGTTCTCCAGAGATATGACGATGGATGCCCGTATGGGAAATCTAGATCCGGTTATAGGCAGAGAGAAAGAGATAGAGCGTGTGCTTCAGATTTTAAGCAGACGTATGAAGAACAACCCATGTATGGTTGGAGAACCGGGTGTAGGTAAGACTGCGGTAGCAGAGGGGATTGCTTACCTGATCGCTGCGGGAGATGTGCCGGATACAGTACGGGATAAGCGACTGTTGTCGCTAGATTTATCCAGTATGGTAGCGGGTTCCAAGTACCGTGGAGAATTTGAGGAACGGATCAAGAAGGTGATCGCAGAGGTAAAAAATGCCGGAAACGTCATTCTGTTTGTGGATGAGCTTCATACGATCATCGGAGCCGGTGGAGCAGAGGGAGCAATCGATGCATCTAATATCTTAAAACCATCCTTATCGCGCGGAGAGATCCAGATGATCGGAGCGACGACGCGTGCAGAATACAGAAAATATATAGAAAAGGATGCAGCGTTGGAGCGAAGATTTCAGCCGGTCTATGTGGAAGAGCCGACCAATGAAGAAACAGTAGAGATCTTAAAGGGACTTCGCTCTGCATACGAGGAACATCATCATGTAGAGATCAGTGATCAGGCACTGGAAGCAGCGGTATCATTATCGGTTCGATATATCAGTGACCGTTTCCTGCCGGATAAAGCTATTGATCTGATGGATGAAGCCTGTTCCAGAAAACGTCTGGGATTCGGAAAGAAAGCAAAGAAGACACTGCCATTGGAGCTTGAGATACAGGCGTTTTCCGATGATATTGAGAACCTTTTAGAGGCTGGAGATATTGATGAAGCGGCAGAACTGTTAAAGAAACAGAGAAAGCTGGAAACAAAGCTCGATAAAATGAAGCAGAATAAAAATGCGAAAAGTGTTGTAGTAGATGCAGAGGATATTGCGGATGTTGTATCTGTATGGACGAAGATTCCGGTAAACAAACTGACCGAACAGGAATCCAAACGTCTGGAACGTCTGGAAGAGGAGTTGCATAAGAGAGTTGTCGGTCAGAATGAGGCAGTTGATGCGGTAGCAAGGGCTATCAAGAGAAGCCGTGTAGGCTTAAAAGATCCAAAACGTCCGGTTGGTTCGTTCTTATTCCTTGGGCCTACCGGTGTAGGTAAGACTGAATTGTCGAAAGCTCTTGCAGAAGCAGTATTTGGCAGTGAGGACGCATTGATCCGTGTTGATATGTCGGAGTACATGGAGAAACACAGTGTGTCGAAGCTGATCGGGTCACCTCCGGGCTATGTTGGCTTTGAGGAAGGTGGACAGCTTAGTGAGAAGGTTCGTTCCAATCCATACTCTGTTATATTGTTTGATGAGATAGAAAAGGCACACAGTGATGTGTTTAATATATTATTACAGGTATTGGATGATGGACATATCACAGATTCTCAGGGCAGAAAAGTAGATTTTAAGAACACGATTATTATCATGACATCTAATACAGGCGCACAGAGGATTATTGATCCGAAGAAGCTTGGATTTGTTACCGCGTCAAATGCAGATACAGAGCACGAAGATATGAAGAAGAATGTTATGGATGAGGTAAAACAGAACTTCAAGCCGGAGTTCTTGAACCGTATTGACGACATTATCGTATTCCGTGCACTGACGGAGGAGGATGTAAGAAATATTTCGAATCTTCTATTAAAAGAATTAAAGCAGCGTGTTGCATCGCAGATGGAGATTCAGTTGAAGTTTGGAGATGCAGTTAAGAAACTGATCTTTGAGAAAGGCTACGATAAGAAATACGGAGCAAGACCGTTGAAACGTGCGATTCAGACGAATATAGAAGATGAGCTTGCAGAAGCAGTCTTAAAAGGTGAGATCAAACGGGGAGATACCGTTCAGGTGACTGTGCGCAACGATAAGGTGAAGTTTGTAGTAAAAAATGAACCTGAAAAGTAGTTGCTTCCAAATCTATAAAATAATTGTGAACTGATTATATTTGGTGTGGCAAAAGCCGGAGCATTATTGTATAATCAGATTATAAAAGTGCCGGGTAAGGCATGAGTATAATGTACAGGAGGATAAAAATGTCAGTAATCAACGATTTAATTAACATAGAGTCCGATTCACTGGATTTCGGAAATTATGAATTAGCAACAAAGACAAAGAAAGATGGTATTGAATATAAAGGTGATATCTATAAGATCAAGACTTTCAATGAGATCACCAAGCTTGAGAAGAATGGTATGTTTGTATATGAATCAGTACCGGGTACAGCAGTACATGGCTTCCGTTCATCAGAAGAAGATGTATCATTTATAGTAGAAGGAACAGAGACCTCATCTATTACACTGGAGCTGGAACCGGAAACAGATTACAAGATTCATATTGATGATATATATGTAGGAAAGAATAAAACAAATCTCGGTGGCAAGTTAAGCATCAGTGTAGATCTTGAGCCGGGCAGAGAAGTAAAGGTAGACGTCAGAAAAGCATTTGACTAGGAGTTTATATGGCAAAAGAAAAACAGATCTTTTTTTGCCGGGAATGTGGATTTGAGTCAGCAAAATGGATGGGACAGTGTCCGGGATGCAGATCCTGGAATACGTTCTGTGAAGAAAAAGTAACGGTAGGCGCCAGAAAACAGTCCGGAGGACGGACTGCTGTGGTGCCTACAAGTATTTTAGAAGTAAAAACGGCTGATGAGACAAGATTTTCCACAGGACTGGAAGAATTGAACAGAGTACTTGGAGGAGGAATCGTAAACGGTTCTCTTGTTTTGGTAGGGGGAGATCCCGGTATCGGTAAGTCGACAATCCTGCTTCAGATGTGCAGAAATCTATCAGCGGACGGTCATAAGATTCTTTATGTTTCAGGTGAGGAATCTTTGTCACAGATCAAGATGCGTGCGGAACGAATTGGTACATTTCAGAAGGATATGCTGCTTTTGTGTGTAAATAATCTGGAAGATGTAGAAGAATATGTCAAGAAAGACAAACCGAAGGTTATTGTTATCGACTCGATTCAGACAATAGTAGTAGAGGATATAGCATCGGCGCCGGGAAGCGTATCTCAGGTAAAAGAGGTAACAGCACGTTTGATGCAGATGGCAAAACAGATGGATATAGCGATCTTTATCGTTGGACATGTTACGAAGGAAGGAACGGTAGCAGGTCCGAGAAATCTGGAACATATGGTAGATACGGTGTTGTACTTTGAAGGCGATCGTAATGCAGGTTTCCGTATTCTTCGTGCGGTAAAGAACCGATTTGGCTCAACAAATGAGATTGGTGTATTTGAAATGCTTGAAACCGGCTTGTCAGAGGTGAATAATCCATCAAAGGTTATGCTGGCAGGTAGACCGCTTCAGACATCCGGTTCGGTTGTAGTATGTTCTTTAGAAGGAACCAGACCGATCCTGCTGGAGATCCAGGCACTGGTCTGCCAGACCAGCTTTAATCTGCCGAGACGTACAACAGTTGGTTTGGACTATAATCGTGTGAACCTTCTTCTTGCGGTACTTGAAAAGAGAGCGGGAATGGTGTTATCAGGAAGTGATGCATATGTCAATATAGCCGGTGGTATGCGGCTTGATGATCCGGCAGCAGATCTTGGAATTGTATTTGCACTTGTTTCCAGTTTTCGTAATCGTCCATTGGATGAGAGTATGGTCGTATTCGGTGAAGTAGGACTTTCAGGAGAAGTCCGTGGCGTATCCGCAGCAGAGCAGCGTGTAAGAGAAGCGGTAAAAATGGGATTCCAGACATGTATTATGCCAAAGACAAATGCAGAGCATCTTAAGAGTATAGAGGGCATAAAAGTAGTAGGAGTATCGAATATCAGTCAGGCGTTAGAGTACATATAAGATTGTATTTATTTTAATACAATTTTTGTCAAAAAAAGTGTTGACATCTGACGTCTGATTTAGTATTATATCAACTGTTCGCGGTACGAAACACCGAACGAACAAAGATCACAACTTACATATTTCATGATGATTCTCATCTGGAAAGC